>DATKKN010000034.1:0-3583 GCA_035542895.1 Methanomicrobiales archaeon | reverse complement strand
CTCGAGGCCGGGGACCACGACCCGGACCACGGGGACGCCGATCTCCTCCCTCGTGAGGTCTGCGACGAGCACCCGGTCCATGCCCGCCCTCCCGAGTGCCGAGACGATCCCGCCGATGTCCTTCAGGAAGTCGTCGTTCTCGGCGGATGGGAGGGCCGAGAAGGGGACCTCTGCGTCGGCCTCGAACCAGTACCGGTTCATCCGCCGCACCCGCTCGTATCCCATCCGGGTGCGGAGGTCGGCCGTGGTGGTGTCCTCCCGGGCACCGTGGATCTGGGTGAGCCGGCTCTGGGCGACCTCGGTGAGGGCCCGGAGGAAGGCGATCCGGGCCGAGGTGTGGGTCCCCATGCCGATGGTGAGGAGCCGAGGGTCCCGGAGGAGGGCGTCGTCCGCGACCGCGGCACAGGTGGGGATGCCGAGGTCGCTCGTGATATCCCTGACGATGACCTCCACCTTCGCACCGGCGAATTTCGCCAGGAGCTCAGCGGGGAGGCCCTGCGGGGGATCGATGATCCGGGGGCCGGGCTTTTTCGTCACCTCGATAAGGGACCAGGCGTCCCGCTCGACGATCTCGGCGAGGCCGTGGAAGACCGCCTCCTCCCTCGTGTTCCCCGAGGCAAGGCCGTTCGTGTTCGTCCGGAAGAGCGACGGGAACCCCCGGGGGAGGGGGTGGAAGACGGCATGGGCGGGCACCATGGCACCCTCGTCAGCGACGATGTCCCATGCCTCGACCCAGGGGAGCCGGCCATCGGGGTCTGCCCCACGGGGGAGGTTCAGCGATCGCGGGTCGATGGCCCCACCCTTCGCGACCATCTCCGGGTAAGTCCCGTATGCGATCGGGTGGTCGTGCACCTCTCCCGAGTACCGCTCGATTCCCTCCATCACCGCAGAGACCCGCGCCTCGGTCGGGGTCGCCCCCTTGCCGTTGTACACGGAGACCGCCCCCTCCTGTGCCGTGGGCCGGATGGAGGAGAAGACCGGGATTCCGACCCGGTCCAGGTTCGTGATATCGGCTACCCGGGTGATCCCTGCCACGGGGATCTTTTCCGCCACCCGCGCGAGGGTCTCCTCGGGGGAGATGACCCGGTGGGTGTCCTCCCGGTACGCCTTCTTGCAGGGACAGAGGGAGATCCTCAACCCCGGTCTCCCTCCACCCAGCTGCTCCCGTCCCGGCTGATCTCCTTCTTCCAGATGGGGACCCCCGCCTTGATGGCCTCGATGATGAACCGGGATCCCTCGTACGCCTCCCTCCGGTGCCCGGCGCCTACGAGGATGACGAGGATGTTATCGCCGACCGCGAGCCGGCCGACCCGGTGGACGATGTCCACCGAGAGGAGACCGAAGTTCTTCTTCGCCTCTTCGGCGATCCGTTCGAGCTCCGCGAGCGCGACGTCCCGGTACGCCTCGAGCTCCATCTCCCTGATGTCGTCGTCCCGGACGATCCCGTCGAAGAGGACGATGGCGCCTGTGCCCCGCTGCTTCGCCCCCTCGATGAGCTTCCCGATATCGACGTCTTCGGACTGGACTGAGATCATGGGCCACCCGGGACCCTAGCCGCCGGAGACCGGGGGGAATACTGCGATCTCGTCCCCATCGGCGATCATGGTCTTATCCGCGTCTGCAGGCTCGACCCGCTTTCCGTTCCGCATCAGGATCACGAACTCCCGGAAGTTCCCGTTCCCGTCGAAGATGGCATCGTATCCTTCCTTTTTCTTCCGGGCAACATTCCGGACCAGGACGCTGAAGGTCATCCCGTCCGCCGGCTCCGCGACAATGTCCGTGCCGAGAAGCTCCCGGAACCGGGCAAAGAACCGGATCCTGACTTTCATCCCCTCACTCTCCGACGCACCCTGCTCCCGTCACCGCATGCCTCGCAGCAGGGGTTCCGCTCCACGCAGACCTCGCTCGCCTGTGCCTGCATCCCGTCCCAGAGGAGGAGCCGGCCCGCGAGCAGATCCCCTGTCCCGAGAAGGAACTTGAGCACCTCGGTCGCCTGGACCATGCCGATGAGCCCGGGGGTCACGCCCACCACCGGGAAGACCTCGGCGGGAGGCGGGGTCGGGAAGATGCATGAAAGGCATGGGGTTTTCCCGGGGATAATGGTTGTCGCCTGCCCGTACATGCCGCGGATGGCGCCGTGGAAGAGGGGGATCCGCTTTGCGAGGGCCACCCGGTTGAGAAGGTACCTGGTGGGATAGTTATCCATGGCATCGACGATCCCGTCTGCCTTTCCGATGAGCCTCCCCGCATTTTCTTCGTCAATATGGGCATCGATGGTCCTGACGGCGATGTCCGGGTTGATCCCCGCGAGCTTCTCCTCTGCCGAGACGATCTTCTTCATCCCGATATCCCGATCGGTGTGAAGGATCTGCCGGTTCAGGTTGGAGAGATCGACCACGTCCGAGTCTGCGATGGTCAGGGTCCCCACGCCGGCAACGGCGAGGTAGATGGAAACGGGCGAGCCAAGGCCCCCGGCCCCTGCGATGAAGATTTCCGACTCCTTCAGCCGCTCCTGCCCCTCCTCGCCGAAGAGGAGGATCTGCCGCTTGTACCTGTCCCGTTCCCGCTGGGAGAGCATGGTCACCCTGCCGGGGGTACTGTCCGGCCACGGGCATGGGGGAGCCAGGACCAGCACTCCGGCCTTCACCTGAGTTATCCCCCGGAGCATAAGATAAGTGCGCTGGTAACGATCCGGTCGGGAGGAGGGTGCGGCCATGCTGGTCTCCCGCGAAAATGTCACCTATTAATACCTCCGGGCTCGTTCCAAAGAGTATACCATGGTGAAGACCCCCTGCCAGCAGATCGTCTGGGACGTGCTGCCTGCCATCCGGGCGGCCCTCGCGGCCGAGCTCGTGAAAAACGGCGTAACCCGTCAGGAGGTCGCCCGGCTCCTCGACACGGCCCCCTCGGCGGTCTCGCAGTACCTCTCGGGGAAGCGGGGTTACCGGATCGTTTTCGAGGGCCCCGCGCAGAAGCTCATCGAGGACCTGGCCCGGGAGATCAAGGCAGGAGGCGTTCCGGATGTCACCGGCCGGATATGCTCCATCTGCCGGGTGATAAGGGACGACCAGGGGCCCTGCGTGTCGGTAAAGGAGCCCGAATCCTACCCTCCCGGAGAGACGGGTTAAGATTATCCCCCCTCCCGGGAAGCTCCTGAAGGATACCCTACCAGGGACCATCGGGGGGAGCATCAGTGGACCAAAACGGCAAGGAACAGAAGCTCAGGGAACAGATCGAGAGCAGGGGATCGATGCTCATCTCCTACTCGGGAGGCGTTGACTCCTCGCTCCTCGCCGCCGTCGCCCGGGAAGTACTCGGGGACCGGTGCAGGGCCGTTCTCCTGGACAGCCCGCTCGTCCCCCGGGCGGCGATACGGGAGGCCCGGAAAACCGCCTCCGACCTCGGGGTGCCCCTCGAGGTGATCCCTGTTTCCCTCCTGGAAGATGCGTCCTTCCTGAGGAACCCGGTTGACCGTTGTTACCACTGTAAAAAGCTCTCTGCAGCGATACTGAAAAGGCGTGCGGGGGATCTCGGGCTCGCCTGCATCGCGGACGGGATCAACTCCTCTGACCTCGGCGAACAC
>DATKKN010000033.1:0-14351 GCA_035542895.1 Methanomicrobiales archaeon | reverse complement strand
TCGCCCCCGGCCCTGCTCGCCTTGCCGATGAGGTCGACGGACCGGGCCGCGAGGGGGGTGCCGACCCGCTGGCCGAACCGGTACAGGGCTTCGACGAAGGGGACCGACCAGGACATCTCGGCGTTCAGCCGGCGGATGTACACCGTGAGGGCACCGTACTCCCCCTGCGCAACGTTGTTGATGGCGTTCGGGAGGGTCATGCCGCTGTCGTTCATCCCCGCGACGTCCCGGAAGAAGTTCGGGAGGGACTCCTCGAGGCTGTACACCCGCTTGTTCTCCATCCACTGGAAAAGGGCGAGCGGTATGCATCCGATGAGCGCCGACCAGATGATGATGTCGTCGATCAGGGTGCCCGTGAGGAGGCCCCGGACGCCGTAGTTCGAGATGATGAAGCCGGTGCCGGCGACGAAAAAGATGACGGCGGCCGGGATGCTGATGTAGAGCACGTTCGTCGGCGTTTCCCTGATGAATGCGAGGGGATGCTTGACGAACCGCAGGAAGCCCTCCTGGACCTTCTTCTGGTAGGCGATCTTGTCGGTGATGTCCTGCTGCGAGCGCTCGTAGTCGTCGAGGACGTAGCCGGGGACGTTCTGCTGTTTGTACGCGTCCCGGTTCAGGAAGTTGTTGAGGACGTCCTGGAATCCCATGTCACACCTCCGGGGTCATTGAGCTGATCAGGATCACGAACATGATGCTCCCGAACGGGACGATGAGGTAGATGACCACGTAGAGGAACATCGGGCTCACCTCCCCGCTGATGATCGACATGATGGACTGGAGGATGATGAGGAACAGGGTCCCCGCGACGAGGGCCGTCACGTAGGACTCGGCGATGAGCCCCAGGGTCTCGAGGAAGATCTTCTGCTGCTGCCGGTTCTCGATGGTGTACTGGGCGGCCTTCGTCCGGTAGTAGTCGGTGAGGTTCGTCCCCGCCGAAATGGCCGCGACTGCCCCCTGGAGGAACTCCTTCATCCGGTCGCTCGGGGTGACCCCGGAGACGACCCTGATGGCGTCGGTGAGGTCCTTCCCGAAGATCTCGATCTCCCGGACGATGTACTTCGCCTCGACGGCGCTCTCGCCGTAGATGGGGCTCTCGGCAAGGAGCTTGAAGACCTCGGCCGGGGTGATGCCCGCGGTCGACATCGCGGTGATGTAGTTGATGGCGTAGGGGAGCGTCGCGTCGATGTTCCTCCGCCGCTCGCCCGCGTGGACGCTCGGGTACACGAGGAAGATGACGTACGTCACCCCGCCGAAGATGAGGAGCGAGAGGACGACCGCGGCGATGGTCCCAAAGATGAGCCGGTAGTCGGAGAGTTCGACGAGCACGTCGGGGAGCGTTCCCTTGTACGTGATCATCTCGGGGATCCGGAGCAGGTAGGAGAAGAGCCCGAGGACGACCGCCGTGGAGATGCCGACGATAAAGGCGGTGACGTACGCCGAGGCGAGGTACGCCTCGAAGGGGACGGTGATCCGCGCCCGCATCAGGTTATTCCTGAGCTGGACGTAGTCGGCCCGCTTCTTCTTCAGCCGGTCCCCCATGATCTTGAAGCAGAACCGCTGGTACCCGTTCATGCCGCCTTCCCCTCGGTGTACAGGTCAGCCCGGACCACTTCGATGACCGCCTCGGGGTCACGGAAGTAGGAGATGAGCATCTTCGCGACGTCACGGTAGTGGCGGATCATCTTGAGCCGCATCCACTCGAGGAGCTCCTGCCTGCGCTTCAGCTCCTCCTTCATCCGGGCCTCGCTCCATCCCCGTTCCTCCATGATCTCCTCGAGGATGTAGGACTTCCCGGAGTAGCGGATCTCGTCCGTGGTCGGGTGCCAGCGGAAGACCTCGTTCGTGATGAGCTCGTTCGTCCGCGGGTCGATGTCAAGGATCTCGATGATCTGCTTGGACCTGCGGATCCGCTGCCCGCCGATCCGTGCCTGGGCCTGGACGCAGACCAGGTTTAAGGCCGAAAGCATGTTCCGGGGCACCGAGAGCGGCGGGTTCTCGATACGGTGGACGACCGAGGCGACCGAGTCGGCGTGCATGGTCGCGTAGGTGACGTGGCCGGTGGACATCGCCTGGAAGAGGGTGAGGGCCTCCTTGCCACGGATTTCACCGACGATGAGGTACTCGGGCCTCTGCCGCAGGGCGGCCCGCAGGAGCTCGTACATGTCGATCTCCCCCTTGCCGTTCGTGTCAAACGAGTCCCGGGTAATGCTCGGGATCCAGTTCGGGTGAGGGAGCTTCAGCTCCCGGGTGTCCTCGAGGGAGACGATCTTGGCCATGGGCGGTATGAAGAGGGAGATGGCATTCAAGGACGTGGTCTTTCCCGAGGCGGTCCCGCCGGCGAAGATGGCGGACTTCCCGCTCTCGACCGCGAGCCAGAGGAAGGCGACGGCGAGGGGTGAGAAGGTGGACCACTCGATGAGGTCCGTCGGGGTGATGGGCTCCTCCCTGAACTTACGGATGGTGAAGGTCGAGCCATGGGCCGTCACCTCGCTCCCGAGGGTCATCTGGATACGGGACCCGTCGGGCATGGTGGCGTCGAGGATGGGCTCGGCGATGGAGATGTGCTTCCCCGCCCGCTGGGCCATCTTCGTGACAAAGGAGTCCAGGTCGTCGGCCTGCCTGTAGTTCAGGTTCGTCTTCGTGTTCTCGTAGCTCGTGTGGTACACGAAGATGGGGATGTTCACGCCGTCGCAGGAGATATCCTCGATGTACTTGTCGTGCATCACCGGGTCCACGAGGCCGTCCCCGAGGAACTCCTTCTCGATGTTGTAGAGGATCTTCTCCCGGGCGACGGGGGTGAGGGAGATCCCGTAGTCCGAGAGCACGGTGTCCACCGCCCCCCGGATGGCCTTGTGGGCGGCATCCCTGGTCAGGTCCTTCGTATTCACTTCGAGGGTCTCGAAGAGGCGCTGCTTCAGCTCCCCGATGAGCTCCTTCTCGGCCGGGTTGAGGACCGGCTCGAGAACCGTGTAGGTATACTCGTGGGTCGAGTTGTCGTGGAGGATCCGGATGAAAGCATAGGGCTCGTTCACCGGGTACACCTCGACCTCCTCGATGTTCGGCGCGGGCCGGAAGGCGAGATCCACGAGGGGTCCGTGGAGCCGCGGGTTGTATTCCTCGACCTCCTTCCGGATCACCTTCATGATATTCAGCTTGCCGAGGATCCCTCGGGACTTCGCCTCCTCGGCGGTCTCCTTCCCGATGACTATGTCCTTGATGACGCCGGCCGGGAGCTGGGACTGCCAGCTCTCGGCGATCTCGGAGGGGACGGCCCCGCTCTTCACGTCGAAGACCGCGGTCCGCTCGTGGAGCTTGACCTCGTCGATGGCAAAGGTCGCTCCCTTGGGGAGGATGAGGTTGCTGATGTCCTTGATCTCGTCAACCGAGACGACGGCATCCTGTCCCTCCTCCTGTTCCCCGTCAGACCAGCGGGTCTTCTTCGCACGGGTGGCCTCCTTCTCCTCCTCTGCCGGAGCCGCGGCCTGGGTCTCCTCCTCGATGATCTGCTTCAAGGAGGCATCCACGTCCTCGGCCCCCGGGACGCCCATGGGGGCACCCTTGTGGACCTTGAAAATGGTATCGATGACCGAAGTAACGTCCTTCTCTGACCCGTCCTTCCCTGTCCCGGCGGCCTCTGCCTTCGGCTCCTCCCGGGGCGGGGCCGCGGGCTCCCACTTGCTCTTCCCGGCGACCCGGAGGTCGGGGGGGGCGAGTCCTTCGAGGCGCTTCAGGAGGGGCTGCCCGTCGGTCTCGGGTGCAGCCCGGGGGGCAGGCGAGGGCTGGGGGGCTGCCTTCGGCGCCGCAGCGGGCTTCGGGGGGGCTGCCTGGGGGGCCTGGGGGGGAGCGGCCTCCCTCGGGACGGGCTTCACCTTCGCGGCGGTCGCCCTGGCCTCTGACGGGGTCAACCCTTCGAGCCTTTTTAGGATTGACTCGGCATCGATTCCCTGGGCCGGCTGGGCGGCCTGCGGGGCACGGGGGGCGGGGGCCTCGGCAGGTGCCCAGGCGGGTTTCTGGGCGGGGGCGGGGGCCTTCGGCTCCTGGGGGGTAAGCCCCTCGAGCCTTTTGAGGATCGACTCGGCATCGACTCCCTGGGTTGCCTGGGAGGGCGGGGGGGTGGCCGCCTCCTGGCCGGGTGCGACGCCCTTCGTGTCCTTGCGGAGTTCCCGTTTCCATGCGGCGATGTCATCCAGGTCGGTTTTCGTCTCGCCTCCCACGTTCGTGAGGTCGAGGTTCTGGAGCCGGTCCAGGATCGAGCCGTACTCTGCGTCACCCTCGCCGGGCTTTTCCTCTGGTGCCCGGGCCTTTGCCTGCCTTGCCTCCGTTTCGAGCTTCTCGGCCCTGATCTCGCGCCTGACAGCCTGCTTCCCGGAGTTTTCGGGGAGGAGGTCCCTCTTGACCTCCTCGATGCCCCTGATGAGAGCGACGAAATCGTCATCCTTCCGGGGGCTCTGGGGCCGTGGCTGGGCCGGTTCGGGCGCGGGCCGGGCCTGGGCCGGTTGGCCCCCTGCCTGAATCTGGGCCTGGACCTTCGCCTCCTCGCGAAGGCTCGCGAGGTCGAGCTTCTCCAGGCGTGCCATGACCGAATCCGCCTCGGCGGGGAGGCGCTCGGCCTTCTGTGCCCCGTCCTTCTCGAGGGTCTCCAGGTGCTTGAGGAAGTCCTTCAGCTCGTCGGCCTGGGCTCTGCCCGGAGAGGCCGGTGGTGAGGAATCGCGCTCCGCGGCCTTCCCCTGCCTGCCCTCACCGCTGCCCGGCCCGCCCGGCCGGGGTTCCTTGCTCTCGATGCCGAGGAGCCCGAGCCGTTTCATCATGGCATCGAGCTCCGGTTTCTTCTCTGGTTCCTGTGACGTCACAAATTACCCCCCAATCTCGATGACCGATTCTGCGTACCGGTCATTGAAGTCGACCATGAAGGTGTAGATCTCCTGGGCCCGGTCCACTGCCATGCAGTCATAGGTCCCGTTCAGGAGCTTGAAGCAGACCTTCCCGTCGGTGGTCGTGATATCGCTCGCGATGATCTGCCGGCCCTTCTTGATGGAGACCCGGATCCCCGGCTGGGGAACCCCCTCGCGGGCAAGGGTCAGGCAGAGGATGCCCGGGCTCTTGTGGATGCCCCCGAAGGACGGCAGGTCGTCGTCCAGCCGCTTCTTCACATGGCTCTTGTCGAAGATCCGGCACCGGGACGCGAGGGCATCCACGATGGACTGGCTCACGTCGAAGAGCTCGAAGCTCTCCTGGCCGGAGAGCAGGATCGCCGCCTTGTCGCCGAAGAGGGTCCCCTTGCTGTCGGTGAAGATGACCCCCTCGGGTGTCCCGCCCTCGAAGACGATGTAGAATTTGCGGTCGTTCTCGTCATGGACCCCGATGCCATTCACGGCATGGGAGCCCGCGTACGCCATGAGCTCGGGATAGCTGTAGCTCGCGATGTACTGCGAAGTGGAGAGCACCTCATCAATGATCTGGATTATTTCCCCCGTACGACAACCACTCCCGGTTCCTTGTGCCCCCGGCCGCCGCGAAAGGATCTAGAGAGGACGACCTCAGGCCCGGTGGTCGGTACAAGTATATTTCATCTTCATGATATTATTAAATGTTCTGTTTTTAACAATCTGGAATTAAAAGATAAATAAGGAAAAAAACTTTATTTAATCTTTTTGACAGGGTGTTCTTCGCCGTTCACCGGGTAGCGCCACCGAAAAGGGTCCGGGCGAGCCGGTCCACGAACCCTTCCTGGACCTTGACCGGTTCTTCCTTGTATTCAGAGCCTGCGAGGTCTGCCGCTATCCTCCTGAAGGCCCGGGAGGCCCCGGATGTCGGGTACTTGATGACGACGGGGGTCTTGTAGGCAGCCGCCCTCCGGACGTTTGCGTCCTCGGGGATCATGTCGATAACCCGGACACCCAGGACATCCTCGACACTGTGCCTCCGGAGCTCGGTGTTCTCCATCCCCGCCCGGTTCAGGATCGCCCCGTAGACCTTCCCGCCAACCATCTCGGTGAGGATCTTCGTTTTGAGGGCATCGGCCATCGAGGAGAGCTCCGGGTTCACGACCAGGATCACCTCGTCCGCTATGGCGAGGGCCACCACCCCGTCCTTGCTGATCCCTGCCGGGGCGTCGATGAGAAGGAAGTCGCTTCTCCCGATCAGGTCACGCATGACATCCTTCATCTTCTCCGGATCCGCGTTCTGGAACCCCTGGAGGGAGATCCCGCTCGGCACCACCTTCAGGCCGTTCGGGCCCTCGTAGATGGCGTCATCCACGCTCGCCTTCCCTGCAAGGACCTCGTGAAGGGTCACGGGCACGCTCTCGAGCCCGAGGACGAGCCCCAGGTTGGCCATTCCGATATCGGCATCAAGGATGAAGGTCTCCTTCCCGAGCTGGGCGAGAGAGGTACCCAGGTTCACGGTTACCGTTGTTTTTCCGGTTCCACCCTTTCCCGATGCAATCGTGTACGCTCTGAACATTAGAACACCCGTTTCATGACGAGATCCCTATAAATCTCATATTTAACTTTTCACTATTCAAATACTTATCCGTTGCTGTCATCGTAATTACCCTGTACCGCTCTTTTCTTCCCCTTCACCCTCATTTCCTTTGTCTGATTTGGGACGGTTCGCCACAAGATGTCCAAGGTTCAGCTCCGAGAGGAGGTCGGCTGCGTCGATCTTGAAGCTGTCCTTTAAGGATTTGATGTGCTCAAGGCCCTTCCGGTCCAGCCGCTCCGCCGGCCCCCCGGCCTGGGAGGCCGGGGCCGCCCGGGCCGCCTTTGCCTTCTCCTTCCGCAGGCCGGTTGCGGCATGGGCCTTCTCCTCCCGTTCCCCGGCCTGGACCGCGACCACCCGCACCGACTTCCCGGGGCCGCCGCCAATGCTCACCGGCCGGATCACCGTCGTGGAAGCACGTCCGTCTGGCCTGAGCTGGGCCGCCTGCCGGGGGGGATCGACGAGGAAGGGTTCGTTCATCCTTCTCATTTCCTCCAGCTGGTCCCGGGGAATGGGCGCGAGGACCACGTCGATGACCGGGTCCCCGATGAGCCGGACGGCCTCGAGGGCATCCCTTCCCCGGATCCCCCGGTATTCCGCGAGGATGTACCTCCCCTCCTCGAGGACGAGAAAGGCGCTTGCACCGGCGATGGGCATGGCGCAGTAGCCGGTGAACCGCCTCTTCTCGAGCTCGGAGAGGAGCGTCCGGAGGGGTACCCCCTTCATGACCTCCTGCTGGTCCGTGGGCGGGAAACGCATCGGTCCCTCAGTCCTTCTCCACCTGCATGCTCCTGATGGCGACCCGGATGAGCCCGAGGTTGGCATCGGGCTCGGTGAAGATGCAGACGTTCAGGTCCCCATGGGGAGCAATAACGAGCTTTCCCTTCCCGGTCTCCAGGATGATCTGGTTCAGCGGGCCGATGTCGATCTCCCGTGCTATCTTCTTCCCTGCCCTGAAGAGATCCTCGGCGTTTGCCGCGACCTGCTCGAAGTCCGCCCGACCGGCCGACTGGACCGCGAAGCCCTCGAAGAAGGTGGACACGGCAATGACCCCCGGCTGCTTCAGGATCTTTTGGATCATCTTCTCATCGAGAAGAGGGGGTTCCCTGATCGGCCTCTCGGCCTTCTTCGGCACCCGGGTGATCTCCACCTTCTTCCTCTGGGGCCGGGGCGCCTGGATCTCGACCTCCTCAACGGGCGCCGGAGGCTCCTCCCTCACCCGGGAAATTATCGGCTCGGGTGCGATCCCGGGGACCGGTTCCTTCGGCTGCTCCTCTGCGGGGGGCTTCACCAGGCCCGAGCGCCTGAGCAGGGAGGCGATCCTTGCCTTGCGATCCGGCTCGGCAGGGCGGGGGGGCACCGGCCTTTCTTCGGGAATCTTCGGGGCCGGCCTCGCCTCCTCGGCAGGGGGCTCCTCTACAGGAAGGGAAACCTCCCTTCGGGGGACCGGCGCCGGCAGTTCCCGCTTCCTCGGCATGGCCGGCTCCGGTGCCTCCCGCTTCCTCGGCATGACCGGCTCCGGTGCCTCCCCGGGCACGGCCTTTCCCCCGAGCCGTTCGAGGAATCCCTTCTCCCGGGGTTCCCCCTCCGGCTCCTCCAGGACCTCGAGCCGCTGGATGAAGGCCTTCAGCTCATCGATGTCGCTCTTGCCCGCCGTTTCAGCTGAGGGGGCTGGTGCCTGGACCGGGGCCGTCGCGACCTCCCCGGGCTCCCCGCCGGTTGCGAGCGGGGCCCTGGCAGGACCTCCTGCCGGCTCCTCCCCTGCTCCCGCCTGGAGCTCCTCCCGGATAGAGGTGATGTCCAGGCGCTTGATACGCTTCATCATCTTGCCGAGGTCCACCTTGACCCGGCCCTCAGGAGGCTGACCTTCCGGGACGGCCGCCTCACTCTTGATCCCCGGAGGAACAGGCTCGGGAGGGGCTCTCTCCTCCACGGGTGGCCGTGGCCGGGAAACCCGGGCTGTTGACGGTCCTGGCGCCGTCACCTTCCCTTCAGCCGCTTCAGGGACTCCTGCCTTAGGGGCGGTTCCCCCGGGCTTTGCCTCGGGCTGCGCAGGTGCCTTCTCGATGCCGCCCGTTTCCCGGAGCCTCCTGATGATGGCCGAGAGCTCGGTCTCGGCAGGAGGTGGCGGCGGAGCCGCTGCGGCCTCCTTCCTCTCCGGGATCGGCATTGCCTTCTCCCGGGCAGATGGCGGGGAGGGCCCGGGTTCCCTCAGCTCCTCGATAAGCGGCTCCTCCACCGGGGCCGGTGCCTTCGCCTCGGCCTTCGGTAGTTCCCGGGTGACCGGGGGTTTTTCCGCGACCTTCGGGGCGGCAAAGCGCTTCATCATCGCCGAGAGGACGTTCTCCTCCCCCTGGGGCTTCTCCTCCCTGGCCGGGGCCGGCGGTGCGGTAGCGGGGGCCGCCTCGCCCTTCTGTCCCCCGAGGAGGAGCCCCCGGTTGTCGCAGATGAGCATTGCTTCCCGGAACTGCTCCTCGTCGTACCTGAGGATCTCGAACTCGGCAAGCTGCTCCTTCTCGAGGAGCTCGAGGGACTCCTTCCCCCGGTGGAGGACCCCGTCCACGGTCAGGTAGGAGGCGACGGTCTTTCCCATCTCGACGAGGATGCCGCCCTTTCCCGACGGGGTGGTGACCTTCACCGCCCCGACGAAGTTCCTGAGCTTCGGGGTGACATCCCTGAGGGAGCCCCTGATCTTCCCAGAAGGTATCGGTGCCGTGGTCATGGGTATCTTAGAGTGCCGCGATGATCCGTTCCTTGTTCTTCTTGAGCTCGTACCTGATGCGCCCGATGTTTCCCGTGCTGTCCGACACGATGGCAATGAGCTCGTCCGGGGAGAGGGGGGAGAGGAGGATGGGGCCCTTCTCGAGCTCGACGAGCATCTGGTTGAGCTCCCCTTTCCCGAGCTCGTTCCCCATTGCCTCGGCGGTACCCATGCCGGTGGAGGCCATGGCGCCGAGGGCGTCGGTGTCGACCTTGCCCGAGACCGCGCTCTCGATGACCATCCCGTCCCTTCCCACCACGACCGCGGCGAATACACCGTCCAGCTTCAGGAATTCGGCCAGGATCTGATTCAGCATAAGAGATCATCCCCTTTTTATAGCCTTAATCCTTCTCCTCACCTGACCGCCCATCGGGACGGACGAACTCGATTGGCCATGTCCTCCTCCCGATGGCATGGGTGGCGCAGGAGATGCAGGGGTCGTATGCCCGGATGACCATCTCGATCCGGTTCGCCGCCGCCTCTGGAAGCTTCCCGTCCTTCACGAGGGGCTTTGCGACCGTCTCGACGCTCCGGTCGATGGCATAATTGTTCTGGCAGGTCGCGACGAGGAGGTTGCACTTCTCGATGTAGCCCTGCTCGTTCACGGCGTAGTCATGGATGAGGGTTCCCCGCGGGGCCTCGACGATCCCCACCCCCCGCCTCGCCTTCACTCCGTGAGCCTGGGACCGGATATTCGTTCCCGTGATGGCCGGGTCCTGGAGAAGCTCGACGACCCTCTCGCAGCTTGCCAGGAACTCGACGTAGCGGGCCAGGTTGTACGCGAGGGGCGCCTGCACCATCTCCCCGAACTTCTCCCTGTACTCCCTGAAGGCGACGTCCGCGAGGGGCGTGCCCATGGATGTGCAGATGTTGAGCCGGGCAAGGGGACCGACCCGGTAATAGGTGCCATTCTTCAGCCTGGTGAACTTCAGGTAGGACCAGTCCTCCGAGAACTCCTCGATATGCCGGGTATAATCTGTCCCGGTGAAGCTCCCCAGGGGGCTCCGGTCCTTTCCGATGATCTCGACCGTTCCCTCGTACGGGGAGTACTTCTTATCCTTCGTCATGGCCATGAAGCCGGTCTCCACCGTGCCGAGGGTGAGATCGGTCCCGTCCATCATGGTCCTCGCGATATCCCACCCTTCCTGGGCAATGGCGAGGCCCCCCTTCGCCGCGGCGAGAAGGTTATCCCGGGTGGTACCGTCCAGGGCCCGGGACATCCCCCCCGGCACCGCATTGGACGGGTGGATGGGCTTCCCGCCCACCGCCTCGGTGATCCGCTGCCCGAGCTTCCTCACCTCGATGGCCTTCTTTGCAAGGGCGGGCGCCTTCTTCGCGATGCCGATGACCGAGCGGTCTGCGGCGGGTGCATCGTGGCCCACGAGGAAGTCCGGGGCCGCGAGCATGAAGAAGTGGAGGGCATGGGAATGGACGTACTGGGCATGGTTCAGGAGCTCCCGGAGCTTCCGGGCCGTCTCCGGGGGCTCGGCCCCGAAGATGGCGTCCACGGCCTTCACCGAGGCAAGATGGTGCGAGGTCGGGCAGATCCCGCAGATCCGGGGCGTGATCCGGGGCGCCTCCTCCACCGCTGCGCCGATGAGGAACTTCTCGAACCCCCGGAGTTCCATGACATTAAAGTGCGCCCTCTCCACCTGGTTCTGTGCGTCCAGGGTTATCCGCACCTGGGCATGGCCCTCGAGCCGGGTGACCGGCGTGATCCGGATCTCGGTCACACGTTCCTCTCCTTGATGAGGTCCCGGATCTTGGAGATCCCCTTGTCCTCCATGATAAGGGAGCCGATGGTGAAGGGATAAAAGGTATGAGCCACGTCGTAGATCTGCTTCTCGATCTCGGCCTCCGGCTTGTCGGTGAGGTCAGCGATCCGCCGGATCATCATGTTGTAGATGTCACGGCACGGTTCACGGAGTATGTCGAGGGACGGCCCGTTGCACCCGTGGCAGGGGACGTTGCTGTGCGGGCAGGATGCCCCGCACCGGCCGAAGGTGACGGCGCCCAGGCAGAGGTATCCCTGGCCGAGGAGGCAGTGCTCCCGCTCCGGGATCCCCTCGTGCCTCCGCTTCAGCTGCCACTTCTCGTGGGCTCCCATGACCCGGTCGCACTCCGAGCAGACCGACTTCTTGGAGAGGGTGAGGGGCTCGCCGGAGACCAGGGCAGGGAGAATCTTCGAGAGATACATCTCCTTCGGGGGACAGCCGGTGATGTAGTAGTCCACCTTCACGAGGTCCCCGACGGCGAACGCCCGGTACAGGAACGGGGGCACGTCCTTGGGGATGACCCCGTCCGGCTTCACCGTCTCGACGCCCCGGAAGACCAGGTTAAACATGTCCTCCTTGTTAAAGAGCATGGAAAGGCCGGAGATGCCGCCGTAGCATGCGCAGGTGCCAAGGGCGACCATGGTCCTGGCCCGCTTCCGGATCTTCTTAAGGCGCTCCTGGTTTTCCTCGTTCCTGACGGCGCCGGTAACGAAGGCGATGTCGATTCCCTCGGGGGGCTCCTTCACGTCCATGATCACCGGGGCGTACACGATCTCGGCCTTCCCGAGGACGTCGAGAAGCGCCTCGTGGAGGTCGAGGATCGCGATGGTGCATCCCGAGCAGGAAGCCAGTTCCTCTATGGCTATCTTCATGTCGTCCCTCACTGCAGGATGAGCTTCTTCAGGCAGGCGTTCGGGCCTGTGTGGACGATCTCGAGCTTCGCCTTCCGGCCGGTGATCTCCTCGACCGCCCCGACGACGTAGCCATAGAGGGTCTGGCAGAGGGGCCCTCCCTGGACCTGGCCGTTCCGCCTGAGGGTCTGCCTGACGATGCAGTCATGGAAGACCAGGTAGATGAAGGTCGAGCCGTTCTCCTCTATGATGTAGGAGGGCTTGTCGGCAGGCTTCCAGATCTCGATGGTGAACTGGCCCCTGAGGATGTCGGAGAGCTCCTTTAACGCCTCCTCGATGTTCTCCATCTTCTGGAAGTATTTCGCGACCTCGTGGCCGTACTTCCGCCCCGCCCGGTACGTGACCGCGTTCGCCCCCCTTCCCGCGACCTCCTCGAGGGACCGGATGATGAGCCCGTTCAGCTTCATGAGCCCATGGAGGGTGTCCTCCAGCTCCTCCGGGTGGGGGATGCAGGTGAGGGGCACGTCCTCGGACCGGTACACGAGGTCGGTGGAGAAGGCCCCCTTCATCTTCTCGATGGCGCCATCGGTCATCAAATCACCCTATGCATGACCATATCATCGTCCTGCCAGGGTGTTTCCTGCCCGCTTTCAGCGGTCATTAAATCACCCTGTTCAGGCAATGTCCCATCGCCCTCTTCGGGTGATTGAAATTCCTTTCAGTCATTTAAATCACCCGATTCAACATCTCGCAGACCCGGATATCGATGTAGTGCCTACGGGAGGGGTATATCCCCTTGTGTTCAAGGGCCTGTGCCGGGCAGATCTCGTGGCAGGAAAGGCAGCCCATGCAGTTCTCGGGATGCACGGGAACCGAGAGGCTCTCCCTGAGTTCATAGACATGCATCGGGCAGTCCTTCACGCAGAGACCGCAGCCATTGCATGCGTTGTCGTCGACCCTGATTTCGATCACAGAACCGTACCTCCTGGTAGTCGCTTGCTGGTGGTGGATGGGAAAGATCTCTACGTACAAAGTTAAATACTTATATTATCCCGAAAACTGCGCGGCTATGGGAACCGTCAAGCATAAGAAGCAGAGGATAAAAATATCAGCAATCCATGATCCTCCCGCTGCTCATTGCATCGATTGCTGTCCTCATGACCCTCTTTTATGCATCAATTCTGGACGTGCGGGAGCGATCCGTTCCGGTCCGGACCTGGTATCCCCTTTACATCATCGGTACGGCTGCCGTACTCTGGTACCTCATCACCATTCCTTCGGCCTGGGGGACCATAGCGGGATATGCCGCCCTCATCGTAACCATCGTGTACGGCATCGAGCTCGAAACCGAGGATGGGAAGATCCCGGTGAAGGTGTTCACCCTGGCCATCGCGGCCACCGTTCTCCAGGGGATTGCGTGGAGTTTCCTCTGGAAGACCCTCGGTATCGTGGCGATCCCGGGATTCGTTCTCCTGGTCGCCTGCGTCTGGGAGGGCCTTAGCCTCGAGAAGGAGGCGAGCATGGATGAAAATAATCTCTCCTCCTTCTCCCGCTGGTTCCGGCTCTGGCACGTGGAGATCGCAGTCGCCATTCAGGGTATTGCCTGGGCGGGCCTGTTCCTCGCGGGGGCGGCCGGCACCGGCGACCTCCTCCTCGTCCTCGTCGCCCTCTACGCCGAGCTCTTCCTCGTCTTCGCCGCGATGAATCTCTTCGGGGGGGCGGATGCCATCGCGCTCGTGGCGATAGCCCTCTTCGTGCCGGTGTTCCCCTTTATGCCCCTTTTCGGCTACCCCCCGCTCCCCTTCCTCCCCTTCTCGGCCCTCACGAACGCGGTCATCCTGAACCTGGTGACCCCCGCAGGGATTGCCATCCTGAACCTGGCGAGGGGGAACCGGGCCCCATTCCCGTACACCTTTTTCGGGTACCCCGTCAAAGGTGATACCATCGAGAACACCTTCGGGTTCGTCATGGAGGATTTCTCCGAGGAGGGGGGCAGGCTGGAACGGCATTTCATCCCCATCAGGTCGGCCCTCCGGCGGATGATCAAGGGGAAGGGAAGGATCTACACGAAGCACCTGAAGGAACACCCGGAGAAGTACCGGAAGGAGCTCGACCTCTACCGGAAGGCGGGGACGGTGTGGATCTCCTACGGCGTCCCCTTCATCCTCCCGATCCTCGCCGGGTTCGCCTTCGCCCTCTGCGGGGGGGACATCCTCTTCACGATGCTTTCGGCGGTGGGTGGCTGGTGAGAGGGGGGAAGATGCGCATGATTACGCCAAAGTTCACGGATGGCCTCGTCACAGTCGTGGTAGTGGATACCCGGACCCGCGAGGTGCTCATGGTTGCGTACGCGAACGAGGAGGCCCTCGCCCTCACCCGGAGGACAGGGCTCGCCCACTACTACAGCCGTTCCCGGGGGCGGATCTGGAAGAAGGGGGAGGAAAGCGGCCACCTCCAGCGGGTCGTGAGGATTCTCGTGGACTG
>DATKKN010000032.1:0-5435 GCA_035542895.1 Methanomicrobiales archaeon | reverse complement strand
AACTCCATCACCTTCGGCTCGAGGGTCTGGAGGTCCACGATGACCGCCCGCCCCGGGGTCGGGGTGATGTTCACCTGCTTCTGGAACTTCGTCTGGCCCTGCCAGCAGCCGGCGTTCACCCCGAGGATGCCCCTGTAGCGGGTGATCCCGCTCGTGTGGACATGGCCGGTGTGGAGGATCTCGGGGACCGGGTCGATCAGGAGCCGGTCCCTCGGCTCGGGGGAGACGGGCGTCCGCCGGCCATAGACCGGTGCAAGGTGCCGGCGCTCGAGCATTTCCACCATCATCTCCTCGGGCCGGGAGTAGGAGGCGCGGGGGATGAGGCCGATCATGTCGTCGATGGACCGGCCGTGGTACATGAGGACCCGGACTCCCTGGAGGGAGAGGAGGGCCGGGTTCTCGACGAAATGGCAGTTCGCGGGGAACCCTTTCCTGAACTCCGGGGGGATAGCCACCTGGGGCTCGGAGGGCCGGACCACGTCATGGTTCCCCGGCGAGATGACGACAACCATCTCCTTCGGGACCCCGGCCATGAGCTCACCGAGCCTCGCGTACTGCTCGTAGATGTCCCGGATGGTGAGCTCCTCCTCCTGGTTCGGGTACACCCCGATCCCGTCGACGAGATCCCCGCAGACGAGGAGGTACCCCGCCCCCGAGGAGGGGAGCCAGTCCACGAACCGCTCCCAGGCCTCTCCGAGGAAGGTGGAGGAGCCGGCATGGACGTCCGAGATGAGGACCGCCTTCCCCGGGCCATGGCTCGTGAAGGGGGCATGGGCGAGCGGGACATCGGGCCGGACGAGCTGCTCGGCGAAGAGGAGCCTCCCGTCCTGCGAGAGCCGGCCCCTTGCCCCGATGACCTCATCGGGAAGGAGCCGCTCGGCGTCGGGGAACCCGGGCCGGTCCCGGTTGAAGAGGACCGGGACCTGGCCGGTGGGGTCCTCGAGGTCCACGAGCCGGTGGCCGTTTGCGGTGGTGCGCACGTCGAGGACCATGCCGATGACCATGCACTCCTCCTGCCGGTAGCGGGTGCTCCTCGTGAGGGCCTCGATGGGGACGGGGTTCACCCTCGAGCGCAGGATCTCGGCGAGTCGGGTGTACCGGTCCCGGAAGTAGGGGAAGAAGTCCTCGAACCGGTTCTTCTCGGGCGAGTCCCCTGCCTTGCCGGCGATGACCTCGAGCTCCGGCTCGGGGAGGAACCGCTCGCCGTCCCTGACGGGGGAGAGCTCCGGGATGTGTGCCGCGGACACGACCAGGGTACCGTGCGGGATGCCCGTAACTATCCTCTCCATGAGCCCGGGGTCGTTCTTCTCCCGGAGGTAGGAAACCACGTCGGGATGTACCTGGAGTTTCGCCTCCAGGAACCGCCGGACGATCTCCCCGTCTCCGAGCATCAGGGTACCATTGCCCCTCAAGGTACTTTTCCCTTCTCTTCCGGGGATGATGGTGAAGCCGGGGCTATATCAGGGATCCATGGTAAAACAAGCATTCTCGGCGGATTCTGTCAATCTACAAAGTATATGTAGCATTCCTGCGTACCCCCTGTACGGCAACCTATGGTGGATGAGACGATCGTCGACCGGGTGAAGGGAGCCCTGAAAGGCGTCCAGGAGAGCGAGAATCCCGTCGTCGCCTTCCTGCGGGAGATCCTCTGGGTCCTCGTCGTCGTCGGGGGAATTGCCCTCCTCCTCTTCCTGGCCTGCGGCACCTGGCCGGCGGTCGTGGCCGTCGAGTCCGAGAGCATGCTCCCGAACATGCACGTGAACGACCTGGTCTTCGTGGTCCAGAAGGACCGGTTCGGTGATCTCCAGACCTTCGAGACCGGGGGAAACACGGGGTACATGAAGTTCGGGAACTACGGGGATGTCATCATCTACCGGCCGAACGGGGCGTCGAACATCCATCCCATCATCCATCGCGCCATTGCCTACCATGACGCGGCATGGTTTGCATCGAACTTTCCCGTCGCATATACCCATGGGGGGTACCTGACGAAGGGTGACAACAACCAGGCGGCCGACCAGCGGTCCTCCATACAGGGGATCGGCCCGATCCAGCCCGTGGAGGACCAGTGGATCGTGGGGAAGGCCCTCTTCTCGGTCCCCCTCCTCGGCTTCCCGACCCTCCATTACCCCGAGTTCGCCGCCGTGGTCATCCTCCTCCTCATCATCCACGAGATCTGGGCCTCCCGGGGCGAGGGGGATGAAGACAAGGGGAAGAAGGAGAAAAAGAAGGGGAAGAGATGAGCTCCCCGGCCGGGATCCCCACTCTGCTCCAGGACATTTCGGGCGGGCACAGGCTCACCGAGAAGGAGGCCGGATTCCTTCTGGAGGCGTCTGGCCGGGATGTCTGGCGGATCGCAGAGTGCGCAGACCGGATGCGGGAGGAACGGGTCGGGAATACGGTCACCTATGTCCGGAACCAGAACATCAATGTCACGAACATCTGCGTAAATGCCTGCGGTTTCTGCGGGTTCTCCCGGAAGCAGGGGGATCCCGACGCCTACTTCCATGACCGGGATGCCGTGCAGGGAAAGGCCGCAAGAGCGAGGGAGCGGAACGTCACCGAGATCTGCACGGTGAGCGGCCTCCACCCGGACTTCAACGCCGACTCCTATGTCGGGATCCTCACCTGGATCCGGGAGGCGGCACCGGGGGTCCACCTCCATGCGAGCAACCCCATGGAGGTGGCCTACGGGGCGGCGAGGAGCGGCATCTCCACGGTGGAGATGGCCGGGAGGCTCCGGGATGCCGGGCTCGGGTCCATGTGCGGTACCGCGGCCGAGATCCTGGTGGACCGGGTCAGGTCGGTGATCTGCCCGGGGAAGGTCGACACGGCCACCTGGGAGCGGATCATCCGCGAGGTGCATGGCCTCGGTATCCCCACCACGGCGACCATCATGTACGGCCACACCGAGACCACCGCCGACGTCGTCCGGCACCTCGCCATCCTGCGTTCCATCCAGGACGACACCGGGGGTTTCACCGAGTTTGTGCCCCTTTCCTTCATCCACATGGAAACCCCGATTTACAGGAAAGGGCTCGCCCGGGCAGGGGCGACGGGGAGGGAGGATCTCCTCATGATCGCCGTCGCCCGGCTCTTCCTCGACAACATCCCCCACATCCAGTCGTCGTGGGTGAAGCTCGGGCGGAAGCTCGCCCAGCTCGGCCTCATCGCCGGAGCCGACGACCTGGGCGGGACCATGTACGAGGAGTCCATCTCGAAGGGCGCGGGGGCAAAGGATACGGAGTTCCTGGACCCGGCGGAGATGGAGCGCATGGCAGGGGACCTGGGGAGGCCCCTGCGGCAGAGGACGACCCTCTACGATCTCGTCTGATCCTCAATCCCGGGGCCGGAGGAGCCTTACGATCTTCTGCCCGATCTTCTCGGCGGCCTGGACTGCGGTCCTGTCATGGAGGACATCGCCGGCGAGGTAGCCCTTCCCGAGGACATGGCCGAGATACGCGAACTCGTGGGAGCTGAAGAACCCCTCCATCGTCTGGAGCGCCCGCTTCCCCCCTTCGTCTGCATGGACGGCGATCCCCACGGCGCTTCTCCCGGCGAGCTGCCTCTCGTGGTAGAGGGCATAGGTCCGGTCGATGAAATTTTTTGTCTGCCCGTTCACGTCGTAATAATAGGTAGGGGCCCCGAGGACCAGGACGTCGCAGCCGAGGACCCTGTCTATGATCCGGTGCCAGTCATCGTTCTTGACGATACAGGTCCGCTCTTCCTTGCAGTTCTCGCACCCGATGCATGGTTTGATCACCTTGTCCGCAAGGGTGATGTACTGGGCCTTGATACCCTCGGCCTTTACCTGGTCGAGGACGAGACGGACGAGTGTGGCTGTGTTCCCGTCCTTGCGCATGGATCCTGAGATTCCCACCACCTGCATAGGCACTCCTTCACCGTACCTCCTGATCGTGCCCCTTAATGAGGATTGTGCTCCTCGCCACGAGGCCGAGGGAGGCCATCGCCCCCATTACCTCCTCAAGGGGATTCGTCCCCCGGTGAAGGAGGTGGCCTCCGCATCCACAGTCGCTGGATCCGAAGGAGGGGACCGCCCTGCCGGCAAGGGCTAGAGCGAGGGCGCATTCCAGGTCCTCGCCGGTTGTCCCGCATACCGCATACCGGAGCCGGAAGCCGGGCGAGAGGAGAAGGTGATCTACATGCCACCGGGGAGGCCGGGCCCTCGCCAGCGCAAGGCGACGGTGCCGCCTCACCCGGGCAAACCCACCGGGGCCCCTCGCCGATCCAATGTAGATATGCCATCCTCCCCGCAGGCCGACATCGCCGAGGCCCCCGATCCGGAGGGTGCAGGGGCGGTTCGAGAAGATGAGGGCGTAAATCCCCTTATCCATGGATCTCCCCGAGGGCCTTCAGTGCCGCGGCTATGTGCCGGGCGCCGCCCTCCCGGACGGGTTCGCCGTGGCCCGGGTAGACCCCCCGGACGGCGTACTTCGAGAGCTTCCGGATCGATTCCCGGATGGCCGGGAGGCTGCCCCCCGGGAGGTCGTACCTGCCGAAGGAACCGTGGGTGAACACGGTGTCGCCCGAGATGAGCACCTCTTCTCCCTCGTGGTAGAGGCAGATGGACCCCGGGGTGTGACCCGGGGTGTGTATGACCGAGAGCTCACCCACCCCGTTCCCATCGTCAAGGAGCCGGTCGACGGATACCGGGGGCGCCCTTTCGCCGAAGAGGAGGGCGGAGGAGAGGAGATCGTTGCCCAGGCTCGGCCCGTCCAGCCGGTGGATGGAGACCTTCGCCCCGGTCATGGCCCGGAGCTCCATGAGGTGCGCGGTGTGGTCATAGTGGCAGTGGGTGAGGACGATCTCCCCGATCCGGTCACGGTAGGGGGCAACCTGCATGGGGAGGACCCCGCAGTCCACGAGGACGCTCCCGACGAGGTACGAGTTCGCCCAGAACCCGCTGCCCGGGATCCACGTGACGGGCATATGATAAGTAATAAGTCAGCGGCACTACATCTGTGTTATGCATTCCCTCCCTGCCGCGTGCAGGACCGGTGTGCCTGACCCTGTCGTTTCCGCTGCCACGGACGAGGGTATCCTTCCCGAGTGCCTGGCGAGGGATATCGCCGGGGGCCGTGCGGTCATCCCGGCGAACCCCCGGAGGAAACACCGGACCCTGGCCATCGGTGCGGGCTGCCGGGTGAAGGTGAACGTGAACGTCGGCACCTCGGGCATCAGGTGCGACCCGGACCTCGAGCTCCGGAAGGCCCGGGCCGCCCTCGTGAACGGGGCCGACACCCTCATGGATCTCTCGACCGCGGGAGACCTCGCGGCCATCCGGGGGAAGATCCTCTCCCTCGATGCACCCGTCGGGACGGTCCCGGTCTACGAGGCGGTGAGGAGGGCGGGGAGCGCGGTCGACCTGGAAGGGGACCTCCTTTTCCGGGTGATCCGGGAGCACTGCCGGCAGG
>DATKKN010000031.1:0-13222 GCA_035542895.1 Methanomicrobiales archaeon | reverse complement strand
CGTGACGGTCATCGTCGCCCAGCTCATCTCCGTCAACCTGAAGCGGGCCATCGCGGGGAAGGTCCATGGACGGGACCTCGAGATCCTCATCAAGATCCTCTACTGGGCCGTGGTGGTCGCCGCCGTCTTCATCGTCTTCTCCCAGCTCCAGATCGACCTCTCCGGGCTGCTCATCGCCGGGGGCTTCCTCGGCATAGTCATCGGTATCGCGAGCCAGTCGGTGGTGGGAAACCTCGTCTCCGGCGTCTTCCTCATCGCCGAGCGGCCCATCTCCATCGGGGACGAGGTCTCCATAGGGAACCTGAACGGGTACGTGGAGGACATCCGCATCCTCTCGACGCTCGTGCGCACCCATGACGGGGTGTACACGAGGGTCCCGAACCAGGAGGTCTTCACGAGCAATGTCACGAACTTCGTCGCCCACCGGGCCCGCCGTGTGGAGTACTCCCTCGGGGTGGGGTACACCGAGGAGACGGGGAAGGTGCGGGAGATCATCCTCGGCGTGCTCGCGGCCTCGCCCCACTCCCTCGTCCGGCCGGAGCCCGAGGTGAACGTGTCGGTCGTGGCCGATGACCGGGTCCTCCTCACCGTGTACTTCTGGACGCCGTCCCGGGCCTATACCGGGGCGAGGACCGGGGTCCTCGAGGACATCCGGCGGGAGCTCGCGGGGAGGGGCATCGCCGTCCCGCCGCCCGCGAGGCAGATCGCCCTCACCGGCGCCGGTTCCCCGGGAAGTGGCGGTCCATGACCGGGACGGAGGGCGATATCGGGGCCAGGATCGCTACCCTGAAGGAGGGGGACCTCCCGGCGCGGCACGGGGCCGAGGAGGAGCTGGTGCGGCTGGGGGTTGCCGCCGTGGAGCCCCTCATTGAGGCCATCCGGGAGACCCCGGACACCGATTTCCGCTGGTACGCCGCCCGGGTGCTCGCCCGGATCGGCACCCCGGCCATTCCCCGCCTGGTCCAGGTCCTCCGGAGCGAGAAGGACCCGGGTGTCCGCCGGTATATCGCCGCGAGCCTCGGGGAGATGGGGGAGAAGGCGGTGGATCCCCTCATGGCCCTCCTCTCTGACCCGGAGCCCGAGCTCCGGGGCTTCGCCGCCCTCGCGCTCTGCCGGGTGGGCCGGCCGGCCGTCCAGCCCCTCTCCGCGGCCCTGGACGACGAGGACGAGACCGTCCGGTCCTGCGCCGCCCTCATCCTCTGGCAGATGGGGGAGGACGGGATGGAGGCCCTCGGGAAGGCCTTCGCCCCGGGAGAGGGCAAAGGGAAGCGGGACGGATAACCCGCGACGTCGCACCCCGCCTGATGGCGGGTCGCTCCAGGTCGGTTTCTTCGCGACTTCGTCGCTCGAGGTCGGTTTCTTCGCGACTTCGTCGCTCGAGGTCGGTTTCTTACGAAACCTCCCTCTTACGAAACCTCCCTCTTATGAAACCTCCCTCCGCTCGATGTTTATATAGCATCGGCCCTCATATTAGGGAAGAATCCGGATACCCGGTAGCGAGGAAGCCGTGAGCACCGTGAAGGAAGCCGAGGCCAAACAGGAGCAGGACGAGGCCCGGCGCCGGTACGAGTTCAAGAAGACCCTCGAGAAGCTCGAGGCAAAGGAGGGGAGCGGGACCGAGCTCATCACCCTCTACATCCCACCCGACAAACAGATCTACGACGTGACCGCCCAGCTCAGGGACGAGTTCGGCCAGTGCGCGAACATCAAGTCAAAGCAGACCAGGACGAACGTCCAGTCGGCCATCTCCTCCATCCTCGCCCGGCTCAAGTACTACAAGCGGCCCCCGCCGAACGGCATGGCCGTCCTCTGCGGGACGGTGCTCCTCGGGGGCGACCGGACGGATCTCGAGTGCACCATTATCGAGCCCCCCGAGCCCCTGAACCTGTACATGTACCGGTGCTCCTCGAAATTCGAGCTCGAACCCCTGCGGAACATGCTCACCGAGAAGCAGGTCTACGGGCTCATCGTCATCGACCGCCGGGAGGCCTACTGGGGGTTCCTCAGGGGCGACCGGATCGAGCCCCTCTCGGGGGCGACCTCCACGGTCCCGGGCAAGCAGCGGAAGGGGGGCCAGTCCTCGGTCCGGTTCGCCCGTCTGAGGCTCATCGCGATCAACGATTTTTTCAAGAAGGTGGGGGAGCGGGCGAGCGCGGCCTTCCTCGCCGAGAAGGACTTCTTTGACCGGTTCAAGGGGGTGCTCATCGGCGGGCCGTCCCCGACGAAGGAGGAGTTCGAGAGCGGGGGGTTCCTCCACCACGAGATCCAGAAACGGGTCATCGGCATCTTCGACGTCTCGTACACGAACGAGAGCGGCCTCTCCGAGCTCGTGGACGCGGCCCAGGACGCCCTCAAGGGGATGGACATCGTCCGGGAGAAGACCATCATGACCCGCTTCCTCCACGAGCTCGTGAAGGAGAACGGGAACGCGGCCTACGGCGAGGATTCGGTGCGGAAGAACCTCGAGGCCGGCGCCGTGGACACCCTCATCCTCTCCTCCCGGCTCCGGAAGGTCCATGTACGGATCAAGTGCCCGAACTGCACCCACCGGCACGAGGCCACGGTCCAGACCGAGGCAGGGGCGAAGATCCACGAGATCGAGCTCGGGACCTGCCCCTCGTGCTCGACGCCCCTCGTCATCGAGGACGAGGTGGACATCATCGAGGCCCTCACCCAGATTGCCGACCGGACCGGGACGAAGGTGGAGATCATCTCAGACGAGTTCGAGGAAGGCTCGATGCTCTTCAACGCCTTCGGCGGGATCGCGGCCATCCTCAGGTACCGGACGGGCTACTGATGTTCCTCGAGTACAGGGCCCGGGTCGCCCGGGCCCTCATGGAGAAGACCGGGGAGGGCGACCCTTCCCTCGTTGACGGCGGGGAGCATGGCGACCTCGCCTCCACCATCGCCTTTGCCCTCGCCAAGAAGGAACGCAAGGCCCCGGTTCAGATCGCCGCCCGCCTGGCAGAGCAGCTCGCCGCTCTCCCCGGGCTTGCGGGGATTCAGGTGAAGGCCACCGGGCCGTACCTGAACTTCACCTTCGGTGAGGACTACCTCCGCGGCTCGGTCCGGGCCGCGCTTTCGCCCGGCTACGGGGCCCTTCCCCCGAGGGAGGGCCGGGTGGTCATCGAGCACACCTCGGCGAACCCGAACGGCCCGCTGCATGTCGGCCATATCCGGAACACCATCATCGGCGACTGCCTCACCCGCGCCTTCCGGAAGGCGGGCTACCGGATCGAGACCCACTACTACGTGAACGACATGGGCAGGCAGATAGCGATCGTCGTCTGGGCAGTGGACCGGTACGGGGCCGGGGATGCAGGCATGAAGGGCGACGACCGGATCGCCAATGCCTATATCGCGGCAAACCGGGACCTGGAGGGAAACAAGGACGCCCTTGCGGAGATCGACCGGCTCATGCAGGAGGTTGAGGCCGGGGACCCGGAGGTCACGAAGAAGTTCCGGTCTGCGGTCACCATCTGCCTGGACGGGATCAAAAAGACGCTCTCGGACCTCGGGGTTTCCCATGACCGGTTCATCTGGGAGAGCGACTTCGTCCGGAACGGGGACGTGGAGCGCGTCCTCGGCCGGGTAAGGCGCCTCGCTGAGTACCGGGAGGACGAGACCGTCTGGCTGGATCTCACGGCCTGTGGGTTCAAGAAACCCTACATCCTCCGGCGGAGCGACGGGACCACCGTCTATGCAGCCCGGGACATTGCCTACCACGTATGGAAGGCAAGGAACTTCGGGAGGATGATCGATGTACTCGGGGCCGACCACAAGCTGATCGGCGCCCAGCTCATAGCCACCCTGGAGCTCCTCGGCGAAACGCCTCCTAAGATCGTCCACTTCGAGTTCGTCTCCCTCCCCGAGGGCTCCATGTCAACCCGGGCCGGGAAGTTCGTCTCGGCCGACGCCCTCATGGCAGAGGTGGCCGACCGGGCCTTCGACGAGGTGACCTCCCGTCGCACCGAACTGGACGAGAGCACGAGGCGGGCCATCGCCCGCTCGGTCTCCATCGCTGCCATCAGGTACGACATGGTGAAGATCTCCCCTGAAAAGGCCATGGTCTTCGACTGGAAGGAGGCCCTTGATTTCGAGCGGCAGAGCGGCCCCTACATCCAGTACGCGCATGCCCGGGCCCGCTCCATCCTGGAGAAGGCCGGGACCTTCGGCGAGGCCTTCGAGTTCCGGGACCCCATGGAGGTCGCCCTTGCCCGGGCCATCGCCCGGTTTCCCGCCGTTATCGACGATGTGACGGTGGAGCTCCGCCCCCATCTCCTCGCCTCCTATGTCCACGAGCTCGCGAACCTCTTCAACACCTTCTACCAGCATGTCCCCGTCCTGAAGAGCAAGGGGGTGACCCGGAAGAGCCGGCTCACCCTCGTCGCGGCGACGGCGAATACACTCTCGGAGGCGCTCCTCACCCTGGGGATCGATGCCCTCGACACCATGTGAGGAGCCCCGCCTCGCGCTGAGGCGTCAGGGCTACCAGTTCGTCTCCCCAACGTCGTCGGCCTCGGTGAAGCCCTGCCTCTGGTGCAAGCGGGCCCTCTGCGGCGGGGAGCAGTGCTACAAGCACCGGTTCTACGGTATCGACAGCCACCGGTGCGTCCAGATGACCCCGACCCTCAGGTGCACCCAGCGGTGCCTCTTCTGCTGGCGTTCCTTCGAGCACGAGCCGGCCACCGACGAGGATCTCCCACCGGAGCTTATCGTGGAACGGCTCCCGGACCTCCAGAAGCGGGCGCTCTCCGGGTACAAGCCCTCGTACCGGGTGCTCCCGGGGAAGTTCGGCGAGGCCCTCGAGCCAAGGCACGTCGCCATCTCCCTCGCCGGGGAGCCGACCTGCTATCCCCACCTTCCCCGGCTCGTGGACCTCCTCCATGAGCGTGGCTACACCACATTCCTCGTTTCGAACGGGACCCGGCCCTGGGTCCTCGAAGAGACGCACCCCTTCCAGACCTACGTCTCACTCTGTGCACCGGACCGGGAGACCTACGGGCGGGTCTGCCAACCGGTGGCCGACAGCTGGGAGCGGGTGATGGAGAGCCTGGGGATCCTCGGGAAGAGGCGCTCGGCCATCCGGATTACCCTCGTGCGGGGTGAGAACGACCGGAGCCCGGATCTCTATGCGCGGCTGGTCCAGAATTCCGGGGCGCGGTTCGTGGAGGTGAAGGGTTATATGTTCCTGGGATACAGTAGAAAACGATTGAAGAAGGAGAACATGCCCGTGCACGGGGAGATCCAGGCCTTTGCCTCCTCCCTTGCGGGCTTCTCCGATTACGAGATCAGGGACGAGAGCCCGGCGAGCCGGGTCGTGCTCCTGGAGCGGATGGGATGAAATTCGATGCAGGCAGGTGGAGGGATCGGGCGAGGGAGGACTTCGAGAGGGCATGGCACGAGGGGCCGGAGGTGCTCACCCCGCCGGGAGGCGACGGGAGGTATCCCCGGCTCCGGTACGGCCAGGCGAGACCCCACCCGGTCTTTGATACCATCCACCGGCTCAGGTCGGTCTACCTTTCCCTCGGGTTCGAGGAGGCCTGTAACCCCCTCATCGTGGACGAACAGGAGGTGTACCGGCAGTTCGGCCCCGAGGCCATGGCGGTCCTGGACCGGGTCTTCTACCTCGGAGGCCTCCCGAGGCCGAACGTGGGGATCGGGAAGGAGCGGATCGACGCCATCGGGGAGATCCTGGGCCGGCCCATCGGCCCCGACGTGGAGAACCGGCTCCGGGAGACCCTCCATGCCTACAAGAAGGGCGAGGTGGAGGGGGACGACCTGGTCCATGCCATCTCCGAGGTCCTCGAGGCCGACGACGCCGTCGTCGTGAAGGTCATGGACCGTGTCTTCCCCGAGTTCCGGGAGCTCGCCCCGGAGTCCACCCGGCGGACCCTCCGGAGTCACATGACGAGCGGCTGGTTCCTCACCCTCTCGGCGAACTGGCAGCGCCGGCCCCACCCCATCCGGCTCTTTTCCGTGGACCGCTGCTTCCGGCGGGAGCAGGAGGAGGGTCCGACCCGGCTCATGACCTACCACTCGGCTTCCTGCGTCGTCGCGGGCGAGGACGCGACGAACGAGGAGGGGAAGGCCGTGGCAGAGGCCCTCCTCTCGGCCTTCGGTTTTTCGAAGTTCACCTTCCGACCCGACGAGAAGCGGTCCAAGTACTACATGCCCGGCACCCAGACCGAGGTGTACGCCACCCACCCGGCCCGGGGCGAGGTGGAGGTGGCCACCTTCGGGGTCTACTCCCCCTCCGCCCTTGCCGAGTACGGCATCGAAGTCCCGGTGATGAACCTTGGTCTCGGCGTGGAGCGCCTCGCCATGATCCTCACGGGGTCGGATGATGTGCGGGCCATGTCGTATCCCCAGTTCTACCCAAGGGACCTCTCCGACCGGGAGATCGCCGGGGCCGTTTCCCTGAAGGAGGAGCCGGCGACGGTGACCGGGAGGTTCATCGCCCGGGCCATCCGTGACACCGGCCTCGCCAACCCGATGGCACCCGGGCCCGTCTCCTTCACCGCGTGGGAGGGCGAGCTCCTGGGGAACCGGGTAAAGGTCTTCGTCGAAGAACCGGAGGCGAACGCAAAGCTTCTCGGCCCTGCCTGCGGGAACGAGGTCTTCGTCCACCAGGGGAACATCCTCGGGATCCCGGACAACGAGAAGTGGGCACAGGTACGGAAGGACGGGATCTCGACGGGGATCGTCTACCTGGACGCCGTCGCAGCCCTTGCGGCCGCCCGGATCGAAGAGGCGGGCCGGTGCGGGAAGGGCACCACCGTCCAGGTGAAGATGTCAAAGTTCCCGAGCGACGTGAATCTGAAGGTCGCCGAGTACGCCATGCGTTCCATTACCGACCGGAAGAAGAAGATCGACGTGCGGGGGCCGGTGTTCCTCACGGTGCGGTCGGTGGTGGGAGGGGCCTCAGAATAAGACTGGTTTTATCTCTCCATTTTTTTCTGCATTTCTGCACTAGCTGAACCCTCCTCATCTATCTTTTGCACCTTTGTACCACAATGTATAAATAAGTACAATGATAACCATAGATAATCATGTCTCACGCTGAACCAGTCCAGGCTTTTCACGAGAGCGGGGCTTCTCCCCGGCTGAACCTCTCCGAGGAGGAGTTCGTCGCCGCCGTGGAGCACCAGCCCCGGCCCCTCGTGATCCCCCTCTCCCTCGAACGGCCGATCCCCCGGATCTCCCCCCTCACCATCTACGCCGGCATCCCCGGGGCAAAGGGGTTCCTCCTCGAGTCCATGGAGGGGAGCGAGAAGGTGGCCCGGTACTCCCTCCTCGGCAAGGACCCGGACCTCACGGTGACCTTCGGGGAGGAAGGGGGAGTGCGGGTGGAGGGCCGGGAGCCCCTCCTCTCCATCGCCCGGTCACCCGGGGAAGTGGATGCCATCGGGGGCCTCGATGCGATCCTCCGGCGGTTCCACTTCATGAACCTGAAGGCCCCCCGGTATTTCGGGGGGATGGTCGGGTACCTCGCCTACGACGTCGTGTACGACCTCTTCCCGAAGGTTGCTCAGGCGAGGGAGCGAAGCGGGAAAAAGCCCGTGTCCCGCGCTCCCCTCGCCCAGTTCATGCTCTCACGGGACTGCGTCGTGCTCGACCATGTGAAGGGGAAAGTCTTCATCTTCTCCTCGCCGGTGGTCACCTACGATTCCGATCCGGGTGAGCTCTACAGGGCGGCGAGGGATCGGATCATCGCCCTGGACCGGCGGATCAGGGAGATGGAGAGGGAGGGGGACGAGTTCTTCCTTTTACCGGGGAAGGCCGAGCCTCTCTCCCGGAGGTCAAGGGTCCCGAGACCCGCCTTCGAGGAGGCCGTGCGGAAGGTGAAGGAGCACATCCTCGCCGGGGACATCTTCCAGGCCGTGGTCTCCCGGAAGATCGAATGCCCCCTGCAGGGCGATCCCTTCCGGATCTACCGGGCCCTCCGGATGATCAACCCGAGCCCGTACATGTTCTACCTGGACTTCGGCGACCTGAAGGTCATCGGGTCGAGCCCGGAGATGCTTGTCCGGGTCGAGCGGGGGAGGGTGACCACCGTCCCCATCGCCGGAACGAGGCTCCGGGGGAAGACTCCGGAGGAGGATGAACGCCTGGCGGAGGAGCTCCGGTCCGACGAGAAGGAGCGGGCCGAGCACCTCATGCTCGTGGACCTTGCGAGGAACGACGTGGGGAAGGTCTCCCGGTTCGGGACGGTGAAGGTGGACGAGTTCATGGCAGTGGAGCGGTTCTCCCATGTCCAGCACCTGGTTTCCACGGTTCAGGGGACCCTCTCCGACCACCTTACCCCGTTCGATGCCCTGAAGTCCTGCTTCCCCGCCGGGACCGTCTCCGGTGCGCCGAAGGTCCGGGCCATGGAGATCATCGAGGCGCTCGAGCCCGAGCGCCGGGGGCTCTACGCGGGCGCGGTCGGGTACGCGGGGTTCGACCGGACCCTTGAGTTTGCCATCACCATCCGGACCATCGTCGCCCGGGGGAGGAAGGCCGAGGTCCAGGTCGGGGCCGGGATCGTTGCCGACTCGGACCCGTCGAGGGAGTGGGAGGAGACCGAGAACAAGGGCATGGCCCTCATCCGGGCCATCGAGCTCGTGGAGGGGTCGGGATGAGGGTGCTTGTCATCGACTGCTATGACAGCTTCACCTACAACCTCACCCAGCTCGTGGGTTCCCTCGGGTCGGTCCCCGAGGTCGTCATGAACGACGCTCCGCCTGAGGCACTGGAACGTCACCTCTGGGACCGGATCATCCTCTCCCCGGGACCGGGTCGCCCCGAGGAGTCCGGGCTCTGCCTCACGGCCCTCGCCACCCTCTCCCGGGAGATCCCCACCCTGGGGGTCTGCCTCGGGCACCAGGCCATTTGCACCGCCTTCGGGGGAAAGGTCGTCCGGGGGCCGAGACCGGTCCACGGGAAGACCTCCTCCATCAGCCACGACGGGAAGGGTATCTTCGCCGGGATCGGGAGCCCCTTCACCGCGACCCGGTACCATTCCCTGGTGGCCGACCGCGGGTCCCTTCCCGCCGACCTCGGGGTCACGGCCGAGAGCCTCGACGATGGCTGCGTCATGGGCCTCCGGCACCAAAAGTACCCCATCGAGGGCGTCCAGTTCCACCCCGAAAGTATCCTCACCGGGGAAGGCAGGCAGATGGTCGCGAACTTCCTCTCGGGGAGGGGGCCATGAACCCGACGGAGGCCGTCATCGCCCTCGCGTCCCCCCGGGATCTCACCCGCGAGGAAGCGGGGTTGGTGATGCGGGCCATCATGACCGGGGATGCGACCCCGGCGCAGGTCGGGGCCATTCTTACCGCCCTCTCCATGAAGGGGGCGGGCAGTGAGGAGCTCGCCGGGTTCGCGGGAGCTATGCGGGAGTTCGCCGTCCCCTTCCCCCACGGGCTCGCGGGGCCCCTGGTCGACACCTGCGGGACGGGTGGGGACGAATCGGGGACCTTCAATGTGAGCACGGCGGCCGCCTTCGTGGTCGCCGGGGCCGGCCTTCCCGTGGTGAAGCATGGCAACCGCTCGGTGACGAGCCGGTGCGGGTCCGCCGACGTCCTCACCGCCCTCGGGGCACGGCTGGAGATCCCCCCGGAACGGATGGCCGGGGTCCTCCGGTCCGCGGGCATCGCCTTCCTCTATGCCCCCCTCTATCACCCGGCCATGAAACGGGTGGCGGGGATCAGGCAGGAACTCGGCCTCAGGACGGTCTTCAACCTCCTCGGGCCGCTCACGAACCCTGCCGGGGCACGGATCCAGCTCCTCGGCGTATACCGGCCGGATGTCATCGCCACGATGGCCGGGGTCCTCCGGCTCCTCGGGGCCGGGCGGGCCATGGTCGTCCACGGCGGAGGGCTGGACGAGATCACCACCACAGGCCCGACTCAGGTCGCCGAGCTGGACGCGGGGAGCCTCAGGGAATATCAAATCGAGCCCGGGGACTTCGGGATACCCGTCTCGGATATCGCCGACCTCCGGGGAGGGGATGCCTCGGAGAACGCACGGATCCTCAGGGAGGTGCTCTCCGGGGAGCATGGGGCCTCCCGGGACGCTGTGCTCCTGAATGCCGGGGCCGCGATATACCTCGGGGGACTCGCGGGATCCATGGGAGGGGGCATCCCCCTCGCCAGGGAGGCCATCGACTCGGGGACGGCCCTCGGGAAGCTCGAGGCCTTCCTCCGGGGGACCAGGGAGGCCGGGGCTTGATCCTCGACGATATCCTGGCGGCCACCCGGGAACGGGTCCGGGCCCTGGGGGGCAGGAGTTTTCCCCTCTCCTCCCGGAAGCCCCGGAGCCTCACCGGCGCCGTCTCCCGCGCCCCCGTGAAAAACCCCGTCATCGCCGAGCTGAAGTTCGCATCCCCCTCGAAGGGCCGGATCCGGGCGCCGGTATTCCCGGAACAGCTCGCCCGTGACCTCGTTTCCGGAGGCTGCTCTGCCCTCTCGGTCCTCACCGAGCCCCGGTTCTTCGGGGGATCAGAGGAGTTCCTGCCCCGGGTCCGGGGAGCGGTCGGCGTCCCGGTGCTCCGGAAGGACTTTATCATCGACCCGATCCAGCTCGAAGAAACCGCATTCCTCGGTGCAGATGCCGTGCTCCTCATCGCCTCGGTCCTCGGGACCCGGCTCCCGGGGTTCGTGGAGGGGGCGATGGCCCTCGGGATCGAGCCTCTCGTCGAGGTCCACACCCGCGAAGAAACGGATGCCGCCCTCCGGACCGGTGCCGACCTCATCCTCGTGAACAACCGGGATCTCCGGACCATGGGGATCGATCTTTCCACCACCCTGTCCCTCGGGCCGGTCATCCACCGGGCCGGAAGAAGTGCCATCTCCGCGAGCGGCATCGGCACCCCGGGGGATATCCGGACGCTCCGCCCTGCCTGCGATGCCTTCCTGATCGGCACCTCCCTCATGGCATCCGCGGACCCGGCAAGGACCCTGGAGGGATTCGTGTGCGCGTGAAGATCTGCGGGATCACGACGGTCGGGGATGCCCTGCATGCCGAGGCCGCGGGTGCCGACGCCATCGGGGTCATCCTCTTCTCGGATTCCCCCCGGTGCGTGAGCCCGGAGAGGGGGGATGAGATATTTTCATCCGTCGGCCCTTTTATATCCACCGTCGCCGTCACCCACACGAAGTCGAGGAAGGATCTCAACCGGACCCTTGCCCTCCATCCCCGGGCGATCCAGATATCGCATCCCTTCAACTTCCCTGTGAAGCCTGCCGCCCGCATCCTGCGGGTAACGAGACCGGGGGATCCCTTCCCGGACCAGGCGGACGCCCTCGTCGTGGACCAGTCCATGGGAACGGGGAGGCTGTACGACCCGGGGTTCGCGGGCGCCCTGGTCCGCAGGTCGAAGGTTCCGGTCATCCTCGCCGGAGGCCTCACTCCCGAGAACGTGGCGGGCGCCATCCGCGAGGTCCGTCCCTATGCCGTCGACGTGGCATCGGGCGTCGAGGTGCGGCCGGGGGTCAAGGACCCGGCCAAGGTCATCGCTTTTATCAGGGCATCCCGGGAGGCGGCCCCGTGAAGAGGGGCCGGTTCGGGGACTACGGCGGGCAGTTCGTCTCCGAGTCCCTCATGGGGGCGCTCACCGAGCTTGAGGAGGGTCTCGCGCGGTTCGGAAACGATCCGGCCTTTCTCTCGACACTGGACTCGTACCTCACCGAATATGCGGGGAGGCCCACCCCCCTGACCTTCTGCGGGAACCTGTCCGGGGACCTCGGGTGCAGGGTCTACCTGAAGCGCGAGGACCTCCTCCACGGCGGGGCCCACAAGCTGAACAACACCCTCGGGCAGGCCCTCCTCGCCAAGTTCATGGGCAAGGAGAGGCTCATTGCCGAAACGGGTGCGGGCCAGCATGGCGTCGCCACGGCCATCGCGGGGGCGGTCCTCGGGCTTCCCGTTGAGGTCTACATGGGCGAGGTGGACATGGAGCGGCAGCGGCCGAATGTCTACCGGATGGAACTCATGGGAGCAAAGGTAATCCCGGTGAAATCGGGGACGAGGACCCTCAAGGACGCCGTGAACGAGGCCCTCCGGGACTGGGCGGCCTCGGTTGGGGAGACCCACTACCTGCTCGGGTCCGTGGTGGGGCCCCACCCGTTCCCCCTCATGGTCCGCCAGTTCCAGTCGGTCATCGGCCGGGAGGCGCGGGCACAGATCCTCAAAAAAGAGGGGAGGCTTCCCGGCGCCATCATCGCCTGCGTCGGCGGCGGGTCGAACGCCATCGGGATCTTCCACCCCTTCCTCGGGGACCCGGTGCGGCTCATCGGGGTCGAGGCGGGAGGTGAAGGGCTTGAGAGCGGAAGGCACGGTGCATCTCTCTGCGCGGGGTCCCCCGGGGTCCTCCACGGGGCCCTCTCCTACCTCCTCCAGGACGCCGACGGGCAGGTCCTCTCCACCCACAGCGTCTCCGCAGGCCTTGATTACCCGGGGGTCGGCCCGGAGCATGCGATGCTGAAGGACTCAGGCAGGGTCGAGTATGGGGCCATCACCGACCGGGAGGCCCTCGGGGCCTTCTCCCTCCTCTCCCGGAGAGAGGGGATCATCCCGGCCCTCGAGTCTGCCCATGCCGTCGCACAGCTTGTCAAGATGAAGGGAGAGTTCGACCGGGACGACACTGTCATCGTGAACCTCTCCGGGCGGGGAGACAAGGATCTCGCCGAGGTTGCGAGGCTGACAGGAGGCGGAGCATGACCAGGATCAGGGATTTGTTCCAGGGGCTCGACCGGCCGGCCTTTATCGCCTACCTCGTCGCGGGTCATCCAGATACCGGGGGGTTCTCCGCGGCAGCGAATGCGGTCATCGACGGCGGGGCCGACATCCTGGAGCTCGGGATGCCCTTCTCCGATCCCGTCGCCGACGGCCCGACCATCCAGCATGCCCATACCCGCGCCCTGGAAGGCGGAATGACCGTGGACGGGTATTTCGATGCGGTCCGGGAAATACGACGGACCTCGGATATCCCCATGGTCCTCATGGTGTACTGCAACACGGTCCACCGGAGGAGAGTGGAACGGTTTTACCGCGAGGCACGCGATGCCGGGGCCGATGGGGTCCTCATCGTTGACATGCCCCCTGAGGAAGGGGCACGGGCCCTCGCGGCAGCCAGGGAGAACGATCTTGACCAGATCTTCCTCGTGGCCCCCTCCACCTCCGATGACCGCCTTGATCTCGTCGCCGGATCAGGGAGCGGGTTTCTCTACCTCGCCTC
>DATKKN010000030.1:0-9190 GCA_035542895.1 Methanomicrobiales archaeon | reverse complement strand
ACCGTGAAGATGAAGTCCTCCGGAACGCCTTCCCTCCAGCGGCGGATGGTGGTCTCCCGTGGTATCCGGTAGAAAGTCTTCTCTACTTCTGCAACTGGGAGTTCCCGGGCATAGCGGGAGAGCCCGACAGGGAAACCGCAGCACCCGACACGGAGCATGGATAATCCGGTACCGGATATGTCGGTGTGGTAAAAGAGGTACGCCCCGGCTGGGATTCGAACCCAGGTCAAAAGCTCCGGAGGCTTCTAGGATGTCCACTACCCTACCGGGGCACTGTACCATACTTTACCTGTCGGGCAGGGTGAAAAAAGTTTGGCAGGATGAGGGGGGCAGGGACATGCTCCCTGCCACCGCCATTCCTACCCGATGGTCTCGCCCGCGGCTGTGACCGGTACCTCGAGCGTCCCGAAGGTACTCCTGAATTCATCCCTGAAGACCGTCCAGGCCGGGTTCGCCCGGACAGGTACCGATTTCGAGCCGGCGATTTCGATGCACCTCGCCGTGGCAAGGGTGATCCCTTCCCTGTCCCGGGTGCTCGAGCCCAGCTCGAAGGATCCGCCCGCGCCCGCCTTCGGGGTCAGGGTGATGGTGTCCCCATCGATGGAGTAGGCGAGCTTCAGCCCGCCGGCGGTCACACTCCCCTCCTCCCCGTCGAGAACCTTCCTGTCGATGGACCACTCTGTCGTCACCGGCGGGGTGAGGTTCAGGGTCCGGGCCTGGAACCTGCCCCTGAGCACCGGAAACATGCCCGGGAGAGTATAGCCGGGAAGCCTGGAGGGGCCGGCCTTCATGCCGGCGCATGGATCCACGGCCGGGGAAGACGTCGGCGCTCCAGATGTCCCGCCCGGTGTCAGCTGTGCCGGCGGGCAGGGGAGCCGGGATGCGGCCGTGACCACCCTCGCCGCAGAAACGATATCCCCTTCGCGAACGATGTTCCCGGCCGCCCCGGCAAGCCCTCCCTCGTACCTGAACCCGCCAAGGATCTCGATGGACGGAAGGGGCTTTTCGTAGGTCCGGTAGGCAATCCGCACGAGGTCGTCCTCGACCTCGACGGCCTGGATGAGCGAGTACCGGTCCTCATCGGTCCGAACACCGTAGACGAGGCCGGTCTCGACGCAGGTGTCGATGCCGAACTCTCCCAGGAAACCGGGGAGGATGATGGCAAGCTCGGTAATCGGGACGACTCCAGGTTTCGTGTACGGGAGGCCGTACATCCTGAACCGGGTGAAGCCGCCGAAGGAAGATGTCCCCGTCCTGGCGAGCCTGGCGGCGCAGAGCGTCCGGAGCCTCCGTGCATTTCCCGTCCCTTCCCAGACCATGTCGGCGCCGGCAAGGCGGTCGTCCCCGACGATACCGTTGTCGAGATTGAGACGCTGCCCGTTCCTCACGACAAGGATACCCGAGGACCGGATGGGTGCGGTGTCCACCGGCTTCACGTCACACCCGACCACGACATCGTCGATAAAGACCTCCTGGAAGAGCACGTTGAGGCCGATGGCCGGCACCTGGAAGTTCAGGCTCCCGATGGCATCCACCACCTTCGAGGTGATCCACTCGATCAGGCCCTCGATGATCTCGGTCGCGAGCCAGGTCATGAGCGGGACGAGGATGGCCCCGACGATGGCACCGATGACCCCGCCGATGACTCCGCCGAGGATGGCACCGATGACCGCGGCCGCGAGCCATACCCACCAGTCGAGGTCGATGTCGATGTCGGGATCGTCGACGTGGGACTGGACGACCAGGTTCCCGGCCTGGACCGCAACGAGGATCCTTCCGCCTACCGTACCCGTGGCGGTATAACCGGTCCCGCTCTTCCTGACCGCCGCCGTGACCTGGATGGCCCCATCGACAAGGGTGAGCTCGAGCCTGGTGAGATCCACCTCGTTGTCGCTGTCGATCCGGACCGTGGTGTTCAGCCGGCACGGGGCATCGAGGTCGCTCTCCGGGATGCCCAACGCCGAGGCGAGCCTCGGCCTGATGATCCGGCAGAGCCAGTCGAAGTCCACCGCGATCCCCCCGGTCTCGCCGGTCGGGATGAAGCTCCGGGTGAAGCCCGGGCCGTTCCCCGGCGTTCCTCCGCCGAAGGTGAGGAGGAAGGCGACGGCATCCTGGTCTGCCGGCGAGGTGTCGTCGATGACCCGCACATCTGCCCTGATGAGATCGGTGGGCGACGTGGAGGACCTGTTCACCGGGACGGGGAAGATCACCAGTTCCCCTATGGTCCGGAGTGCTTCGGCAAAAAACCCCGATACGATGCCTCCGGTGTCCGGGATACCGCTGATGTCCGCTTTTGCATAATAGGTCTTGTCCGCGAGGTTGACCCTGATGACGTCGGTATCTATGCCGGCGATGATCGTGGAATCGACATCCACCCCTGCCACGTACCTGAGATTCCCGAGGGATCCGCCCTCGCCCAGGGTAATCCGGACATCCACCGTGTCCCGGGTCCCGGGTGGAAGAGAGACGTCCGTCGGGACATCGAAGAGAACCTCCATCCCGAAGGCCCCGCAGGGGACGTGCGGGAATCCCGGTATACCCGACTCGAGGTTTCCGAGGATGGTGCAGACGAGGCCGTTCGAGTCAAAGAGAGCCCCCAGGATGTCCCGGAGCGCAAGCTCGGCGATCTCGATGACCAGGTCGAAGTTCTTTGTCTCGTCGCCGGGCATCTCACCCCTCCTTCCGGTGTGCGACGAAGTTCACCCTGATCCGGGGGGTGATGGTCTTTCCTCCCGGGAGGCAGAACCTCCTCGGCGCGAGAATGCCCGCCTGTCCGGCGATGACCGCCCGCTTCCGTATCACCGGATCGACGGGGATCTTCATCCGCGCGAGGGCGGTCCCGGGATCCGTGAGGAACAGTCCGGCCATCCGGGGGTCCCGGTTGAGGGTCTTCAGGATGGTATTCTCATGCTTCTTCAGGTTTTCCAGGGGTTTCCTGAGGTCCGGAGGTATGGTGTCCGCAAACCCCCCGCCCCCTTCCGGTTTCACCTTCGATGCTCCTTCTTTTCTCGACGCCATGACAGCTCCTCCTGCGACACGGGCGCCGGAAGCCCTGCCTTTCAGGATCAGGGGTATTCCTGCCCGCCCTGTTGTGGATCACGAATGCGACTCCCTGAATATCCGCTGGCATGAGAAGGGCAGGGAGATAGAGGGCGATTCCCCCCGGGAGCCGGCAGTTGCTTCAATACCCGTGGAGTTAAAGAGCATAGATTAACCTTTGCCTCCCCTTCTTGAATGCACCCCCTTATAATCAAGGAATATATATAAACATTTGGCATCCCTGCTCGTTCCCTGGATCCTGCCCTGCACGAGCCCTTTTACACTCTGAGTCAAAATGGTACCACCAGCATGCCCCTCTTCCGCGTCACCCGGGCCACCGGCATCCCCCTCGTCGGGTCCCTCTATTTCGGTATCGTGGACCGGGGCACGAACCTCCTCCAGGTGAGGCCGAACTGTTCCTGCAACATCTCCTGTCCCTTCTGCTCGGTTGACGCCGGGCCGGGTTCCCGGTCGCGGGTAACGGCGTACGAGGTCGAGCGCCCGTACCTCGTGGAATGGGTGAAACAGGTGGCGGAGTTCAAGGGTCCCGGGGTCGAGTGCCACATCGACTCCCCCGGTGAGCCCCTCCTCTACCCGGAGATCGCCCCTCTCGTGAAGGATCTGAAGGCAATACCTGAGGTGGAGGTCGTCTCGATGCAGTCGAACGGGACCCTTCTCACACCGGAGAGGATCGGGGAGCTGGAATCCGCCGGGCTGGACAGGATGAACCTCTCGATCCATGCTCTCGATTCCGCCCTCGGAAGAACCCTCGCCGGGGTATCCTGGTATGACGTGGAGCAGGTGAAGGAGGCTGCCCGGGTGGTGGCACAGAGCAGCATCGACCTCCTCATTGCGCCGGTGTATCTCCCGGGTTCCAATGACGTTGAGATCCCCCGGATCATTGCCTTTGCCCGGGAGATCGGGGCAGGGAAGAGGTGGCCAGCCCTCGGCATCCAGAAGTGCGAGCACTACCGGTTCGGGCGGAACATCGCCGGGATGAAGTTCCAGACCTGGTGGCAGTTTTACAACAGATCCATCCGTGCCTGGGAGAAGGATGCGGGTATGCGGCTCCTCCTCACCCCGAGGGACTTCGGGATCGGGAAACGGGAGATGCTCCCGCCGGTCTTCAGGAAGGGCGAGAAGGCCCGGGTGGACATCCGTGCCCCGGGCTGGATCCGGGGGGAGATGCTCGGGGTCGGGCGGAACCGGGTTGTCTCGGTCCTGGACTGCCCCACCTCGGACGGGGATATCCGGGTGGAGATCATCTCCGCGAAGCACAATATCCACGTGGCCAGGCCGGCATAGGACCCGGCAGGCGTCCGTCTTTCCCGGCCGGCAGAATGCCGCCGGGCAATCCAGAACGGTTATATACCGCTTTTCTATATGTGACACATATGCCCTCCCCCAAAGTGTCGTGGCAGGTGGCGGTGGCCCTTGCCCTCCTCCTGCTCTGCGGGCTCTGGCTCCTGTTCCGGAGCCAGGTGCTCCGGATCCTGCTCGCGGCTGCGCTCACGGTCTCCGTGCTCGCCATCCTTGCGTACTGCGGTATCTTTTCCGCGCGGCAGGCAACTTCTCCCCGGAAGCAGGACCGGGACACCCAGGCCCTTGCCGTCTTCATCCTCGTGTTTTCCATGCTCTTTGCCCTTTTCTCGGGCGACCTGGTCGGAAACCTCGGGGTCTGGGTTGCGGTCATGACCCTCTTCGTCATCTTCCTCGCCGTCCTCGGGGTGTTCGTCTGCGGGCGGCCGCTGGGGCTCCTCGTGGACTCCAGGAACAGGATCAGCCTCTCTAGCTTCCAGACCATCCTCTGGACCGTGGTCATCCTCTCTGCCTTCTTCACCGCCGTGGCTGCCCTCCTTCTGGCCGGGAAGGGGACTGAGGCCTTCAACATCGGCGTCGACCAGCAGCTCTGGGCGCTCATGGGGATCAGCGTCACCACCCTCGCGGGGACTCCCCTCATCAGGGACGTCAAGAGCGAGCGGACGGTGAGGGGCAGCATCCTGCAGGGCTATGCCATGCGGCACGAGAAGAAGGTCGTCGAAAAGGCGTTGCAGATGGGCAGGGTGACGCGATCCCAGGACCAGTCGGATGCCGAGGTTCTCAGGGCGCTTATGGCCGATGAGCGGGCCCTGGGGGACGTGCTCGGCGCGTTCCTGGACGGGCCACTCTGCAAGGATAAGGACCCGATGACCGTCCCCCTCATCGATATCTTCATGGGCGACGAGGTGGTCAACTGTAACCGGCTGGATCTGGGAAAGGTCCAGATGTTCTTCTTCACGGTGGTCGGTGCCCTCGTCTACATGGTCATCCTCGCCGACTGGGTCACCACCCTTGACGCGAATGCACCGGCGATTGCATTCCCCGCGCTCTCGTCCGGTTTCATCGCCATCCTCGGGATCAGCCACGCGGGCTTCCTCGGGAACACCGCGGCCCCGAAGACTCCGGAGGCCACGCCCCCCTCTTGATCACCCTGATCCTTTTTTGTTATTCCCCGAAGAGAACTGCGTGCCCTGAGAGCATTTTCACCGTGGGCCAAGCGATGCCCCGGCGCTCCTCATTCACCCTTGACCCGGTACGTGTGCCAGATCCTGCAGGCCCCCTCGTGGCTGACCATGCAGGGGCCAATGGGCGTCCGCGGGGTGCACCCCTTCCCATAGAGGCGGCAGTCCGTGGGCTGGGCGATGCCGCGGAGGACCCGGTCGCAGAGGCAGGCCGTGTGCTTCTCGACGTGCTTTATGGTGAGGCCGTACTTCTTCAGGGCATCGAAGGCCCCGTACTCCTTCCTGAGCCTGAGACCGGAGCCCGGGATGACCGGGAAGCCCCGCCACTCGGCATCGCAGGGCTCGAAGACCCGGTACATGACCTCCTTTGCCTTCGGGTTCCCCTCCCGGCATACCGCCCTCGGGTACGCGTTTTCCACCCGGTGCTCCCCTGCCCGGGCCTGTTTCAGGAGCATGAGGAGCCCGAGGAGGATATCCTCGGGGAGGAAGCCCGCCACGACCTGGGGAACGGGGAACTGCTCGTATTCGGCGAATCCGCTGACCGTGCAGACATGGCCGGGGAGGATGAAGCCGTCGAGCTTCGCCTCGCCCTGGGCGAGGAGCCACCCCATCGCCGGCGGGACGAGGCGGTGATAGGAAAGGATGGAGAAGTTCTCGGGCGGGTCGGCGAGGAGCGTTGCCGCGACGGTGGGGGCGGTCGTCTCGAAGCCGACGGAGATGAAGACCACGTCGTTCCCGCACCCCCGGGCGATCTCCACGGCCTTGTGGACCCCCTGGACCACCCGGACGTCACCGCCGCATGACTCGAGGGATCCCCGGCTTCCCGGGACCCTGAGAAGGTCGCCGTACGTGGCGAGGGTGATGTCCCTCCCGGCGAGCTCGAGGGCGCCGTCGATCTCACCCTGCGGTGTGATGCAGACCGGGCACCCCGGCCCCATGACGATCTTCAGGCCTGCAGGGAGGAGGCTCCGGAGGCCGGAGCGGGCGATGGCGGCCTCGTGGGTCCCGCAGATGTGCATGAAGGAGTAGTTCCGGTCCGCGAGCTCGTGGATTGCCCGGGAGATTTCCGTGGCGACGGGCATGGAATCTTATCAGTAATCTCGCAGGCAAGCTGATAAGCATAACTCGGCAAAACTATCCCCCGGTGGAATGCGGTTTCGGGGACGGAGAAGCAGGGAAGGGGTGACCGGGGACGAACCGCGATCAGCGGGATGATCTCTTCGGCTTTCTCCTCGGCACCTTCACCGATGTCCGGCACCGGGGGCATGAGGTGTACCAGTCCGCGTTCCCCTTGTAATCCCACTGGTACCCGCATCTCTGGCACTGCAGGAGCATGTTGGTATGTATGTATGTATTGAGGGCTTATAGAACTGCCGATATATTTATATATGTATGTATGTATGTATTTATGTAGGCAAAGGGGTAAACCGGTATGCAAATGCTCATGCTCCCCATCCTGGAACGTTATAACGAGACGCAGCAGAAGATCCTCTGGTACCTGTACGGGAACCTGTCCCATGGCCAGCACTACTTCAAGTCGAAGTACATCGCAAACGACCTCGGGCTTTCCTCGAAGGAAGTAGGGACGAACCTGGGCATCCTCTCGGAGGTCTGCGATGACCTGAACATCACCCGGTGGTCGTACTCGCACAGCACCACCTGGATGGTCACGCAGAGATCCTGATCCATCCTCACTGCACGCATCCTCCCTCACACCCATGGCCCGGGCGACCCGGGCCCCACCTCCTCCACCACTCGATATACCCCTTCGCCGATTTTCTTCGCACCATCCCCGGATGACCGCGCCGGATGCGCATCCTTTATTCCCCCGCCGGTACATCCTCTCCTCATGCTCGGGATCTCGACCTTCTGCCTCCACGACCTCCCCCTCCCCGCGGCCCTCGACCTCCTCGGGGACCACACCGACACGGTCGAGATCATGGGCGACGGGAACCATTACCTGGAAACCGCCGAGCCCCTGCAGTCCCACGATTTCCGGTACTTTATCCACTCCCCCTCCCGGGGGGTGAACATCGCGAGCCTGCGGGAGCCCATCCGGCGGGCCAGCGTCCAGGTCCTCACCCAGTGCTTCGGGGTGGCCGCCGAGGTGGGTGCCCCCGTGGTCGTCCATCCCGGCTACTTCGCCTGGAAGGGGGAGCGGGAGGCGGCCCTCGGGCAGTTCCGGAGATCCCTCGGTGAGCTGCAGGAGGCCGCCGGGGAGCTCTCGGTGTCCTTCTCCGTGGAGAACATGCCCGCCTGGGACTTTTTCTTCCTCCGGTTCCCCGAGGAGATCCCCCTCCTCGACGGGCAGGGGTTTGCCCTTGACGTGGGCCACGCGCACCTGAACGGGTGCCTCCCGGAGTTCCTCGGGCAGGCCATGTCCCACGTCCACCTCCATGACAACGATGGCAAGACCGATTCCCACGATACCATCGGGAAGGGGTCCATCGACTTCGGGCCCGTGAAAAAGGCGATGGAACGGGACCATCCCCCGGCCATCGTCGAAGTGGCCACTCTTGAAGGGGTGCTCGCGAGCATGGACCTGCTGGGCCGGCTCTGAAACCCCCGGGGTTCCGATCCTTTTCCCCCCGCTTCCTTCCTGCCCGTTGTTACCGGGATTTCCGCCGCATGAGGATCGCGAGCGCCGCGAGCGCACCGAGGGCAGGGAATATCCCGAACCCCGGGGACTTTGTCGTCGTCGGGATCGGGATGGGGGTGAACGTGCGGACCGTGGGGCGGGTAGTCATAATGGTTGACTGGGTGACTACCTGCACCGGTGTCGGCGTGACTTCTGGCTGCAGGGTCACCGCCGCGGGCGCGGGCTGCGGGGTGCAGCCCGGGATCTGCTCGTAGTAGACATCGAAGGAGCCGTTCCGGTCGTCTGCCCAGGCAATGGTGCAACCCCCGATCTGGGGTGCGACCTGCTGCCCCTCGCTCGTGGTCACGGCCCTCTCCCGTCCGGCCGCGAGGTCGTACAGGTAGATGTCCCGGTTGCCGTTCCGGAAGTCGACCCAGGACACGAGATCCCCCGATATCGCGGGGGTGAAGTGGTTCGTATTATCCGGGGTAACCTGGGTCTCGGCCCCGGTATCGAGATCGAGGACATAGATCTCGGCGTAATCGTTTCTCGTGTCCGCCCAGGTGATACGGTTCCCCGAGATGGCCGGCATGTCCTTGATCCCGGTGCGGTTCGTGACCTTGAGGACGTTTTTCCCCCCGATTTCATAGAGGAAGACCGCGGGTGTCTGGGGGTCGTCAATATAAATGACCCGTCCCCCTGAAATATCGGGCGAGTAGGCCCGGCCCGGGGCGGGGACCTCGAGCCTTGCCAGGGTGTCGAGATCGTACAGCATCAGGTTTATGCTGCTTCGCCCCGGCGCCTCATCCTGCCATGCGACGATATGGCCCGAGATCCGGGGGTTCAGCTGGTCCCCGGGGAGGGTGAGCCGTGTCGTCGTCCCGGAATCGACGTCGTAGAAGAAGAGATCGGCGTCCGTCCGGTTGATCGCGCCTTTCTCATACGCGGAATATACGACGATGGTCCCGGAGATGGCGGGGAACCGGCGGACGGCCGGGCCGGCCGCGATGGTGGTGGTCTTCCCGCTCGTTATGTTGTAAAGGTAGATATCCGAGTTCCCGTCGCCCCGGTC
>DATKKN010000029.1:0-9087 GCA_035542895.1 Methanomicrobiales archaeon | reverse complement strand
GACCGGCGGCTGGTCGGGCCAGGGGAAAACCTCGGGAAGCGGCACATCCAACCCTGCGCAATCACAGCAGAATCCGGCCGCAGATGTTCCGTCCTGGATACAAGCCCTGAGGGATATCGGAGGCATGGTAGGAGGGGTGTTGCAGACCGCGATCGATCAACTCCTTCACCTGCTTGGCAGGTGAGGGGATAGCCGCGCCGCCCCCGTTGAAAAACCCGCGGACAGGTCCCGCACAACCCTTATCGCCCCGCAGTACAGACTGAGCTCGTATGGCTGAAGAGGGGAACAGCACCAGTGCGAACCAGAGGCCGGCCGAGGCCCCTCTCCAGGTAGAGAACAAGGCGTTCTGCGCGGTCCTGGGGCCGGGCGGGCCACAGCGGCGCGAGTCCCAGTCCTGCCGTGACTTCGCCGACCTCCTCCCCGAGTCACAGCTCGCCTGGATCGACTACGTGGTCGACGATCTCGAACAGGACCTCATCGCGACCGCGACCAGGCTCGGCTTCTCCGAGCTCCTGGTACGTAACCTCCTGAAGAACCCAAGAAGCGGGTACGAGGACTTCGACACCGAGCTCGGCCTCATGATCCCCGCCATCTTCATGCAGGGCTTCGACGTGAAGATCGAGCCCCTCTTTATCCTCATCAGGGAGAATATCATCGTCACCCTCCATACGAGGGAGGTGAAGCGGCTCTTCAGGATGCGGCGGTACGCCGAGACCCTCATGCGAAAGATCCCGGAGGGACTCCCTCTCCCCGACAAGATCACCCTCCTCCTCATCCGGATCATCGACGAGAACAACTCCCGGAACTTCGACTATCTCGTTGAGATCGAGGAGCACGGGGACCAGCTTTCCCGGGAGCTCTCCGACCCGAAGACCCCGAGATCCATCATCGGCCCGAAAATCTACGAGATGAAGCACGCCCTCATCGTGTACCTGGGAGGCCTCTGGGGAACAGTGGACACCCTCTCCTCCCTCCGGTACGGGGACGCCGAGCTCCTCACCGACGATGAGAAGATCCTGGACCGGATCAATGCCCTCACGGGAGAGGTCCAGGCCCAGATCGGCCTCGCCGAGCACCTGTCCGAGGTCCTCGCGAGCGGCCTCGAGGTTCTCCAGTCGATCTACAATAACCAGCTCCAGATCCTGAACAACAAGCTCGCCATGCTCGCGGCCTACCTCGCGATCATCGGCACGGCGCTCCTCGTCCCGAACACCATCGCGACGATTGCCGGGAACCCCATGTTTCAGTTCGGGCCTTCCGCAATCCCCTACTACCTGGGATTCATCGTCCTCTCAACCGCCATCGCTACGATCTTCACCTTCCGGGTGCTGAAGAGCAGGGGCCTCCTCCCGACGGACGTCGAGTGAAGGATCCGGGTCCGCGGGTGTAACCGGGGGACGAAAAAATTCAGACCGGGGTTGCATGGACCCCGGGCGGGAGGAGCCGCTCGATGAGGAAGGACGGGACCTGCTTGGACGTCCGGAAGGCGAGGTAGAACTGACTCGTGGTCCCGGATTTCCCCTGGTAGGTGGCATCCACCCGGAAGTCGAAGTCCATGACCTTCACGGCGAGGGCGGTGATGATCGCCCGCCTCTCCTGGACGACCCTCGTTTCGCCGATACCCATGTCCTTCGGCTCCTTGTTGATGGAGAGGGTGACCCGGTCACTGTTCTCTGACGGGACAGCGATAATCTCGGTGTTCCCGATGGTGACAACCTGCGAGTTTGGGAGGGACACGAAGTAAGTGGTGGTGTAGGGGTACGACGCCGCGGGAGGAGCCTCGGAGATCACGACCCCCAGGGTGAGGTATGCAGCGGCGAGGATTATCAGGATCACCACCGCGGCATAGAGGACCCATTTCAGCCCTCCCCCCCTCTTTTCCTCCTCCTTCTTCTCGACGGGTTTTGTTCCTGTTTCCTTGTCTGTGCTCTCGGCCATTGCTGGATCACACCGGAGAATGGGTGTCCCGCATGTTATTTAACCGTTTGGAGGGTGCTGAAAGGGCAGGAAGAACCCGGGTCCACCAGGGGAATCCTCATCATCTCCAGTGACCAAGGGAGGACGGTTGAGCCATGGCCGAGATTCCGAAGGAGGAGTACATCCTGAAGACCACCTCCGCCTGCCCGGGGTGCAGCTCGTCCCTCTCCCTCCGCTATATCCTGAAGGCAGCGGGGCCCGACACGGTCCTCGTTATCCCCGCGAGCTGCACGAGCGTCATCCAGGGGATGTACCCGCACACGGCGGTGAATGTCCCGGTCTACAATATCGCCTTTGCGGCGGCTGCATCCTGCGCATCGGGCATGGTCGCCGCCCTGCGCCGGGCAGGCAGGGAGACGAAGGTCATCGTGTACGCGGGGGACGGCGGCACCGTGGACATCGGGCTCCAGGCCCTCTCCGGCGCCCTCGAGCGGGAGACCGACCTCCTCTACATCTGTTTTGACAACGAGGCCTACGGGAACACCGGCATGCAGCGGTCCGGATCCACCCCCCTCGGGGCCATCACCACCACCACCCCTGCGGGGAAGCTCCACCCGAAGAAGGAGATCGACCGGATCGTGGAGGCCCACCATCCCCTGTACCAGGCGACTGCCATCAGCGCGTTTCCCGCGGACCTCTACCGGAAGGTGGAGAAGGCCCTTTCCTTCAGGGGGTCGTCCTTCATCCATCTCCTCGCCCCCTGCCCCACGGGGTGGCGGTTCCCGCATGGGAAGACCATCGAGGTGGGGAGGATGGCGGTGAAGACCGCGGCCTGGATCCTCTGGGAGCGGGTCCGCGGGGAGATCTCGGTGAGCAGCCCCTCGAAGACGGCCCTCCGGAATCCCGTCCCCCTCCAGGAATACCTGGGGATGCAGGGCAGGTTCAGGCAGATCACGCCTGAACTCCTGGAACGGCTCCAGAGAGAGATCGATGTCAGGCGGCAGGAGATCCTCGTGGAGGCGGGCGGGGCATGAAGATCATCGCGACCGGGGACTATGCCGTGGCCGAGGCGGTGAAGCAGGCCGCGCCCGGGGTCATCGCGGCCTATCCCATCACGCCCCAGACCGAGATCGTCGAGCGTATCGCCCAGTTCGTCACTCACGGGGAGATGGCCTGCGACTATATCCCGGTGGAGAGCGAGCACTCGGCCATGGCGGCCTGCATCGGGGCATCGGCCGTGGGGGTCCGGGCCTTCACGGCTACCTCGTCGCAGGGGCTTCTCTATATGCACGAGCTCCTGCACTGGGCGGCGGGTGCACGGCTCCCCATCGTGATGGCGAACGTGAACCGGGCCGTGGGTCCCCCCTGGAACGTCTGGGCCGACCATACCGACGCCCTCTCCCAGCGGGATACCGGCTGGCTCCAGGTCTACGCGGCCACCACCCAGGAGGCGTACGACACGACGCTCATGGCCTTCCGGATCGCCGAGGACGAGCGGGTACTCCTGCCGGTGATGGTGAACCTGGATGGCTTCCTGCTATCCCATACCATGCAGGACCTGGAGACCATGGATCCCGGGATCTTCATCCCGCCACTCCACCTCCCCCATGCCATCGACACGGCGCATCCCGCGGCCTATTCCCCTCTCACCGGCCCGAAGGACTACTTCCGGTTCCGGTGGGACATGGAGCGGTCGATGCGGGACGCCCGGCAGGTTATCACCGAAACCCAGGCGGACTTCGCTGCCCGGTTCAGCCGCGAGTACGGCGCAACCGGCGAGTACCGGTGCGGGGATGCCGAGGTAATCGTCGTCGCCATGGGGACCCTCGCGAAAGAGGCGGAGGTGGCCGTCGACCGTCTCCGGGAGGAGGGGACCCGGGCCGGAGTCATGCGCATCCGCTGGTTCCGCCCGTTCCCGAGGCTTGATCTCGCCGGAAGAGACGTGGTCGTCATCGACCGGGACTATTCCTTCGGCTTCGGCGGGGTGCTCGCCCATTCCCTCCGCTCGACCGCCCGGGCCGAGCCATACAGCGTCATCGCGGGGCTCGGCGGCCAGGAGGTCACCCACGGGGACATCGCCACCTTCGTGCGGGAAAGGAAACCCGGCGAGGAGCACTGGTTCGGGGTGAAGGGCGATGTATGAGATCCGGATCCACTCCCGGGGCGGGCAGGGCGGGGTTACTGCAGCCCGCCTCATCGCCACCGCGGCCTTCCGCGACGGGAAACATGCCACCGCCACCCCTTTCTACGGGGCCGAGCGCCGGGGGGCTCCTATCGTCGCCTTTGCCCGGATCGACGAAAATCCCATCAGGATCTACAGCCAGGTGACAAACCCGGACCTCGTCGTGGTACTGGACCGGACTCTTGTGCCCGTAGTGAAGGTGCTGAAGGGGTTGAAACCGCACGGCGCGGTGCTCGTAAACAGCGGGCACCCGGTCATGCTCGACCACCTCAAGGTGCACCGGGTGGACCTCACCGGGATCGCCCTCGACGAGGATCTCGTCATCGCCGGTGAACCCGTCCTCGACACCCCGGTCCTCGGGGCCATCGCCCGGCTCGGGGTCGTCTCCCTGGAATCGGTGACGAAGGCCATCGCCGAGATGTTCGCGGACCCGAGGAACGTCACCGCCGCAGAACGGGCATACCGGGAGGTGGTCCTGTGAAGGGCGGGAAGAGCAGGGCCCCCACCCCGAGGCTGAAGAAGAAGGCGGAGCATGAGAAGGCCGGCAAACCGGAGTCCGGTCACGCCACGGCGAAGCGGGAACGCGTGGCCATATCGAGACCGAAGAAGGGGGCGTCGGGAAAGACCGGCGGCTGGCGGACCTTCCGGCCGGTCATCGACCCCGAGAAATGCAGCCGGTGCGGCCTCTGCAGCCTCTACTGCCCGGAGGCGGCCATCGGCGAGGACCTGAAGATCGACTACGACTTCTGCAAGGGCTGCGGCATCTGCGCGGAGGAGTGCCCTCAGAAGGCGATACGGATGGAGCGGGAGGAGCAGTAAGCCGATTTCGTTCCCCAGGGATTCCCTCATCTCCGATCTTTTCACCTCTTCCGGAAAGATCGGCACCGTGGCGTACCAATGCGAACTGAAAACCTCTTGAAGCTTAAGGTGACAACCATTCCTGATCCGGCTTGGAACAGAAGAAACCTCCGGGGCAATCTGCCACCCTGACCTCCGAAGAGGCGCTGGCCTTGCTGAAGGCCACCACATCCGGGCTGACCACTGCCGAGGCAGAGGAGCGGCGGAAGGTCTGCGGCCCGAATGAGGTGGCCGGGAAGCGGAAGCGGAGCGTCGCTCTCGAGTTTCTCTCCCATTTCCGGAACCCCCTCGTCCTCATCCTCCTCGTGGCCGGGGGAATCTCCGTCGTGGTGGGGGAGACCACGGAAGCCGCCATCATCTTCACCATTGTCATGGCGAGCGTGGTCATGGACTTTTTCCAGGAGTACCGGGCAGTGGAGGCTGTAACCCTCCTCCGGGAACGGATCGTGACCACGGCAACCGTCCTCAGGGACGGGGTGAAGCAGGAGGTGAGGCTTTCAGACCTCGTGCCCGGTGACATCATCTCCCTCTCGGCGGGGGACCTCGTCCCGGCCGATGCCATCGTCCTCTCGGCACGGGACTTCTTCGTCAACCAGTCGGTCCTCACCGGTGAGCCGTTCCCCGTCGAGAGGTTTCCGGTCACCTCCCCGCAGACAGGCGGGGGCGTACCGGAGGCTCCCAACCGGATCTACCTCGGAACGTCGGTGGTGAGCGGAACTGCAACCGCGGTGATCGAGAAGACCGGCGGGGCTACCCAGTATGGAAAGATTGCCTGGAGGATATCCGCGAGGCCACCGGAGACCGAGATGGAACGGGGGCTCCGGCATTTCGGTTTCCTCGTCATGCAGCTCGTCTTTTTCCTCGTCATCTTCGTGTTCCTCGTGAATGCCCTCTTCCGGCATGGCATCCTCGACTCCCTTCTCTTCGCCGTGGCCCTCGCCGTGGGGCTCACCCCCGAGCTCCTCCCCATGATCCTCTCCCTCAACCTTTCCCGGGGGGCCATTGCCATGTCCGGGAAAGGGGTCATCGTGAAGCACCTCGCCTCCATCCAGAACTTCGGGTCCATGGACATCCTCTGCACCGACAAGACCGGGACCCTTACCGAGAACCGGATCACCCTCATCCGGCACGTGGACGGGCGTGGCGCGGAGAGCGAGAAGGTCCTCCTCTTTTCCTTCCTGAACAGCTCCTACCAGACGGGGCTGAAGAGCCCCCTCGACGATGCCATCCTCGCCTTCCGTGCCACCGACATCACCCGGTTCCGGAAGGTGGACGAGATCCCCTTCGACTTTGTCCGGAAACGGGTCTCCATCATCGTTGAGGAGGGGGGGAGGAGGCTCCTCATCGCGAAGGGTGCCCCGGAGGAGGTCCTCAGGGTCTGCACGGGCCAGGATCTGGGAGAGGTGGTGACCGACCTGACGGATGAGGATCGGGAGCGGGTGCTCGGGTTATACCAGGATCTGAGCGGCGAGGGGTTCCGGACCCTTGCGGTTGCCTACCGGGTCCTCACCAACCAGCGCACGGTCTACGGTCCACCTGACGAGGATGGGCTGGTCTTCCTCGGGTTCGTCGCCTTCATGGACCCGCCCAAGGAAAGCGCCCGGGAATCCCTTGTACTCCTGAACCGGAGCGGCGTCGCGCTGAAGATCCTCACGGGCGACAACGACCTCGTGACGAGGAAGACCTGCGACCTCCTCGGGATTCCGGTGGGAAGGATCGTCACCGGGGCAGAGATTGCCACCATGGACGACGACGCCCTCGCCCGGGTGGTGGAGGGGGCGGACCTCTTCACCCGGGTCACCCCCGACCAGAAGGACCGGATCATCCTCGCCCTCAAGCGGAACAACCACGTGGTGGGATACCTGGGGGACGGGATCAACGACGCCCCCTCCCTCCGGACCGCCGACATCGGGATATCCGTGGACAATGCCGTGGATATCGCCCGGGAATCCTCGGACATCATCCTCCTCAAAAAAGACCTCCGGGTCATCGAGGAGGGGGTGCTCGAGGGGAGGCGCACCTTCGGGAACACCATGAAGTACATCATGATGGGCACCTCCTCGAACTTCGGGAACATGTTCAGCGTCGCCGTGGCATCCCTCTTCATACCCTTCCTCCCCATGCTCCCGGTCCAGATACTCCTGAACAACCTCCTCTATGACATCTCCCAGTCGGCCATCCCCACCGATAACGTGGACCCGGAGTACATCCAGAAACCGAAGAGGTTCGACATCGGGTTCATCAAGCGGTTCATCCTCGTCTTCGGTCCCATCAGCTCCCTTTTCGACATCCTTACCTTTGCCATCCTCCTCTTCGTCTTTCATGCCACCGAGTCCTTCTTCCAGACAGCGTGGTTCATCGAGTCCCTCTGTACCCAGGTGGCCATCATCTTCGTCATCCGGACGAGACGCTCGCCCTTCTTCCTGAGCCAGCCGAGCCTCCCCCTCGTCCTGAGCTGTACCCTCGTTATAGCCACGGCCATCCTCATCCCTTACACGCCTCTCGGCCCGGCCTTCGGCTTTGTCCGGCTCCCGGCCTCCTTCTACCTCTTCCTCGCCTGCCTCGTGGTCGGATACCTTGCCCTCGTCGAGATGGTGAAACGATGGTTCTACCTGAAAGAGAATTGAATAATATTATTACTCAAATGAACACTAATACTATTCAATGCTCGAGCGCCTCTTCACCTCCCGTTCCCGGATAGAACTTCTCGAACTTTTCCTCCTCCATCCCGAGCGGGAGATCCATGTCCGGGAGATTTGCAGGATCACGGGACTCAACATCAACTCTGTCAGGAGGGAGCTCGCAAACCTGGAGCAGCTTGGCCTGCTCAGAAGCCGGACCGGGGGGAATGCCCGGTTCTACACGGTAAATATCGGGTTCCCTATCTACCAGGAATTAGTGGGTATACTGCTCAAAATGGGATGACCCTTACTCCTTTCCTGGTACCGGGCATTGCGCGATATACTCAACATTGAACTTGTAGAAGTGGGTGAAGCCGCAGTGGTGGCACCGGGTGGTGAACTGGCTGCAGCCGATGACGAGGTCGTGGGGACCCTCGACGCAGCAGTTCATGCACGGGGCATCTGCCTTGAGGTTCCAGACGTCGTAGCACCCGATCTTCGTGTAGAGGCCGGGCTTCCCCACCTCCGAGGTCCGGGGGATGTAGATCCGGGTCGCCCCGCAGTTCGAGCAGGCCACCTGGGCCTGGGCCCGCACCGCCTTGATGACCTGGTCCACCTCCTTCCCGCAGTTGTAGCAGGAGGTGCGGTACTTCGTGAAGATGAACCGCTCTGCCATGGAGGGTACCTGAGCAGGGCTGGTATAAAATCCGTAGGGATGCTGAACGGTTCCGTGTGATCTGGTTTCGAAAAAGAGGTAGGTATTCGGGCTTAGAAGTCGCCCATGTCGCCCATGCCGCCGGGGGGCATGCCGCCGGGAGGCATGCCGCCGGGGGGCATCTCCTTCGAGACCTTGGAGGCGGCGATGACATCGTCGATCCGGAGGATCATGACCGCGGCCTCGGCTGCCGATGCGACCGCCTGGGTTTTCACCCGGAGCGGCTCCACGACGCCCGCCTTGTACATGTCGATTGGGGCGCCCTTGAAGACGTCGAGGCCGACGTTCTTCTTCTTCCGGTCATGCTCTGCACGGAGGGCGACGAGCATGTCGATAGGGTCAAGGCCCGCGTTCTCCGCAAGGGTCCTCGGGATGATCTCGAGGGCGTTTGCAAAGGCCTCGATGGCGAGCTGGGCCCGGCCACCGACCGATGCCGCGTACTCCTTCAGCCGGATCGAGAGCTCGATCTCGGCTGCCCCGCCACCGGCCACGAGCTTCTTGTCCTCCATGACCACGGACACCACGCTTATCGCATCGACAAGGGCCCGGTCGAGCTCGTCCACGACGTGCTCGGTCCCGCCCCGGACGATGATGGAGACCGCCTTCGGGTTCACGCACTTCTCGACGAAGATCATCTCCTCGCCGCCGACCTTGCGCTCCTCCACGAGCCCGGCCTTGCCGAGCTCGCTCTTTGAGATCGCGTCGATGGACGAGATGACCGATGCGCCGGTCGCCCGGGCGAGCTTCTCCATGTCGCTCTTCTTGACCCGGCGGAGGGCGAGGATGCCTGCCTT
>DATKKN010000028.1:0-8575 GCA_035542895.1 Methanomicrobiales archaeon | reverse complement strand
ATCATGGGGGACGAGCTCGCCCTCGTGTACCACCATCCCTTCGCCGAGGGTTTGAACGTCTTCATCGTCATACCCACCTCGGATATCTCCTCGGCGGGCGAGAAGGAGTTCGAGCTCCTCATGAACCGGGCCCGGGACCTGGACTACAAGGACCGGGACCTGAAGTGCCACATGGTCATGATGGACCTGATCCCCGCCATCGAGCGTGGCGACGTGAAGAAGGCCGGCGACGTCATCTGGGAGATCGAGTTCCGCGGCTCGAAGCGGGCCGAGGTGGAGCACCACGGGTTCCGGATCTACCAGTACATGGCGAAGCTCCGCGAAGCGGGCTTCAGGTTCGTGGGGATGTCCTCGGTCGGCCCGACCATCGCGGTCATCACAGACAAAGACCGGGAGGCCATGGAGAAACAGATCCGGTCCCTCGGCCTGTCGGTGGCCGTCGAGACGAGGATCGACAACCGGGGGATGGTCATCACGAAGGGGAAAGGGTAAGGGGAGGACCCTGCATCCCGATTCCCGGCTTTTTTTTTCCTCCGACGAAATGCAGGAAACCCCGATACAAAGGACCGTCCAGCTTGTCAGCTGCGGGTGTAGCGTTCCCGGGTGTCCGGATCCTCCCGGGTGTGTTCTATGATCTCATACACGAGATCCTTGATGGCGACCGTAAGGAGGGCCTGTTGCCAGGACAGGTCTCTCCACCCCGCCAGCTTTTCGGCGATCGCCTGAACTTCCTCATCAGGGAAATCCTCCTGGAAGACCCGCCGGGCAAGATCCGGGCTGCTATCAAGGATATGAAAAATTTCAAGGATCACTCGCCTGCGGACCTTCCTGTCGGTCGGGGCATCGTGGTGGCGCCCCCGGTTCACGAACTTCTTCAGATCCTTCCCGTGGATCTTCACCAGATGGCCCATCTTGAAGCTCTTGATCTTTCCCTCCTTGATCCATGTCCGCAGGGTCCTGGGACTTATGCCGAGGTACTCCGCGGCCGCATTGAAGGAGTAGATCTTGTGCCGGTCTGCCACGCGATAGAATTGATTCTTTGCGTATTAATTGCCATGTCTTGCCATTGAGAGTCGTCACCTTAACCATGACCTTGCATCCGGGTCCTCAGGAAAGATGTGAAATCCTCCAGATCCTCCTTCATCACAATTCTTGCCCCGGGGCCGGCACCAGCCCCGCCGTACCCGATGGCCATTCCCCCGGTGTTGAAGGACACCCCGGGTGATCCCCTCTGGTCGAGGAGGATGATCCCCGCCGTGCCGGTGCCGAAGAGCCGGCTGAGATCGGCGATAGCTTCCCCGGCAGCCGAAGCCGCGTCAGTCCCACCGGCCATGAGACACACCGCCCGGAGGGAGAGGCCGTACCGGGAGATGGCCTCCCCGATCCCCGATGTGGCCGCGGCCCCGGCCCCCTTCAGAGCATAGTAACCATGCCCGACGACAGGCGAATCCCCGACCCGGCCCGGGAGCTTGAATGGGAGCCCGCCGGTGCTCGTCGCCGCGGCCAGCCTTCCCTCTTCGTCCATGGCGACCGCACCGACGGTATCTGCCAGGGTTCCCCCCGTGAACCCTGATCCGAGTTCCCGGGCCCACTTGTGATCCCCGGCCCGCAGGTATTCTTTCCGCTCCTTTTCGAACTTCTTCACGCGCCTTGCCGGGGGATGCAGATCACCGGCGAGGCCGAATCGTTCTGCGAGCTCCTCCGCCCCGTCGCTCACAAGGAGGACATGCTCCGTCCTCTCCATGACCTTCCTCGCGAGCAGGATCGGGTGGGGGACCGAGCGGACCGCCGCAACTCCGCCTGCCCGGAGCGTTTCCCCGTCCATGATGCCGGCGTCGAGCTCCATCTTCCCCTCGAGGTTGAGAACCGCTCCCTTACCAGCGTTGAAGACCCCGGATCCTTCCAGGAGGGTAATGGCCTCGACGACGCCGTCCACTGCGGATCCGCCCCGCATGGCCGAGTAGCCGGCCGATATGGCCTTCTCGAGGGCCGGGATCACCTCCCCTTTCCTCTTCCCTGCGTCGTCCCAGGGTCCTGCCCCACCATGGATCAGGATCCTTCCTGTCATCGCACGCTCTTCTCGTGGCTGCAGGGATAAAAAAGAATCGGAATCGATGCCTTTATTCGGGGGAGGCGGAGGGGCGGATCCCGGGGGCGGTTGAAGGGGAGGGCCGTTCAATCCCCGCCCGAGAGCATCCGGTTCATCGCCCTTGCCGCGGTCTTTGCAGCGCCCATGGCGAGGATGACCGTTGCCGCCCCGGTCGCCACGTCCCCCCCGGCAAAGACGTGGGGGATGGAGGTCCGGCCCTCCTCGTCAACCTCAACGTTCCCCAGCCTCCCGCACGCGAGCCCGTCGAGGCACCGGGGGAGGAGGGGATTCGGGGAGGTGCCGATTGCGACGATGAACACGTCCGCATCGAGGACAAAGGCGCTCCCTTCCAGGGGTTCGAACCAGGCCCTCCCGTCTTCTTCCTCACCGCAGAGCCGCATCCGGACGCACTCCACCCCCCCGACCCGGTCCTTACCGAGGACCCGTACCGGGTTTGCGCAGGTGAGGAACTCCACCCCCTCCTCCTTTGCATGATGGATCTCTGCGAGCCGGGCAGGCATGTCCTCCTCCCGCCTGCGGTAGACGAGGGTCGCCCGTGCGCCCAGCCTCCGCGCCACCCGGGCGGCGTCCAGGGCGACGTTCCCCCCGCCGACGACGGCGACGTGGCACCCGCGCCTGACCGGGGTGTCGTACTCGGGGAACCGGTCGGCGTGCATCAGGTTCACCCTCGTCAGGAACTCGTTCGCGGAGTAGACCCCGTTCAGGTGCTCCCCCGGGATGCCCATGAAGAAGGGGAGCCCGGCGCCCGTCGCGACGTAGACCGCGTCGTACGAGAGGAGCTCGTCGATGGGGACGCTCTTTCCCACCAGGTGGTTCAGGTACAGGTCCACGCCGAGGGAGAGGACCGATTCGATCTCGGCCCGCACGACCTCGCGGGGGAGCCGGAAGGAGGGGATGCCGTACATGAGGACCCCGCCCGCCTCGTGGAGGGACTCGTAGAGGGTGACCGCGTGCCCCGAGCGGGCGAGCTCCGCCGCCGCGGTCAGCCCCGAGGGCCCGGATCCCACGACGGCGACCCGCTTCCCGGTCGAGGGGGCGACCCGGGGGAGCTCGACCCCGTTCTCCCGTTCCCAGTCGGCCACGAACCGCTCGAGCTTCCCGATTGCGAGGGGCCGGTCCTTCACCCCGAGGACGCAGACCCCCTCGCACTGGATCTCCTGGGGGCAGACCCTCCCGCAGACCGCGGGGAGAATGTTCTCTGACTTCAGGATATGGGACGCCTTCCGGAAGTCGCCATCCGCAACCGCCTGGACAAAGGAGGGGATGTCGATGGAGACCGGACATCCCTCGACGCAGCCCGGCTTTTTGCAGGCGAGGCAGCGCCCTGCCTCCTCCACCGCCATTTCCGCCGAGAACCCGCGCTCGACCTCCCCGAAGTTACCCTCGAGGCCCGCTCCCCCGCAGTCCTCCTTTCCCGTCACCGTCCCGCCCCGCACGGGCCGGCATGGTGGTGCTCCATCGCCCGCTTTTCCTCGTCGACGTACATCCGCTGCCGGGACATGAGCGCGTCGAAGTCCACCAGGTGGGCGTCGAACTCGGGCCCGTCGACGCAGGCGAACCGGGTCTTTCCCCCGACGAGGACCCGGCAGGACCCGCACATGCCGGTCCCGTCCACCATGATGGGATTCAAGGAGACGAAGGTCCGGATTCCCGAAGCCCTCGTCGCCTCGGCGGTGACCTTCATCATGATGGCCGGGCCGATGATCCAGACCGCGTCGAGCTTTTCCCTTGCCACGAGCCCCTTCAGGAGGTCGGCGGCGAAGCCCCTGTGCCCCTTCGTACCGTCGTCGGTTGCGACCAGGAGCTCGTCGCAGGCCTCCCGCATCTCTTCCTCGAGGATCAGGAGGTTTGCCGAGCGTGCCCCGATGATCCCGGTCACCCGGTTCCCTGCGGTGCGGAGCGCGGCAGCGATGATGGGCAACCCGGCGATGCCGACCCCGCCCCCGATCACGGCGCAGGTGCCGTAATTCCGGATGTCGGTGGGCCGCCCGAGGGGACCTGCGACGTCGCGGACGGCATCCCCCGCCCTGAGCAATGAGAGCCGGGTGGTGGTCTTCCCCACGGTCATGAAGATCACCCGGACCAGGTCGCCCTTCACCGCCGAGATGGTGAGGGGGATGCGCTCCCCGCAGGGGTCGATTCTCACGACGAGGAACTGGCCTGCCGCGGCATTCCTCGCGACCTGCGGGGCCCGGACCCACATCTGGAAAACCCGCTCCGAGAGAGGGAGAACCTCCTCCACTGTGTACAAAATCCATCCCCCGGGTGCACCCGGACGATTCCTTCTACCTGTTTGAATCTACTCGCTCTTTAGCTTACGCACTTTCACCGCCACGCCGTGCCGGGAACGGAGCATCTCGGGCCCGCCCATGGCCGCCCGGCCGGTGGCGAAGAGGCCCTGCCCGAGGACGAGGACCTCGTCCCCTTCCCGGATACCCGCGTCGGCCGAGGTCACCCCTGGTGCGAGGATATCCCCCTTCGGGGTAAATGCATCGATTTCCACGCGGTACCCCACGGGGATGAGGTCCCAGCCCTCGAAGGTAGGCCTGAGGAGGCCGGTCCAGGCATCGATGGTGAAGAGGATCTTCCCGTCCCTCTCTACCCGCTCCCGGGGAATCCTCCCCCGGGGCCTCATCCCCCGCGTATCCACCCCCGCCCCGAACTGCCAGGCGAGGACGCTCCTCACCATGTCCACCGGCCTCCTCCTCTCGCCGTCAAGGGCCGCGTCGAGGGTCGCAAGCGAACCGGGATCGGTGGGATGGCCCCCGGCGGTTATTTCGAGGGGGATCCCGCAAGTCTCCGCCGCCATCCGCGCCGCTTCGAGGGCACCCCCGTCCAGGTGGGCGAGGACTCTCCGGTACGGGTGCCGGCCGAGGTACCCCGCGATGACCCCCGCGACCAGGGCGAGTTCCTCCCGGTCCCAGCGGCCGGTGACCGGGATATCATAGTGGGCGGCCGGGTACACCCGCTCCAGCTCCCGGGGGACGAGGCCCAGGGGGGAGGTGACGATGAGTTCGTGCGCCCTCCCGTTAACCGCCCGCATGAATTTCCGGTGGGAGAGGGAGCCGGAGTAGGGCTTTCGCGCCGAGCAGGGGAGGAGGACCGCGACATCATGGACGGGGACAGGCAGCCTTTCGGCGACCCGCCTCCCGAAGCGGGTGACCTCGACCCTCCGGAAAACCTCTGAGGTGGTGGCCAACAGGGGGCCCGACCGGGCGATGGGGGTCGCCGGCTCAAGGAGGGCTTCCTCCCCGTCGAGGAGCCTCAGGATGGCCACCTGGCGGGGATCGGCCCGGGATCGTGCTTCGACCAGGTCGCGGAGCCTCGACCCGATGACGTACTCCCTCGCGAGGGCCAGTTCGCGCTCCAGCGCGGTCCGGTTGTGTATCCCGAGATCTCCCGCGGCGCAGCCCAGGCAGCCGCATACCCCGGTCCCGGCAAGATCACCGGAGAACTGCCCCTCGGGGAGGCAAAAGGACCCCCTGGCCGTGGCAAGGTCCACACCGCGGAGATCGAAGAGGTCGAACCCGGCGTACACGAGAAGGGCGGCATTCGAGGGGAGGGCCGAGGCAGGGGCATACCAGGCAGAGTCCGGGGGAAGCCTTCCCTTCAGGGCGGCAAGGTACCGGACAAAGTCATGCGGCCGGGTGAGGGCGGTGTGCCAGTTCGCGACGACCACGAGGTCGCCGGACTCTCCCTTCTCTTCTCCGAGGGGATGGACCACGAGGAGGCTCCCCGTGCCGGGGTGATGGTACCGGGCCACGAAGTCCGCGTCCGCCGCAAGAGGGACATTCGTCCCGGTTTCGCGGTCGAGATCGGGGATAACGGATGAAATATCGATGACCCCTGGTGTCCGGATCCTGGCGTCCCCGTGGGAAAAGGTCCCCTCGCGGGCAAGGCAGTCCCGGTGACGGATATCAAAGAGGCTCAACCCGCACCTCGGCACCGGGGAGTTCGCACTTCACCAGGTTCTCCCATTCGGGCTGGCAGAGAATGGTGAGGGGCGCACCCGCCCGTCCCTCCATCATGGCCCGGATCCCCGCACACCCGGCAGTGACCATGTCCCGGTCCCAGGAAGGGATCTCCGACTGGCCGATGGGGAAGGTCTCGGCAAGCTCCCGGGGGTACGGCCCGAAGGGGGGCTTGAAGAACAGGACGGTATCGTAACCGGAAGGGATTTTCCCGGTGAAGGAAACGAGGACCCGGCCGGCTGCTTGAATCCTTCCTGCCATCCTGTGGTACCGGTGCACCTCGGTCCTCCGGCAGCTCTCGCTTCCCCGGTAGAAGAACCGGCTCTTGGAGACCCGGTCCGAGGTCTCCAGTTCACCCGCATGCCCGAGGAGCGCCCGGTACCCGTCGAGGAGCCGGGGATGACCCCGGCACCGGGCGTCCGCGAGCTCCCAGAGGGTCCCCTCCCGGATGGCCTCCCGGATCCGCGCCATCTCCCCGAGGGTGACCGCGAGATTATGCCTGGCGAGGAGCCTTTCCCGGTCCGGGCCCTCCCGTAGATCCTCTGCGGATCGCCCCCGGCAGGTCTCGCAGGGGCAGGCGAGCTCGGTCATCTCGTCGATCTTCTTCGAACCGGACGCGGTCAGGTACCGCCCCTCCCGTGCAAAGAGGGCATAGGCCGCGGAGTCAAAGACATCGCAGCCCATGGCGACCGCGAGGGCGAGCATCGACGGGTGGCCCGCCCCGAACAGGTGGACGCAGGCTGCCGGCGAGAGCCCCCGCTTCGCTGCGAGGACAACTTCCACGAGCTCCCGGTACCGGTACGCCTCCATGAAGGGCACCACTCCGCCGATGGGGCAGAATGTAAAACCCATTTCCGAGACGGCCTTCCCGGTCTCTTCACGGAGGTCGGGGAACCTCCCACCCTGGACCGGCGCGGCAAGGTTCTCCATTCCTTCGGTTTCCATGGCCTCCCGGATCCTTCCCATGGTGGTGGCGAGGTCCGATTCCGCCGTCCTCCTGTCTGCCCGGGGAGGGGTCGCTATGTCCAGGGGGACGAGGATCTCGCTCCCGATGGCCCGCTGGAACTCGAGGGTCTCCCGGTTCGTGATCTCAACGTCGCCGTAGACAGACTGCTGGAATGCGCCCGAGTCGGTCATGATGATCCCGTCGAAACCGAGGATCGAATGAAGACCCTTTTTAACGGCCGGTTCCCGGAACCGTTCGCTCGTCGCAAAGATGTAGGCGTTCGTGATGATGGCCCCGGCCCCCATCGCCCGGATCTCCTCCGGCGGGATGAGGGGAAGGTGGGGGTTCACGACGGGGAGGAGGGCCGGGGTGCGGATGATTTTTTCTCCCACCTGGAGCTTCCCCAGGCGGCCCGCGATGTCCTTTTCAAGCACCTCGAACCGGATGGCCATCGGGGTTCAGGGCTCCTGCTCGTGGAAGATCTGGCCCTCGAAGGTGAGGACCTCAACCCTCGGGGACCTCCAGGAACCGGGGGGCAGGCCAGCCTTCACGCAGGTGTGGTCCAGGAACTCGCAGGCGGTCCACCGGTACTCGGTGGCGACCTGCGGGAGGAGGAGGCCGCTCCGGCCCATGCCCTGCGCGATGAGACCGTGGACCCCGACCCGCACGCAGTTCTCCCGGTTCCCGACCGGCCCGGTGAGGGGAGCGGGGACCGAGAGGACCGTCACTTCCACGTGGATCCCGGGGAGATCGGCCGGCTCCACGGGGGGGAATCTCGGGTCCCGCAGTGCGGCCGAGGCGGCGGCCTCCCGGATCGCCTCGGCGAGGGGCATCACCGGGTACGGGAGGCCGATGCAGCCCCGGAGCTCGCCTCGCTCGGTGAGGGTGACGAAGACCCCCCGCTTCTCTGAAAAGATTGGCGGGAGGGATGGCGGCGTTTGCCTCTCGTCCCTTACCGCGGTCTCCATGGCCTGCCGGGCCAGGGCCACCGCCGCGGCCCCCTCGTCTGCTGAAAGGACCTTCATGGGAAATAATTAAAGGGCCCACCCATATTAATAGGAGAGGGAGAGGGCGGCTGACGGTGGCCCCTCGGGGCCGCTGAGGAAAGTCCCCCCACCGACCAGGCTCGCAGCCGCATTCACGTGCGGGTGGCGAGAGCCACGGCCATGACACAGAAACGGCACGGCCCGCCGCCAGCCATGATACGACGGATTCGTGGAGCGTAACGGCGGGAAGCGTTGAAACGGTGAACCCCTGCGGGTGCAAGCCAGAAACGGGCCATGGGCTGCCTGGTGCCCGCCCAGGTTTGGCGCCGAGCTGAATGCCGCCATGAACAGAAGGGGGCTTACTCCTCCCACTCACCTGCTTCTGCGTGCCGCTCCCGGAAAAATTCGCTGGGGTTATATAGGTCCCGCCAGCTATTCTCCTTGTGCATATTCCCACCCCCGAAGAGATCCGCTCCCGCCGGCTGATGCTCGGCCTCACCCAGACCGATCTTGCGCGGAAGGCAGGGATCTCCCAGTCCATGATCGCCCGGATCGAGTCGGG
>DATKKN010000027.1:0-3375 GCA_035542895.1 Methanomicrobiales archaeon | reverse complement strand
AAAGGCCCTCGAGATCGTGGACGAGGGGAGAGTGAAGAAATACCTTGACTTCTTCGTCGTGGTCGGGGGCTCGGGGGAGCACGTCGTCGAGGACGAGTTCTGCTCCTGCCAGGATGCCCTCTTCCGCCGGAGGGGAGAGTGCGCCCATGTTCTCGCCGTCCGTATCGCGGCCATCACCCACCAGTACGAGGAATGCCCCATCTGGTACCAGGACAGCTGGAAGGAGAGGAACACAGGGACATGAAGTTTTTATCAGAACATCGCGAAGATCGATACAGAGAGGCGGGGCCGTACGCTCGAGGATGAGTACCAGCTGAGTTATTTCAGGGATCACGGGCTCGAGAGGAAGGTCTGTACCTCATGCGGCTCGGCCTTCTGGACCCGGGACCCGGAACGGACACTCTGTGGCGATGCCCCCTGCGAGCCTTACCGCTTCATCGGGGACCCGGTCTTCCGGCCGCACACCCTTCCGGAAATGCGGGAGGCCTTCCTGTCCTTCCATGAGCGGAACGGCCATTCCCGGATCGACCGGTACCCGGTCGTCGCCCGGTGGAGGGACGACATCTACCTCACCATCGCCTCCATCGCCGATTTTCAGCCCTTCGTCACCTCGGGGGTCGTCCCGCCGCCGGCAAACCCCCTCACCATCTCGCAGCCCTGCATCCGGCTGAACGACCTGGACTCGGTGGGGCGGTCGGGCCGGCACCTCACCCTCTTCGAGATGATGGCCCACCATGCCTTCAACACCGACGAGCACGAGGTGTACTGGAAGGACCGCACGGTCGCCCTCTGCGACGAGTTCCTCGCATCCATCGGGGCAGACCTCGCCCGGGTCACCTACAAGGAGCACCCCTGGATCGGCGGGGGGAATGCCGGTCCGTCGGTCGAGGTGCTCACCGGCGGCCTCGAGGTAGCGACCCTGGTCTTCATGAACCTGGGGAGGGTCCGGACCGGGAAGCCCCCGGTGATGCTCGATGGCGTCGAGTACTTCCCGATGAGGACGAGGATCGTCGACACCGGCTATGGCCTCGAGCGGTTCGTCTGGGCCTCGCAGGGCTCTCCCACGGTGTACGACGCGGTCTTCCCCGAGATCGTCCCCCGGCTCATGGAGGCGGCGGGCCTCGGGGATGCCTACCGTGACCCTGAGTACCGGAAGATCCTCGCCGAGAACGCGAGGTTCGCCGGGCTCATGGACATCCATGGCCAAAACCTCCTCGAGCTCCGGAGGAAGGTCGCGGCATCTATCGGGGTGCCCGTGGATGTTCTCGCAGAGAAGATCATCCCGGTGGAGCGGATCTATGCCATCGCCGACCATACCCGGTGCCTTGCCTACATGCTCGGGGACTGCATCGTCCCCTCCAATGTCCGGGAAGGGTACCTCGCCCGGCTCGTCATCCGTAGAACCCTCCGGATGATGCATGACCTCGGCCTCCCGCTCGATCTCGCTGACCTCGTCGACCGGCAGATGGAGATCATCGGGAAGGACGACTTTGTCCAGGAGGACGCCGTGGTCCGGGAGATCGTCGGGAGGGAGGTGGAGCGCTACCGGCAGACCCTGGAGCGGGGCGGGCGGATCGTCCAGCGGATGGCCGATTCGTACCGGAAAAGGTCCCAGCCCATTCCCCTTGCCGAGGTCATCACCCTCTATGACTCCCAGGGCATTCCCCCCGAGACGGTGAAGGAGCTCGCGGCACAGGAGGGAGTCGGGGCCGATGTCCCGGACGACTTCTATTCCAGGATTGCGGATCTCCACGCCGGTGAGGCGGATGCCGCGGAGGACCAGCTCGCCCAGTACCGGGACCGGGCGAGGGAGCTCCCGCCCACCCGGCCGCTCTACTACGAGTCCCCCGGGGAGATGGAGTTCGAGGCCACGATCCTCGATTACTTCGACGGGTTTGCCGTGATGGATGCTACCCTCTTCTACCCTGAGGGAGGCGGGCAGCCCTCGGACACTGGTACAATCGTCGCCTCCGAGGGGATCTCGCGGGTCGAGTCCGTGGTGAAGCTCGGGGACGTGATCCTCCACCAGACGAAAGGCGGGGTGATCAAGAAGGGCGAGCGGGTGAAGGGGAAGCTCGACGAGGAGCGCCGGCTCTCCCTCATGCGCCACCACACGGGGACCCACATCCTCCTCCATGCGGCAAAGCTCGTCCTCGGGAGCCACATCCACCAGGCGGGGGCGCAGAAGGGGAGCGAGTCGTCCCGGCTCGACATCCGGCACTTCAAGCACATCACCCCGGAGGAGCTCGCGAAGATCGAGGTCGAGGCGAACCGGATGGTCATGCAGGATCTCCCGGTCTATATCCGCTGGGAGGAGCGGGACAAGGCCGAGCGGAAGTTCGGCTTCGACCTCTACCAGGGAGGCGTCCCGCCGGGGAAGGAGATCCGGGTGGTGCAGGTCGACGGTGAGGTCCAGGCCTGCGCCGGGACCCACTGCCACTCCACCGGGGAGGTGGGGGCCGTCAAGGTCATCCGGGTCGAGCATATCCAGGACGGGGTGGAGCGGATCGAGTTCGCCGCGGGCATCGCTGCCCTCTACCACATGCAGCGGGTCGGGAAGCTCCTGACCGACGCCTCGGGCGTCCTCTCGGTCCAGCCCGAGAACCTTCCCGCCTCCGCGACCCGCTTCTTCACCGAGTGGAAGGAGCGGGGGAAGGAGATCGAGCGCATCCGGGCCCGCCTTGCCGAACTCGAGGCAAAGTCCGCAGAGCCCGAGCTGATCGGGGGGGTTCCGGTCCTCGTGCGGCGCATCGACCTCGCGCCCCGGGACCTCGTTGCCCTCGCCCAGCAAATCGCCGATAAGGGCGGGATCGCCGTCCTCGCCGGCGGGAGCGGGCCGGTCCATGTCGCGGGGGCCTCGGGGAAGGAGGGGGTGAGCGCCGCGGATCTCGTCGGGAAGGTCTGCGCCGCCCTCGGCGGGAAGGGCGGCGGGAACCCGAAGAAGGCCCAGGGCGGCGGCCCGAAAGCAGAGGCCGTCGGCGAGGCCCTCGATCTCGCGATGAAGGAGATCCGGAGGATGCTGCATGCTTGATAGCCTGCAGCCCTCCGCCATCCGGGAGGAGGTGCTTAATGCCTGACGGGACGAGCCCCGCTACGCCCGGGGGCGGTGGGGTCGTAATCCTCGAGCCCGGCGACGAGAAGGCCCAGAAGATCGCGAAGGCCATCGCGAGCAAAACGGCGGGGGAGATCCTCCAGCTCCTTAAGGACGGGAGCCAGGCCTCCACCCAGATCGCCGAGTCGCTTTCGATCCCCATCACCACCGTCCAGTACCACCTGGAGAACCTGGTGGATGCCGGGGTCATCACCATCGTCGAGAAACGGTGGTCCCAGAAGGGCCGCGAGGTGAAGGTCTACGGCCTCAGGGACCAGATGCTC
>DATKKN010000026.1:0-8799 GCA_035542895.1 Methanomicrobiales archaeon | reverse complement strand
AACCGCCGGCACGCGGGGGGCGAAGTCCGAGGGAGACACCGGCGACCTGCCCACGTTTTGTGCAACCTGACAAAGAAGCCTCGTCCTGTGAGGTCAATGGACAGGGATCGATGCCCCGGAGGGGGCGGGGACCTGCTGCCGTGGAGACCGGTTCAGGCCCGGAAGGGAGCAGACTCACCGCGGACATCTGGCGCCCACGGGGGAGCGGGGTGGAGGAGGGCTGCGCCGACAGGAGCAGGGTACGTGGTGCCCACCGAGGACGTGTCCCCACTTCACGATTACCATGGCAACGGTCGCGATCCTCGGCGCCACAGGGCGGATGGGGTCCTTCGCAGCCCATGCCATTTCCCATGACCCTTACGTCGGGGAAATCCTCCTCGTGGGCCGGGAGGGCGGCGAGGAGCGGCTCGACGGCCTCGCCCGGGACCTCCAGGACTCCTTCGCTGCCCGGGGGAGCGATATCGACATCGGCTGGTCGGTGGACCTCGACGACCTGAGGGGATCGGACATCGTCGTCTGCGCGGCGGGCGTCCCCCGTCACCCGGGCCAGGACCGGCTCGACCTCGCGATGGAGAATGCACGGGTCGTGGCGCCCATGGCCCGGACCGTCAGCCGGGTCGCCCCCGACGCGATCATCTTCATGGTCACGAACCCGGTGGACGTCCTGACCACCGTCGCCCTGAAGGTCTCGGGGATGCAGCCCGAGCGGGTCTTCGGCCTCGGCACCCACCTGGACTCCATGCGCCTGAAGTCCCTCATCGCCGAGTTCTTCAAGGTCCACGTCTCCGAGGTACACACCCGGATCATCGGGGAGCACGGGGACAGCATGGTCCCCCTCTGGTCGGCGACCACCATCGGCGGCATCCAGGTCGAGAACCTCCCTGCCTTCTCGACCCTGCCGAAGGAGGAGATGATCGCCACCGTCAAGAGCTCCGGGGAGCAGATCATCCGGAAGATGGGGGCGACCACCTACGGCCCCGGCGAGGCCATCGCGACCCTCGTCCACACCATCCTGGGGAACGAGAACCGGATCCTGACGGTCTCCCGTTATGTCGTCGAGGATATCCACGGCATCGGGGATATCTGCATCGGGGCTCCGGCCAGGATGAACCGGAGCGGGGTGTTCCCGGTCCCGATCCGGATCGAGGATTCCGAGGTCGAGGCGTTCAAGCACTCCGTTGAGAAGATCCGGGGGATCACGAAGGAGGTCCTCGATGGGCTGGGAATGGAATGACCACTGCTTTCCTCACTGATCAGCCTTTTCTGACCTTAGAAATGGCCCTGAAGCTCTCGCTCTTTCCGTCCTGCTATCTCCGAAAAAAAGGATGGGCGGCGGTGGGGGCGGTGGGCGGGGTAGAGCGTCCCTGGATACGAGAATCGGCGTAAAATCCACCAGGCCTCGAAAGAATTCCCACGGAACGCGGGGGCCGAAAATCAGGTTGGACTGGAAAATCCGGATATTTTCTGATTACTGAAAAAAAAGGGTTGACCGGATCTCAGATCATCCGGTTCACGCAGACCGTTTCGGCCTGCGAGACGCCCGGCACGCCGGCGAGGACCTTCTCCACCGCCTCGGTGCCGCCCTCGCTGTCCTCGACGATCACCGCGATCTTGAGGGCCTTTAACCCGAAGGCGATGGGCTCGACACCCACGTCCTGGATGGACGGGAGCTTCTTCCGCAGGTCAGCTTCGAGCTTCTTCATGTCCACGTCCACCGACTCGGGCATGATGCGGACGAGGGCGACTACCTTTCCCATCCCTCACGGCCCCCCGAATCCGCACTTCGGGCAGACGTACGGGACACTCTGCATTCTGCAGCGGACGCACCGGCGGATCACGGTCTTGCACTCGGGGCACCCGAACTCCGCCGCCCCCTGCTCCGCGAGGGGGGCGCTGCAGGAGGTACACTTCTTGTCTTCCATTCACCGGCTCCCAAAGGATTCTTTATAATCTAACCCTCCCGGGAATTAAAGCCTTGGCTCGATGACGGTACCGCGAACCTCCCTCCCCTCAAGGAAGTCGCTTATCCTGCCTTCCACCCGCCCGTTCAGGATGGTGGTCCTCACCCGGTTGGCGAGGGCGAAGGGGACGAGGCAGGGGTCAACCTCACCGGCCACCTGGGGCTCGCTTATACGGGAAACGAGTTCCCCCTCCCTCGTGATACCGTCCACGGACTTGAGGATGAGGAGATCGAGACCGATCTCATTTGCCACCCACGCCGCGATGGTATCGGAGGTGACGTCCCAGGTATGGGGAAGCGGGTCCCTCTCATGCATGACCCGGTAGGGGAGGAGGATCTCCATCCGGCGGGGGAGGGCAAGATCATGGGTGACCGGGAACCCTCCTGCAGCGAGGTACCAGCCGAACTGGTCCATCGCAAGGATTGCCATCCAGTGGGCCTGTTCATCGGGGATCCGCATGGATCTGACGAGGTGGGCAAACGGCCCGCCTCCAGGCACGACAAGGATGGGCCGGCCGGCCTCTGCGAGCACCTGGGCAATGCGCCCGGCTTCCGAAAAAAGGCTTCCTCCCACTTTCACCACGAGCGCCTGGTCTCGCGATCCCATGATCAGGAGATCAGATCGCGGCCTTCATAAAAGGGAGGTGCATACTCATCCGTGATGCGCCGGTCCCTCATCGTCCTTGTTCCAATTCTCCTCATCCTTGCCCTTCCGGCGGCGTCCGCCCTCAGGATCGTCGAGTTCTGTCCCGACACCTATCTCCCCCGGGATGCCGACGCCTACCTCGTCCTGGAGGGGACGGGGCCCCTTTCGAATGTCACCATCTCCGACGGGGAGGGCAACATCTCCTTCCCGAACGGGGCGATCATCCGGGGCCGGGTCATTATCGCCGAGGAGGCCGTGGCCTTCTGTTCTGTTCACGGCAACCTCCCCGACTTCGAGCTCAAGAACACCTCCGCGGCAGTCCCGGACCTGGTGAAGGCAGGCCGCTATGCCCCGGCAAACGAGGGGGACGAGCTGATCCTGTCGGTCGGCGGGGAGGTCATCCAGTCGATCCACTGGCCGGGGGACTTCCACCCCCGCGAGGGACAGGTCCACTTCCTCACGGGCACAGGATGGGATCCCCGTATCCTCTTGCTCGGGCAGTCGAGGTTTTTACCGGAAACCTATACAAATGTCACCGTCACCGCCTTTGTCTCTCCCGATTCCTCCTATTCCGTCCTCGAGAGTGCTATCTCGGGGGCCCGGCGTGATATCCTGGTGAATGCCTACGAGCTCACGGGCTCCCGCATCGGCGACCTCCTCATCTCAGCCCGGAACCGGGGGGTCCCGGTCCTGGTTCTCCTCGAAGGGGGGCCGGTCGGCGGTATCAGGCCCGAAGAAAAGGCCGTTGCCGCGGCCCTCAACCGCTCCGGGATCCCGTTGCTCTCCATGGGCACGACCTCCACCGCCCATGCCCGGTACCGGTTCAACCATGCAAAGTACATGGTCATAGATGGCGAGAACCTGCTCCTCTCGACCGAGAACTTCGGCATGACCGGGTACCCGGTGCCCGGCTCCCGGGGGAACCGGGGGTGGGGGGTATTCATCGAGGATACGGGTGTTGCCACCTATTTCGGGGAGGTCTTCTCCGCAGATGTCCATGGGGGAGACGTCGTTCCCTACCTGCCGCCCCCGGTCGAGCCTTCGTCCTCGACCCCGGTTTCCTACCAGGCGCAGTTTCCCCCGCTCCGGGCGACGGGGGTGACGGTCACCCCGATCCTCGCCCCCGACACGAGCGGGGAGATCCTCGCCCTCCTCGAGAGGGCCCGGGAGGGAATCGAGATCGAGCAGGCCTCCATCAGGAACGCCTCCGGCGACGAGCTCGACCCGTTCCTCTCGGCGGCGGTGAACTCGTCCCGGCGAGGGGTCGGCGTGAGGATCCTCCTCGACGGGAGCCGGTATAACGATGAAGGCCCGGCAGACAACGACGAGATGGCGGGCCTGGTGAACGATCTCGCCGGCCGGGAGGGCCTTCCTCTCTCGGCCCGGATCCTGGAACCCGGGCCGGCCAACCTCGAGGCGGTGCACACGAAGGGGGTAATCGTCGACCGGCACCTCGTGCTGATCTCCTCCATCAACTGGAACGGGAACTCCCCGAACTTCAACCGGGAGGCCGGAGTGATCCTGGACAGCCCCGCCATCGGTGCCTATTATTCCTCGGTCTTCGACGAGGACTGGTACAGGGCCACCGACCGGGGAGGGCCTGCCGGGCCGGATCTCGCGAAGTTCGCCGTAACAGGTGCGGTGATCGTCGTCCTCCTCGTCTTCCTCTGGCGGAGGAAGGGATAAGGATCCGGCGGGAGAGCCGGAACCGTCTCTCCGAGACTATATATCCCGTCCCGGGCAACCCTCCCAACGGGCAGGGTGTTTGCCTGTGAACGGTGGGGCCTTCAGGGAGTATCTCGGCCGGTCCGTCGTCAAGGCGGTCAGCTACCGGGTCGTCGTCGTTGTCGCCGATTTCATTGCCGTGTACTTCTTCACGGGAAGGATCGAGATCGCGCTCGGGTTCGTCGTGGTGAGCAACATCTATACGACCGGGCTCTACTTCCTCCATGAACGGTTCTGGGACCGGGTATCGTGGGGGAGAGGGGTGGGCTAGGAGATCCGGATCCTCGGGGTTTATCTTCCCTGCCGGGAACCCTCCCTCGTGCTCGAGCATCCGGAGCGAACTGCCCTCCTCCTCCTTGGGGCCGTCCTTGCCATCCTCCTCGCAGGTCACCTGGTCCTCGATGCCATGGGGAATGCCCCCTTCGCCTCCCCTTTCAGCGACCGTTCCAGGGAGGGGGACCTTGTCGTTGTCACGGGGGTCGTCGGGTCGGTCGCCCCGACCTCCACCGGCGGCCACCTACTCGTATCCGTGAACGGCACCCGGGTGTTCATCCCGTCGCCTGCCTCCCGGGAGGTCGGCCTCCGGGTGAACGATTCGGTCCGGATCTACGGGATTGTCCAGGTCTTCCAGGGGAAGACGGAGGTCACAGTCAGGGATGCCCGGGATGTCCGGAGAGAGGCATCATCCCCCTGAGGGGGCCGGAGTGAGGGGGAAGTCATGGTCCAAATCCTCAGGAAACTGGCCCCCCGCTGCCCCGGTTCCACTGGAAAATTATCCTCCGGGCAAGAAATTGACAATGTTCAGGGATAAAGGATTTTAGTACCTGCACTTTATAATAATGTAGAAGCGAGTCCGTAACCCGGAGGAAGGCGATTTATGGCAGAGCAGCATAGGCAGACGAAGGACTATTTCTGGTATGTCGTTATATTCGGCACGACCGGGGCGGCCCTCACGGCCACGCTTGTCGGGCTGAAGGAGGGGGCCTTTGCGGTCTATCCCCACCTGTATTACTTCCCGATCATCATCGTATCCTACCTCTACCCCCGGCGGGGAACCATCTTTTCGGTCCTCCTCGGCGGTGCCTACCTTTTCCTCACCTATGCCTTTGCCTTCCTCAACCCCACCCTCATAACGCCTGCGGTCCTTGCTGCCGGGACCGTCCACTTCTATGTCTTTGTCACCGTCGGGTTCATCGCCTCCTCCCTCTCGCTCCGGCTGAACGAATCCGAGGCCAAGTTCCGGGACATCACCGAGAACTCCCCCCTCGGCATCTACCTCACCGAGAAGGGCAAGTTCAGGTACGTGAACCCCCGTTTCGCCGAGATCCACGGGTACGGCCCGAACGAGCTCCCTGACCGGATGGGGCTCGAAACCCTCGTCCACCCCGACGACTGGCAGGTGATGCGGGAGCAGTTCCACCAGCTGGACACCCCCGACGCGAAGCCCTTCAAGTCCCTGGTCCGCACGCTCACGAAGGACGGGAGGACCATCTGGGTCGAGATCCTGGGGTCGCGGACCACCTTCCAGGGGCGGCCCGCCTACATGGGCACCCTCCTGGACGTGACCGAGCTCGTGCAGACCCGGGACGCCCTCGCCGAGAGCGAGGCCCGGCTCCGGACCCTCATCGAGTCCATCGGGGCCGGGGTCCTCGTCGTGGACCCGGTGAGCCATATCATCACCGACGTGAACCCGGCGGCGGCGGAGATGATCGGGGCCCCGAAGTCCGAGATCATCGGGAAGGTCTGCCACCGGTTCATCTGCCCGGCCGAGGAGAAGAACTGCCCGGTCACCGACCTCGGGGAGAACATCGACCATGCCGAGCGGGTCCTCCTCCAGGTCGACGGGAACAGGCGGCCCATCATCAAGACCGTCGTCCCCGTGAACCTGGGCGGGAAACCATACCTCCTGGAGACCTTCCTCGATATCTCCGAGCGGCAGAAGGCCGAGATCGCCCTCCGGGAGTCCGAGAAGCGGTACCGGACCCTCTTTGACTCGGCGAGCGATGCCATCTTCATCCAGGACCTTTCCGGCCACTTCCTCGAGGTGAACCGGGCGGCCTGCGACCAGCTCGGGTTCACCCGCGATGAGTTCCTGCAGATGAACCCCCGGGACATCGAGGCGCCGCCCTTCAAGGGCCTCCTCATGGACTGGATCGACGAGGTGAAGAACGGGGGATTCCTCGAGATGATGAGGGGGGGCCGCTCCACCTTCGACACCGTCCATGTCCGGAAGGACGGGAGCTACATGCCGGTGGAGATCAGCTGCCGGTTCATCGAGTTCGACAATGCGCCGGCCCTCCTCCTCATCGCCCGGGACATCACCGAGCGGAGGAAGATGGAGGGGATCCGGGCCCTCCTCGCCTCAATCGTCCAGTCCTCGGAGGAGGCCATCATCAGCACCGAGCTCGACGGGACCGTGGTGAGCTGGAACCCCGGCGCAGAGTCCCTGTTCGGTTACACAGACCCCGAGATGAAGGGGCAGCCCATGTCCCGGATCGTGCCGCCGGAGCTCCACCACGAGATGATCGAGGTCCTCGAGCGGCTCTCCCAGGGCGAGCGGATCCAGCACTACGAGACGGTCCGCCTCAGGAAGGACGGGAGCCGGGTCGAGGTCTCCCTTTCCGTCGCCCAGCTGAAAGATGCGAACGGGCAGGTCATCGGGACCGCGACCATTGCCCGGGACATCACCCAGCGGAAGGAGGCCGAGCGTGCCCTCCTCGCCTTCATCAACGAGGCCGCGATGCGCCTCCGCCACCCCGTGGAGATCGTCCATGACCAGCTCAAGGAGATGCAGCTCCAGGTGGGGAAGGGCGAGGTGACCCCCGAGGACCTGAAGGTGCTCCTCTCCGTGCAGATCAGGAATACCGAGCAGATCATCGAGAATCTCAACTACCTGAACCGTGCCATCCTGCAAGGCAAGAAAGACATCCCCGAATCGTACCGGAGGTACCTCACGAGGTAGCGGGGCCTTTGATGACGTTCTCCTTCGACAGGCTGGACAGGGACAAGATATACCTCTGCCTCTCGTCAGCCGACAGGCTGAAGGAGAACTCGAGCTCCCTCATCCGGGGCCTGCTCGCGCGGGGGTACGTGGTCATCGTCGTGACCACGAACCAGCCCTACTCCATCCTGAGGAAGGCGTACGAGAAGGACGGCATCGACCTCTCGAAGCTCCGGTTCATTGACGCAATCACCAAGTATGCCATCGGCGAGGTGCCCTCCGGGATACCGGGTGCCCGGTTCACGAGCAGCCCCTCGGACCTCACCCAGCTCGGCATCGCCATCGGAGACTCGCTGAAGGAGATGTCCGGGCGGAAGGCGGCCATCCTCCTTGACTCGGTCTCCACGATGCTCATCTACCTCCCCTCGGCGAACCTCTCGAAGTTCATCCACTTCGTGTCGAGCAAGCTGAAGATCCTCGACATGGCGGGGATCTTCCTTGCCGTCGAGGACGGCCTTGACCCCATCCTCCTCTCCCAGCTCACCACCTTCGTCGACCAGGTCGTGAACATGGACGGAAAGCCGGATACCTCGCCGCAATCCCCGCCGGCTTCACCTCCTCCCCCGCCCCCGCCTCCGCCCCGGCCCCCGTCCTCCATACCGCCTCCGCCGCAACCTCCGGCACAGCCGCAGCGGCCGGCCCCGCAGGCCCCCCACCCGCCAGGCCGGCAGCCACCGCCCGTCTGATCCCGCTGAAGTCCTGGCAAGGACTCCGAGAGAGCCATGGATATCATCTCGATCCTCATCACGATCGCCGGCCTCTGCCTCTTCGAGACCATCTCCTCCATCGATAACGCCATCGTGAACGCCGAGGTCCTCTCCACCATGGGGCAGCGGGCACGGCGCTGGTTCCTCACCTGGGGGCTCCTCGCCGCGGTCTTTGTCATCCGGGGGCTGCTCCCCTGGTTCATTGTCTGGGCCACGGTCCCGTCCCTCGGGCCGATCGGTGCCTTGACCGCCGCCTTTTCAAGCGACCCCGTCGTGATGGATGCGGTGGAGTCCTCGGCGCCCATCCTCCTCATCGGCGGGGGCACCTTCCTCGTCTTCCTCTTCTTCCACTGGCTCTTCCTCGAGGAGAAGCACTTCGGGCTCCGGGGCGAGCGGTACATCCAGACAAAGGGGGTCTGGTTCTATGCCACCGTTTCCGTCCTCCTCGCCCTCATCGTCTGGCTCGCCCTCATGAAGAACCCGCTGATGGCCTTTTCCGCGGTCGTCGGCTCCACCGCTTTTTTCATCGTCCATGGCTTCCGGCAGAATGCCGAGGGGCAGGAGAAGCGCCTCATGAACACGCACCTCACCGACATCTCGAAGCTCTTCTACCTGGAGGTCATCGATGCCACCTTCTCCATCGACGGGGTCCTCGGGGCATTTGCCTTCACCCTCTCGGTCCCCCTCATCATCCTGGGGAACGGCCTCGGGGCGGTCGTGGTGCGGGAGATCACCATCGGGAACATCGACCGGATCAAGA
>DATKKN010000025.1:0-5496 GCA_035542895.1 Methanomicrobiales archaeon | reverse complement strand
CACTCCCTTGACCCTGCCCGGGTACCGACAAAGGCGGCATGGCGGGTGGGGCAGCGGCTCGCGGAGCGACTCGCAGGCCGGTACCGCGAGGAGCATGGAGAATGGCCGGAGACGGTGGCCTTCTACTGGATGGCGAGCGACCTCGTTTCGGCGGACGGGGAGGGGCTCGCCCAGATGTTCGCCCTCCTCGGGGTGGAGCCGGTGTGGGACGCCGGCGGGAGGGTGAAGGGCACCCGGTCCGTCCCCCTGAAGAGGCTCGGCAGGCCCCGGGTGGACATCTCGGTCCGGATCTCGGGGATCATCAGGGACAACTTCAGCGGGGTCGTTGCCCTCCTGGACGACGCGGTACGCGCCGTTGCAGCCCTCGAGGAGGACCCCGGGGTGAACGCCGTCAGGAGGCATGTCCGGGCTGCCCTCGATGCAGGCGAAGATCTCCGGGATGCGACTGCCCGGATCTTCGGATCCATGCCCGGGACCTATACCTCGGGTGTGAACCTCGCGGTCCTTGCCTCGGCATGGCGGGAGGAGAAGGACCTCGCCGAGATCTACCTTGCGACGAACGGCTACGCCTACGGGACCGGCCTTGCCGGGAGGGAGGCCCACCGGCAGTTCGCCCGGTCCCTTGGCTCCGTTTCCCTCACGTTCAACAAGGTGGTTTCCGATGAACACGACCTCCTCGGGTGCTGCTGCTACTACGGGAACCATGGAGGGATGACGGCCGCCGCCCGCCACTTCTCCGGGAAGGAGGTGAAGGCCTACTACGGGGATACCCGCGACCCCCACCGTGCCGAGGTGAGGACTCTTGCCGACGAGATCCGGCGCGTGGTGCAGGCGAGGCTCCTCAACCCGGCCTGGATCGAGGGCATGAAGGCCCACGGGTACCGGGGGGCATCGGAGATGACCCGCCGGATCACCCGGGTGTACGGCTGGGAGGCCTCGACCCGGGAGGTGGACGACGGCATCTTCGACAGCATCGCCCGGACCTTCGTCATGGACCCCGTGAACCGGGAGTTCTTCCGGCAGGAGAACCCCTGGGGCCTCGAGGAAATCGCCCGCAGGCTCCTCGAGGCAGAGCGGCGGGGGCTCTGGGAGGCAGACCCCGAGGTGAAGGCCGCCGTCGAGGGGGTGTACCTGGAGATCGAGTCCTGGATGGAGGACCGGATGGCCGGCGGGGACCTCCAGGGGGGGAGCGTGGAGATCTACACGGCGGGCGATGTTGCCGACTGGTCCCGGTCCCTGGAACGGGTGCTCCGCGAGGTGCACAGGGGCGGGGCGCCGGAGTCCTCCCGGGAGGACAGGCCCGGGGCGGGGCCGCGGGGAGAGGGAGGATGACGGCCGTCGAGACCGAGGCGCTCACCCGGTTCTACGGCGACCTCTGCGCCGTCCGGGACCTCTCCCTGTCCGTCGACGGGGAGATCTTCGGCCTCCTCGGGCCCAATGGTTCAGGGAAGACCACGACGGTGAAGATACTCACCACCCTCCTTCGTCCCAGCTCGGGGTCGGCCCGGATCTGCGGCCTCGATGTGGTCCGGAACGGATCGGCAGTACGGGAACGAATCTCCTACGTGCCGCAGGAGATGGCCGTGGATGTCAGGCTCACCGGTCGGGAGAACGTCCTCCTCTTTGCCCGGCTCTACGGCGTGCCCGGACCACGAGACCGGACAGACGAGGCCCTCTCTCTCATGGGCCTCTCGGACCGGGCAGACGACCGCACCGCCACGTACTCCGGCGGGATGCGGCGCCGGCTCGAGCTCGCCCAGGCCCTGGTCCACGAGCCCGAGGTCCTCTTCCTCGACGAGCCCACCATCGGCCTCGATGTCGCCGCGCGGATGCGGATCTGGGAGCACATCACCTCCCTTCGCCACGACGGGGTGACCGTCTTTGTCACGACCCATTACATGGACGAGGCCGACCGGGTCTGCGACCGGGTGGCCTTCCTGGACCGGGGCAGTATCGTCGCGCTGGGATCGCCGGCCTCCCTGAAGGCCTCGGTCCCGGGGGAGACCGTCGCCGCCCGGATCACGGGAGACTTCACCCCGCGGGAAATCCCTGGCGTGACCTTCATGGGGCGGCGGGGAGACCTCCTCACCTTCGCCGCACCGCCCGGGCGTGAAGGCCTTGACCTGATCCAGCGGGAACTGGACCGGCAGGGCATCCCGGTTCACGAGATAGGGAGGCGGGAGCCGACGCTGGACGACGTGTTCATCCGGTCGGTGGGCTCCCAGGATCCAGCGATGCCCTTCGACGACCACCGGTTCAGGCTGATACTGCGGAGGCGCGGATGAGGCGGCTCCTCGCCTACGTCGGCCGTGACCTGACCAGGTGGGTCCGGGGGAGGGTGGCACTCGTCTCCCACCTGGTCATGCCGGCGGCCTGGCTCATCTTCGTCGGGCTCGCTCTCCCGATACGGTTCACGGACCACTACCTGGACTTTATCACCCCCGGTATCCTGGTCCTCACCGTTCTTTCGACCTCCCTCCAGGGAGGTGGACTCCTCATGTTCGACAAGGTGCTCGGGTTCCTGAACAAGTTCCTCGCGCTCCCGGCACCCCGCGAGTCCATCCTCTTCGGGAAGATCCTCTTCATCACCCTCCGGGGCGCCATCCAGGCGACCATCGTCCTCGTCATCGCGGTCCTCATCGGTGCCTCCCTCTATTCCCCCGCCCAGTACGCCTTCATGTACCTCATCCTGTTCCTCTTCGGGGCACTCTTCTCGGCCGCGGCCACGACGGTGGCGCTGTACCTGGACGACCATGACTCCTACGCCGCATTCAACACCATGATCTCCATGCCCCTCTTCTTCACGAGCAGCGCCCTCATGCCCTACAGCGCGATGCCCGGATGGCTCCGGGCCATCGCCGCGGTAAACCCTCTCTCCATCGCCATCGACGGCATGCGTGCCGTCACCGCGGGAGGGATGCCTCTCGCCCCGGTCGGCATCCTTTGCATCCTCATCGCCGGAGTCCTCGCGGTATGCCTCCATGTCTTCCGTCACGTGACCGTTTAGGTGAATCCATGACCGCACGAAAAAACCATGCCCGGCCCCGAAACAACCTCGCTGCGGGGCTCTTTGTCCTGTGTATCGTCGCCGCTCTCGCAGGGTGCCTGTCCGGGGGAGACCGCCCGGACCATGGCCCTTCCCCGGGGATAACCATCACCCAGTCGGATGGGACACCCGTCACGCTCCCAGGCCCGGCGCACCGCATCGTGGTCGCGAACGGGAACGCGGCAGAACTCCTGGTGGCCATCGGGGCAGGGGACCGGATCGTGGGAGTCACCGATTCGGTGAAAGGGTACCCGGTCCTCGTGAACCGGTTCGAGAGCCTGCCCTCTGTCGGGTCCTGGCAGGCTCCTGATGCCGAGACGATCCTGTCCCTGCACCCCGATGTCATCATCACCTATGGCACCACGAAGCCGAAGAATGCCGACAAGCTGGCCGCGGCCAACATCACCCTCGTGTACCTGGACTGCTACCGGATCAACACCCTCGCGGCCGACGCCCGCCAGCTTGGTGTCCTGACCGGCGATCGATCAGGGGCAGAGGCGTACGCAGGATTCCTGGAACCCCTTGTTGCCATGGTCGCGAACCGCACCACGAACCTCCCAGAGGAAGAGAAGCCGAGGGTGTATTTCGAGTCCTACACCGACTGGACCGCCCAGGCCGCCGGATCGGGGGGAGATCTCCTGATCGGGATCACGGGGGGCAGGAACATCGCTGCGATGCTCAATACCTCTGCCCCGAAGGTGAGCGCCGAGTGGCTCCTCCGGGAGAACCCCTCCCTCATCTACAAGGTCGTCTCCCAAACCGTGAAGAACGAGGACTATGCCCTCCTCAGCCAGGGCATGGGTGGGAGGCCCGGGATGGCAGGCATCGAGGCCGTCCGTGAGGGCCGGGTTTACATCTTCCTGAACGAGATGGTCTATGGCCCGCGGGCCTTTACCGGGATGCTTGCCATGGCGAAGCTGGAACACCCGGACCTCTTCAGGGATGTCGATCCCCAGGCCGACCTGGATATGTACGCGGCCCGATTCCTGCCCGAGTCAAACACGACGAGGTGGGTATACCCGGCAATCCTTTGAAAAGGCTGGAATAGAAGGGGGAGGGCTCCCCTGCCCGGGATAGTCGAATTGGAGTACCTATTCGGTCACGGCTATCGTGGTGAGCTTCACGGACTCTACCCCTTTCTGGGACATGAGCCGTTCGGTCACGTGCTTGAGCTCCGACCCCTCGCCCCGGAGCAGGATGACCTCCAGGCACCGATCATGGGTGATGTGGGAGTGGAGCGAGGCCTGGATCACGTAGGCATAATCATGCTGGATATCGAGGAGCATCTGTGTCAGGCCCTTCTGGTGATGGTCGTATACCATCGTAATGACTCCCTGCCGGTCACCCTTCACATCAGACATCCATTGATAGTGGGTAATATATGCCCGGATGGCATCCCGTATCCCCTCGGAGCGCGAGGAGTAACCACGGATGGTGAGTATCTCGTTAAATTGATCGAGAAGTTTCTGGGGGAGCGAAACCCCGATGCGGGAGAGGTCCGTTTCATCGGTCATGGACAGGCACTCAGGGGAGTTTCTGCTTCCTTTGGATAAATAATGTGTCCGGGGATTTTGTGGCCTGTCCTCCGGTAGAGTGGAACCGGAACCCGTTGAGCATGACCAGAATTCCCTGCAGGGCCGGACCGGAAGACACCCGAGAAAGCCTTAACCCTGAGGAGGTACCTGCCGGCTGGGACGACCTTTCCATGGTCGGAAGCCCGATTCTTCCAAGACCGGCTGCCTCCGGTAACCCCCCCGGTTTTTTGCAGGAAACCTCCCGGGAGCGCCCCGGCCCCCTTCTCCGATGGAAACCCGGCCATTTCAGGCGTATCCGCTTACCTGACAGGCATTTAAACCGGGAGGTTCCACGGTAGCTCCAGGACAAAGGAGGAACGACCATGAGTACACGGATCACCAGAGTCTTCAGAGCGCGCACGGTATACCTGGTCCTCGTTGCGATCTGCCTCCTCATGCTCCCTTCGCAGGCATCACCCCTCGGGGAGAACCTCGTCTACAGCACCGACTTCTCAACCGATCCCCACTGGTCGACGAACAACCCGTCGACGAACTACTACGACCCCGTGACGGGCGCCTTCCATTACCTGATGCGGGACGGGAGCGGGGCCTACGTGAACATCAAAGTACCCTACGACGGGGAATCCTTCACCCTCGCCTTCGACATCCTCCCCCAGAGGACCGACTACCAGGCGAGCGTGAAGTTCGGGCTCGGGGACAACGACCAGGTATCGAACCAGCGGCTCACCATATTCACCGAGTTCGAGAACGGGCCGTACGGAAGGCTCATCTGGCTCCGGTCCATCGACGGGCAGAACCAGCGGCGGGAGGCCTCCTCCTACTACCTCTCCTCCGGCAGGCCGACAGTCCAGTTCACCGATGGGATCTGGTACCATGTATCGATGGACTATCGCGCCGACTCCCGGAGTCTCACCA
>DATKKN010000024.1:0-6070 GCA_035542895.1 Methanomicrobiales archaeon | reverse complement strand
GGTGGAGAAGAGGATGACGAGCGACCAGACGAGGACATAGATCTGGTCGGGGTGCTCCTCGCGCCAGTTCCGGTAGATGACCGCGATCATACCGAGAGCCATGAGGACCAGCCCGTACTGGAAGGTCATCCAGGCGAGGGTGGGATCCCAGCCCCGTGCTTCCTGGACGGTGAGCGTGGTCGCGTACGTCCCGAAGAAGGAGAAGAGGCTCGCGATCAGGATGCTGTAGATGTCCGGGAGGACGAGGCCGAGGAGGACGGCGACGACCAGGGCGACACCGGCGAGGGAGAGGATATAATAGTACCAGGGGCGGCCCTTCAGGTACCGGGAATGGACGAAGAGGAATGCCGTCGCGAGGATAACCATGAGATAGGCATAGATATGGCCGACGGTGTAGCGGGAGAGGACGAGGCCCGGGTGCTTGATCCCGAAGGCGAAGAGGCCGACGATGGCGACCGCGAAGATGGTGGCGTTTGCGAGGAGGAGGTACTCGCTTGGCCTCTGCCGGTAGTAGTCCCAGGCGAACTGGACCACGGTGAAGGCCGCCACGATGAGGGCGAAGAGGATCATCGTGGGCATCGTGTAGAGACCGAGGAGGTACGCGCCCCCGGTGAGGAGGGAGAGGATGGCAGGCATCTTCAGGCTCTCCCGCTTCCCGAAGTCCACCGGGTTCCGCTTCGTGTAGACGAGGATGGCGATGTAGCCCAGGCAGAACAGGGTGGAGAAGAGGACCTCCGCGATGTGGTGGTCGAAGTACCCGTAGAGGGAGCGCTGGAGGTACTGGCCCGGGACGATGGTGATGAAGAGCGCGGCGAGGAGGCCGGTCTTCCAGTTCACCATCTTCCTGCCGATGAGGAACACGAGGGGGACCATCGCGACCGCCATCAGCGGGGGGATGAACTGGGCGATGTAGACGATGTCAGGCCGGGTGGTCATCCCGAGGATCATGCAGAGGACGGCGGCGATGGTGGGAAAGAGGGGGCCCCAGTAGATGGTCTGGCCGTTGGGGAAGAGGGTCATCGGGTCGAACCACGGGTACCCCGGGAAGTTGCGGATGATCATCTCGACCTGCCGGAAGTTGTAGAGGGGGTCGTCGCTCGCGGACAGGTTGAGGGGGTCTCCTCCCGCCAGGGTCTGGAGGTTGTTGAGGGGGTTCAACCGGATCCAGAGGCAGAGGATCCCGATGAGCGCGAGGGCGAGCCAGACGAGGTACGTCTGGTACTTCCGTAAAATCTCCGTGGCAGTGGCCATGCTATCCTCCTTATCGGGTTGGGCGTCATCAGAGTTAAATGGTTCTCACCGAAAATTACATGGAGTATTCTTCCCCATCTTTACCCGGAGATCCTGCCTGAACCGAAACCGTAGCGTACGAAACGGGAGTTTTTACATTATTCGTGATCCGGGTTATTTATGAGCGATTCCTTCACCGTGATGGGCATCCATGACAATCACAACGCCTCGGTAAGCCTCCTCGTGGACGGCAGGATCCGGTTCCTCCTCCAGGAGGAAAGGATCAACCGGGTGAAAAACTTCAATGGATTCCCTCGGGAGGCCATCAGACGGTGCCTCCGTTGGAGCGGCCTCACCCTCGATGATATCGATCTCTTCGCCTTCGGCACCGTTCACAACCCTCCCTGGCGGGATCAGGCCGGGCTCATCCGGTACTATGGCCGGTCCGGGGCCGTGAAATCCGCCCGGGACATCTTCCGGGCATCCCCTCTCTTCCGGGCCTACCAGGCGTACGCGGCCGGGAGAAGGAGGAAATTTCTCGAGGAGCAGGGAATCCCCGGTGGGAAGGTCAGGCTCTATGACCATCACCTCGCCCATGCGGGGAGCGCCCTCTACGGGAGCGGGTTCCGGGACGGGGAGGTACTCATCTTCACCCTCGACGGGGGCGGCGACGGGAAGTGTGCGGCCGTGTACCGGTCCGACGGGGAGGGGGGGATCCTTCCCGTTGCCGCCACCCCCGAGGGCCATTCCGTTGGGAACATCTACAGCAATACCACCTACTACCTGGGGATGACCCCCCTCGAGCACGAGTACAAACTCATGGGGATGGCGCCCTACTGCCAGAGCAGGTACTCGGCACCGGTCGCCGGGAAACTCTCGGGGATGCTCGATGTCCGGGGATTGTCCTTCGCCCGGAGGACCTGGTCCCCGACTTCGAGCTGCCTGCCCCTCCTTTGCCAGTACTACCACCGCGAGCGGTTTGACAGCATCTGCGGCGGCCTCCAGGAGTTCACCGAGGATCTCGTCCTCAGGTGGATCAGGAACGGGATCGGGGAAACCGGCATCCACCGGGTCTGCCTTTCCGGCGGGGTGTTCATGAACGTGAAGCTGAACAAGAGGATCCTCGAGCTCCCTGAGGTCGAGGATCTGTTCATCGTTCCCTCCTGCGGCGACGAGAGCAACCCCATCGGGGCCGCATACCTGGCCTACCGGGACCACTGCCGGGAGACAGGAACGGTTCCGAGGTTCAGCCCCCTCGGGGACTTGTACCTGGGAGAGGAATTCGATGATCATGCGATCCGGGAGGAGATCGCGCGGCATGGACTCGAGTGCCAGAAACTGGACCGGGTGGAGCCCTACACGGCGGAGCTCCTCGCCGAGGACCGGATCGTGGCCCGCTTTTCCGGCCGGGCCGAGTGGGGTGCCCGGGCGCTGGGAAACCGGTCAATCCTCGCAAACCCTTCGAGTTTTGCCAACGTCCAGCGGATAAACGACGCCATCAAGATGAGGGACTTCTGGATGCCCTTTGCGGCAACCGTCCTCGACACCTGGGAGGGCCGGTACCTCCGGAACCCGAAGAAGATCCCCTCCCCGTACATGATCCTGAGCTTCGACACCCTTACCGGGGCCCGGGACATAGTCGCCGGAATCCATCCGAAGGACAGGACCATCAGGCCCCAGGTCCTCGCCAGTGCCTTCAACCCGGGGTATTACCGGGTCCTCGAGGAGTTCGCCCGGCTGACCGGGATCGGCGGGGTCCTCAATACCTCGTTCAACCTCCATGGCGAGCCGATGGTCTACCATCCCGCCGATGCCATCCACACCTGGCTCAACAGCGGCCTCGATTCCCTCATCCTCGACCGCTACGCCATCACCCGGTGATCCGCTTCGTGGTGCTCTCCCAGGTCCGGCTTTCGCCGGGAAGGTGGAGGAGTCCGGCGAGGAGGTAAAACTGGTTCAGGGCGAAGGCGAGGGGAAAGTTCCCCTGCCACGCGAGCCAGCCAAGGGCGACGGCCACCGCGAGGGCGATGAAGAGGGAGGGGGAGAGGAGGAAGATCCCGGCCCCTCCCAGGATGAGGCCCGCGAAGAACAGGGCGGGGGATGCCAGGTACATGAAGATCCGGAGGGGGTAGAAGTACCGGGAAAAAGGGCGGGGCCGGCCCAGGAGATCGAGGTTTGAGAGGGTAGCCTCGATCAGCCGCTTCGCACGCCTGATTTTCTGCCTGTACTGGAGAGAGAAATGCGGAGGGATGTACTCGTAGACAACGGCATGGATCTCGTAGACCGCCCGGAATCCCCTCCTGATGGCCTCGAACGCGGTGTTCGCATCGTCTGCCCCCCTCCGGTCCTCGATGCGGCTCACCCGGTCCTTCCTGAAGGCGACGAGGGCCCCGTTGAAGTTGTAGGTGGAGTCCACCCGGCTCTCCCAGTCGCACATCCTGCCGTAAAACCCCCGGTAGACGGATTCGTAGGCCGCCGTCCCCGTTGCCTGGGGGACGGGCCGGAGGTCGCTGCAAACTGCGACGATGGATTCATCAGAGACGAGCCTCGCCACGACCATGGCCAGGGCACCGGGCTCGAAGAAGACATCGGCGTCGGTCGTGACGACAACGGGATGCCCGGCGAGGGGGATCGCCCGGTTGTACGACCGGTTCGTCCCCATCCTTTCAGGGTTCCTTATTATCCTGAACCGGAATCCCGACCGTTCGAGGGCCTCCCGGGCGACCTCGGCGGTCCGGTCGCCCGAACAATCGTCGACGAGGATCAGGTCCAGCTTCTCCCTCGGGTAGGTCGACTCCTCCAGGTTCCTCACCCGGTCGGGAAGGATCTGCTCCTCGTTGTACGCGGAGATGATGATGGTGACCGGGGGGAGATCTTCGGGGAGGACCGGGGCCTCCGAGGGCTTTCCCAGGGAAATTCCGATGAAATATACGATGTAGGGGAAAACAGCGAGGAACAGCAGTGCGATTCCCGCGTACGCCAGCATGATCATAGGTCTCCCCGGTGGGTATAAATCATTCCGGGGAAGCCTCAAGGGAAATTATTATCGATATCCCCCGGCAAGCTCTAACAGAACGCGATGCCGGGCATTCAACTTGCGGACAGGTTCGGGGAACTGATCGGGGAAGGAAGGCTCCGGGTCGGCATCGTCGGCCTCGGGTACGTGGGCCTTCCCCTGGCCATCGCTTTTTCGAGGAAGTTCCCGGTGGTGGGATACGACCTGAACCGGGAGAAGGTCGGTACGATCAACCGGGGCGAAACCCCCATCGTGTACCTGGATGCAGGCGCCATCAGGGAGGCCCTCGGCCGGTCCTTCATCGCCACCACCGATCCCCGGGGCATGGCCGGGTGCGATGCCATCCTCATCTGCGTCCCCACCCCCCTGACCGGCGAAAAAGAACCTGACCTGAGCTATGTTAAGAGCGCCTGCAGGGCCATCGCCGGGATCCTCCGCCCGGGGATGTTCGTCATCCTCGAGAGCACGACCTACCCGGGGACCACCGAGGAGATCGTCGTCCCCCTCCTCGAGGGGAGCGGACTTCGCGCGGGATCGGACTTCGGGGTCGCGTATTCCCCGGAGCGGATCGACCCCGGGAATACGAGGTTCCGGCTCGAGGAAATCCCCAAGGTGGTGGGCGGCATCACCCCCGAGTGCACCCGGATCGCGGCCTCCCTCTACCGGACCATCGTCCCGGAGGTGGTCGAGGTACGGGATCCCCGGACAGCCGAGGCAACGAAGATGATGGAGAACATCTTCAGGAACGTGAACATCGCCCTCGTGAACGAACTGGCCCTGATCTTCGAGCACATGGGTATCGATGCCTGGGAGGTGATCCAGGCGGCCTCCTCGAAGCCGTACGGGTACATGCCCTTCTTCCCGGGCCCGGGGGTGGGCGGGCACTGTATCCCCCTCGATCCCTATTACATGGCCTACAGGGCAAAGCGCTGCGGCTTCATCCCCCGTTTTATCGAGACCTCGGGAGAGATCAATGACTTCATGCGCATCCACGTGGTCAACCTCGTGGACGGGGGCCTCCGGGAGGCGGGGAGAACCATGGCGGGTGCCAGGATCGCCCTCGTCGGCCTCTCCTACAAGAAGAATATCGATGACACGCGGGAATCCCCCTCCCTGAAGATCCTCGGGGAACTGGACAGCCTGGGGGCCGAGGTGCGGGTGTACGACCCCTTTGTGAAGGCGGTATCGATCCCAGGCAAGGAATTCATCTCCCAGGCGTCACTCGAGGTCTCGCTCTCCGGCTCTGACTGCGCGGTCTTCCTCGTGGATCATGACGAATTCAAGGGAAAAAAGATCCAGGACCTCGCGGGGCTCATGAGGACCCCGGTGGTCATCGACTGCCGGAATCTCTTCGGGGAGGCGCCGGGCATCATTTACCGGGGAATCGGAAAACCCCGGCACACCTGATCCTGCCAGGGAGGGTAACACCGGACCGGGGCGCCGGCGGGAAAGGGAACCCGACCCTGTACCGGCGGATTCATTCTCCAGGGGATCGGGCCAGAGGGTGGCGGTTCTTATCCCCCCGCCCGATCCCCTTGTACACGAACCCCGATGCGATGAAATCGTCGGGATCCACCAGGTTCCTCCCGTCTATGATGACCGGGTGATCCTCCCCGCTCCAGGCCTTCACCTCCCCCGGGACCAGGGAACGATAGGCGTTGTGGGCGGTGAGGATGGCGATGCTATCGGCCCCCGAGATGACCTCACGAAGATCAGGGGAGATATCCACCCCGGGGAAACGATCTACGTAGGGATCATGGATCATGACCTCTGCCCCGTCCCTGATGAGGAGGTCCCGGTACGGCCCGGACGGGGTGTTCCGGG
>DATKKN010000023.1:0-5243 GCA_035542895.1 Methanomicrobiales archaeon | reverse complement strand
CGGCCCGTCGAACCCGTACTTGAAGAGGAGGGGGATGAGGGCGCAGTGGTCCAGGTGCGCGTGGGTGAGGACCACGGCGTCGAGGCCCGTGAGGGGGTGGATCTCGGGTACATAGAGGTAGGGGGTGCCGTTCGTGTTGCTCGGCTTCTCGCCGCAGTCGAGGAGGATCTTGCTCTCGGGGGTCGAGATGAGGAAGGCGGCCCTCCCCACCTCCCGGCAGCAGCCCAGGGTGGTGACCCGGACCCACTCGTCCTTCGAGGTGGTCTCCCGGTGGATCCGCCGGCCTATGGTCCGGAGGAAGGTCTTCCGCTCCTCCTTGACCGACCTGAGGTACTGCCGGATCTGCTTGATCGTGGTGGACTCGATGGGCGGTGTGCGGACAACCTTGGGCGTCCACCCGATCTCCTTCGTGATCTCCCGGAGGGTCGCCCCGTTCTTCCCGATGACGACCCCCGGCTTCTCGGCCTCGATGAGGACCTCGCCCGTGTCCGCGTCGAAGAAGAGGTCGGTGATCCCCGCCGTGTTCGGGACCACCTCGTTGATCTTCCCCGCCGCCCGGTCCGGTTCCTCGAGGATGGTGGGCCGCACCACGATCCGCTTCCTGAGGTCCCGGGCGAGGATCTTGATGAGGTCCGCCTGGTCGGCGAACTTCTTCGGGTCCTCGGTGTAGATGACGAGCTCCGGCCCCTCGAACTCCACCTGCGAAACCGAGATGCCCGCAGGCACGATCCCGTCGATCTTCTCCTTCAGATCCCGTAAACGATCCTCGATGGTCATTGGAAAAACCGTCCCCCTTGAAAAAGAGTTATGCAGAGGCAGAAATGGGATGTTTCTGGCCGTTCTCCACGATGAACTCCTCGTACTTCTCCCTGGTGATGACCACGACGTTGATATCCTCGCCCGAGGCGATGTCACGGCGCATGGCTGCCCGCAGGGCCCGCACGGCGAGGTCCACCGCCTCCTGCTCCCCCAGGTCCGGCCGGAACCGGTCCTCGAGCACGCCATATGCCATCGGGGAACCCGACCCGGTCGCCACGATTTCCTCCTCGCGGGTCGCGCCCCCCATGGCATCCACCGAGTAGACGGAGGGGCCGGTCTCGTCAACCCCGCCGACGAGAAGCTGGACATAGTAGGGATAGAACCGGTTCTGGTTCAGGTAGTTCGAGAGGAGGGTCGAGGAGGCCCCCACCGAGATCGGCCTCCCCCGGCGGATCTGGTACAGGCTGCACTCGACAGTCATGATCCGGGCGAGCTGCTGGGCGTCGCCCACCCCCCCCGCCGTGGTCATCCCGATCCGATCCGCGATCTGGTAGACCTTCTTTGCCTTCTTGCTCGCCACGAGATAGCCCATGGTCGCCCGCCGCTCGGTGGCGAGGATCACCCCGTCCTTGAAGACGAGCCCTATCGTGGTCGTCCCCTGCATCGTCTCATGAGACAATTCCTGCATAGAGATACCTCCTTTTCAAAAACGTCCGTAGCTATAAAAGCGTGACAATTCCATACAACGCGCTTCTCTCACTTAAATATTATGCTTGGCCCCCATCGCAGAGGACCCGGATGATATCCCGGTCATAGAGCATCCCCACGAGCTGCTTGTCGCTGTTCACCACGGGGAGCTGGTCCACCCGGGCCCGCTTCATCTTGAGGGCGCACTCGCCGATCTCGGAGTTCACCGGCACCGAGACCACTGAGGTCACCATCGCGGTCTTCACCGGCCGGGCAGGGAGCTTCACCTTGGAGACGCCGAAGGAGAGTGTATGGAGGTCGCGGATACTCTCCCAGGTCCACTCGTCGTCGTCCGTCCCGTTCGAGAAGTCCGAGGTCTCCACCGAGTCCTCGATGGAGGAGTTCTTGATGAGGTCACGCTCGGAGACGATCCCGGAGAGCACCCCCTCGTTGTCCAGGATCGGGATGGCGTCCACCCCCGAGATCTCCATCACCCTCCCCACGAGGGCGAGGGGGGTCTCCTCCCAGAGGGCGAAGGTGCTGCTCGTGTACCGGTCCTTGATCTCTGCCCGGTACTTCAGCTGGGCGATGGCGGTGATCAGGTCGGCGACCGAGAGGATCCCGACGAGCTCCTTCCCCTCGACCACGGGAAGCCGCCGCACCTTGTGCCTGATGATCTGGTCGGCTGCCTCCGCGAGGGAGGCATCCTGCCCGATGGTTACCGGGTTCCGGGTCATGAGGAGCCCGAGCTGGGTCTCCTCGGCCTTCCGGAGCATGTCCTTCCTCGTGATGATGCCGACGAGCTTCCCCTCCTTGAGGACGGGAACGCCGCTGATCCCCGTGCGCTTCAGGATCTTCAGGACGTCGTCACGGTTCCCCGGGATCTCCACGGACACCACGTCCGGGGTCATGAAGTTCTTCACCTTCTGCTGGGTCATGACCGCACCACCATCGTGGAGATGGGGGAATGCTCGACCACGTAGGATGAGACGCTCCCGAGGAGGATGCGGTCCAGTTCGCTCTTCCCGTGTGAACCGAGCACGATGAGGTCTACCCCCAGTTCGCGGGCGAGCTTGATGATCTCGTTCCCTGCGTGGCCCTCCTTCATGTGGGTGGTGATCCCGACTCCCTGGCTCTCTGCCCGTTTCGCTGCCGCGAGCTGGGCCTCCTTCCCCTGTTTCTCCAGGAGCCCGTAGATCACCTCCCAGGTATTGTCCATGGGTATGGACGTGAAGAGCCCGGTCTCGATAACGTAGACGACATGGAACGCGGCCCCGTGCAGTTGCGCCTCCCCGATGGCGACGCCAAGGGCGGCCTCGCTCTTCTTTGACCCATCTATGGCTGCGAGTATGGATTGGAACATAGGCACTCTCAAAACGGCTGCGTTACGTATTCTCTCGGTCAAAATAAATATCTTTCCCTGATGTCCGAGGGGCCCACCCTCTTCACCAGGGTGGTGACAGGGTCCCTGCTCGACGAAAAGTTCGAGAGCGCGGGATCGATGACGAGGAGGCGGGCCGGGGAACCCACCTCGATGAACGCCGGGGAGAAAAGAAACTCGGATCCCCGGATTGCCGACCTGAGGATCTCCCGGGGGTCGATCCGGTAGACGGTGGAGAGAAACGCCATCTCCTGCCAGAGGACCGGCTGGACGAACATGGCATTGTCGGTCCCGAGGAGCACCGGTATGCCGAGATCGAGCATGCGCCCGATTGGGGGGTTTGCCGCCGACGAGGCGACCCCCAGGATCCAGTTCGACCTGGGACAGACCACCACCGGGATCCCGCGGTCGGCCATCTCCCTGAGCTGGTTGTCCCCCGCGTGCGTGCAGTGGACGAGGAGATCCGGATCGAAGGCGAGGGCCCCGTCTATGTCGAGCGGGTCCCGCTCCCCGGCGTGGAAGGCGACGAGCTTCCCCTCCCGGTGTGCCCGGGCAACCGACTGCTCGACGCCCGGGCAGTCGCGGATGCTCGAGATGCCGAGTCCCTCCCCGATCCGTTCCCCCCCGTCCCGGCCGAAGGCAACGGGCCGGCACGGGAGCCCCTCCGCCGCTCTCTTCAGATCCCGGACCCCGTCCTCGCCTCCTTCCCGGAAGTCGGCGAACCCGGCGATCCCGGCCCCTGCCATCACCCCGATGCTCGCGCGCATCCCGGCCCGGAGCGCCTCCCGCGGGGTGTCTTGGAGGATGCGGTGCTTCAGCCCGTCGGGCGGGGTGACGAGTTCTTCGAGCGATCCCGACCAGGGGAGGTCCATGGCGACGGTATCGCCGATATGGGTGTGGGCATTGACGAGCGCCGGGCAGATCCAGACCGGGGGCGCGGTGCGGACCTCCTCGATCTCCCGGATCTCTCCTTTCTCGACGGAGATCCGGACGGATCGGATCTCAAGATCCCTGCCGACGAGGGCATGGCCGGCAACCTCGAAGTCGGTCACCATGGTTCCTGATACCTATTTATACCTCGTCCGGGTAATAGCTTGTGCATGGCAAAAAAGCAGGGGGGCCGGCTCATCTCCTCGGCGGGCCTTGTCAACTACTACGAGAGCACGGACCGGCGGGCCATCCAGATCAGCCCCTATGCCGTCGGGGCCGTTGCGGCGGCCATCGGGGTGGCCATCTTTATCTTAAACATCATCTACTAGTCCCCCCATCTTTCTTTCCTGTTTCCGCGCCCTTCCCTCCAATCCGGCCGAAATCCTCGCTCCACGGGAAAGTATATCATCCGACACAGGGATCTTCCCTTTGTGTATATCGTGATCCGCTGCCCGGGCTGCAGTACCTTCACCTATGTGGACCGGTACCAGCGGCACAAGCTCTGCCATGTCTGCGGGGAGGTGATCGAGGTGAAAAACGCCCCCGCGTACCTCGAGGTGCGGGATTACACCGACGCAGAAGAGGTGGTGAACCAGCTCCAGCGCTTCCTCGAGAGGGAGGGGAGGAAGGATCTCTCCCAGACCGAAATCCGGATGCTCAGGGCGAAGTACGCCCAGTGGCTTCTCAACGAGACCTGATCACCACGGCCTTCCGCAGCCGGGGCAGATGGTGGGGGGCCTTCTCCCGCACTTCGGGCATCTGAGGCCCTTCCGTTCGTCGTACTCGAGGGGGATATTGCAGTTCTTGCAGTGGAAGTTGGCCTCGTACCCGCAGCTGTGCCGAAGCATTGATCAAAGGGTACCCGGCCCGTGCTTATAAAGGAATCCCAGGAAAGGCACAAAGGTTCGGGAACCCTCCCTGAAGCCCGCTCTTCCCCCGGGTTCGTCGGGGTCCCGGGGTGCTATATACCCCGGGGTCGAGATCTTCTCAAGCGTATGGCGATGACCCGGAGGACCGTCCTCCTGCTGGCGCTCCTTCTCGGGGCGGCGGTGCTCCTTGCCTTCCTCTGGCAGTGGATCGACACCATACCCCTCGGGATCGCGGTCGCGGTCGTCCTCTGGCCCCTCCACCAGCGGGCCTCTGAAAAGGTCCCCGGGGCCCTCTCGGCGGGGCTCATCACCCTCGGGCTCCTCGCCGCGACCCTCCTCGGGGTGTTCTTCACCGCCGCCGTGATGCAGGAGAACCTGGCCACGAACGAGGAGATCCTGATGAAAGCCGCGAGGGGTGTGGAGATCCTGGCCCCCCAGTTCACGGGCTTTGGCATCCCCCCGGAGGCCGTCGGGGAGACCACGACCAGGATGCAGGGCATCGTGGACGCGGTCGCGAACTTCTGGACCGGCCTCTCCCCCTCGTCGGCGGTCTTTTCCCTCCGGGTCCTCCTCTTCCTCGGTGCCCTCTTCCTCGCCCTCTGGCAGGGTGACCGGGT
>DATKKN010000022.1:0-5926 GCA_035542895.1 Methanomicrobiales archaeon | reverse complement strand
GACCTTGATCAGGTTCCCGTTGTAGTCGGCCATCTCGATGGGGTCGAGGAACTCGCGCCGGGCCCCGATCATGGCGTCGGCCTTCATGATGATGTAGCCGAACTTGGAGGCCTTGATCTTCTCGAACTCCTCCTTCTTCGTCGTGATATCATCGGTGATGATGATACAGGGGATGCCTGCCGCAAGGAGCGACTCGCGGGCCCCCGTCGGGCCGGGCAGGACCCCGTTGGGGGACACGACGATACAGAAGTCCGGCTTCCAGGCCTTCATGTTCGAGACGACCCGGTCGATGTCCTCGGGCTGGAGCTTGGTCCCGCTCGTGGCCATGAAGGTCTGCATGTCCTCTCGATCCGCACGCTCGTCCAGGAGGAGCTCGGCCATCACGCCGCTCGCAATGTTGCCCAGTTTGGCAACTCCGACTTTTACAACCATTTTTTCCACCTCTGACGTTGGATAACACCGTAGTATCGGTCCAAACGTAATATAAAGATTGTGAAACGCGCGAGATCCGTGCCGGGAGGGGGTCCGGATCCAGCGACGGGGAAAATGCCCCTCACCGCAACCGCGGGAGAAGCGATCCCGTATCCCCGGAGGCGAGGTTAATCAAAAGTGTTAAATCAATGGGACAGGATTATTTATTAATGAAAGACAGTCTCCTCACCGAACGGCAGAAGGAGGTCCTCCGGTACCGGAAGAAGGGGCTGACGCAGCAGCAGATCGCCGACATCATCGGGACATCGAAGGCGAATGTCTGCACCATCGAGAAGGCGGCCCTCGAGAATATCCGGCGGTCCAAGGAGACCCTGGAGTTCCTCTACACCCTGGACGCCACGCACCTCACGACGGTAAAGGCCGGTACCGACCTCCTCGACGCCGCGAAGTCCATCTACACCGAGGCAGAGAACCTCGGCATCAAGGTAAAGTCAGATACCATCTCCCTGATCAACCAGATGCGGGACTCGAACCCCGAGCGCTTCAAGGCGAGGCACATCCGGGAGGATGTCGAGGTCTACATCAACGACGACGGGGACCTGTACTTCGGGTGAGCGAGGTTCCGAAGGAACCGAGCTGGAGCAACCCGCCATCAGGCGGGGTGCGACCAGAGGGAGGATACATCACTCTCCTTGGCGGCCAGTCCATAGGTTTATATCTTTTTCCAGTCTATTTTATAGGAAGCCGCCTGACAGGCAGGGAGAACCTTCCCGCCGCGCGGACGGTTCGGAGTTGCGTCCCCTCCGGGGGACAGGAAACGGAGTTGTGCCGACGGGCACAACGGGCTGACAGAAGTTGGATCTGATGTCACCGCAGGGCCAACGTGCTCTCACGCGCCCGGTACCCGGCCTGAAAGGGCCTTCGGGTACGCGGTGAACGATCAGGCGCTATTCGCAAGTGACCTTGCGAAGGCCCTCGCGAACACGTTCGCGGGCCCATTCGCGAGTAAAGGGCAATCCGCCCGTGCGAACCGCCCCAGACCAGAACCACTTCTCGTGCCGATCCGGTCGACGGACGGCACCATCCCGGCACCGTTCGTGGCCGGGATTTCCGAGCAGCCGGATGTGACATCGAGCATCGAGTGGTGTTCACGCAGGGAACTGCGTTCGGACAAGGACGGATCGGAGTATGGGAAAGACAAGAAACCCGAGGAAAGGCTCGCTCGCATACAGCCCCAGGAAGCGGGCGAAGAGCCAGGTCCCCCGGTACAAGTCCTGGCAGGACTTCGAGGGCGCGCCCTTCCTCCAGGCCTTTGCAGGCTACAAGGTGGGCATGACCCACGTGGTCATGGTCGACGACCACAAGGCGAGCCCCACCGAGGGAAAGGACGTGGTGGTCCCGGTCACCGTCGTGGAGGTCCCGGCCCTCCGGGTCACGGCGATCCGCGCGTACACCGGGGACAGCTTCGGGCCGAGGCCCCTCACCGAGGTCTGGTCAGAGGCCCTCGACCCCACCCTGTCGCGCCGGATCACCGTGCCGAAGGAGCATGACCGGGCCGCGATCCTCGCGGAGATCGAGAAGGGGATCGCATCCGGGGACGTGACCGACCTCAGGGCTGTCATGCAGACGCAGCCCGCCATGGTCACCGGGATCCCGAAGAAGACGCCGGAGCTCCTGGAGATCCGGATCGGCGGCGACAACCTTGCGAAACGGTTCGAGTTCGCGAAGTCTGTGCTCGGGAAGGAGGTGAAGGCCATCGACGTGGTGAAGGTAGGCCAGTACGTGGACGTGACGGCCGTCACCCGTGGGAAGGGCACCCAGGGGCCGGTGAAGCGATGGGGCGTGAAGCTCCGGAAGCGCAAGCATCGCGTCGGCAGGGCCCGCATCGTCGGGACCCTCGGCCCGTGGCACCCGCACCATGTCCGGTGGCAGGTCCCGATGCTCGGGCAGATGGGCTACCAGCAGCGGACCGAGCCGAACAAGCGGGTCCTCAAGATCGGCGAGAACGGGAGCGAGGTGACCCCTGACGGAGGCTTCCTCCATTACGGCGAGGTGCGGAACCCGTACATCCTCGTCAAAGGGTCCATACCCGGGCCGGCGAAACGCCTGGTCCGGATCCGCCCGGCGGTACGGCAGGGTGAGCACAAGTTCCGGGTGCCCGTGATCCAGCACGTGAGCACCGAGAGCAAGCAGGGGTGAGGGAGCGATGATGGCAGAGTTAAGGGACCTCAAGGGCGAGGTCAAGAAAAAGATCCGGCTCCCGAAGGTCTTTGACGAGGACTTCAGGCCCGACCTGATCAAGAAGGCGGTCCTCGCCATCCAGAGCACCCGGTTCCAGCCCCACGGGTCTCATCCCTATGCGGGGATCCGCACCTCGGCCCACTCCTGGGGGAGCGGCCGGGGCGTGGCCCATGTCCCGAGGCTGAAGAACGGCTCCCGGGCGGCACGGGTACCCCAGGCGAGGGGCGGCCGCGAGGCCCACCCGCCGAAGGTCGAGAAGGTCCTCATCGAGAAGGTGAACAAGAAGGAGAAGAGAAAGGCCCTCCTCTCGGCCATCGCCGCGACCACCGATGAGGATCTCGTGAAGGCGCGGGGGCACCGGTACGAGGCGAAGCTCCCGGTGGTCATCGAGGACGCCTTCGAGAAGCTCGAGCGAACGAGCGACGTGATCGCCGCGCTCCAGGCGGCAGGGGTCTATGCAGACGTCGAGCGCGCCCGGGCGAGCCGGAAGGTCCGGCCCGGCCGGGGGAAGATCCGGGGCCGGCACTACAAGCAGCGGAAGAGCCTCCTCATCGTCACGAAGGCCGAACCCCTCCGGGCGGCGAGGAACCTTGCCGGTGTCGACGCCGTGAGTGTTTCGGAGCTGAACGCCGAGCACCTGGCTCCCGGGACCCACCCGGGGAGGCTTACTGTCTGGACCGCGGGCGCGGTCAGGCACCTGGGGGAGCTCTCATGATCCTGAAGTTCCCCTTTGTGACGGAAAAGGCGATGATGACCCTGGAGCGGGACGCGAAGCTCCAGTTCCTCGTCGATAACTCTGCCACGAAGCCCCAGATCAAGCGGGAGATCGAGAAGACCTTCGAGAAGGAGGTCGCCTCGGTCCGGACCCTGATGAACGCGAAGGGCGAGAAGAAGGCCATCATCACCTTCGTCGACGAAAAGGCGGCCGAGGAGATCCTCTCCCGGCTCGGTATCATGTGAGGTTGGTCGAGATGGGACACAGAATCCAGACACAGAACAGGGGCAAGGGCGGGTCGACCTGGCGCGCCCCTTCCCACCTCTACCGCGCCGCGGTGCGCCATGCGGGGAGGAACGACGGGCTCACCAGGGGAAGGGTCCTCGACATCGAGCATGACCCTGCCAGGCACGGCCCCGTCGCCCTCGTCTCTCTTGGGGACGGGAGGAAGACTTACGTCCTTGCCACGGAAGGCACGGGCGTCGGTGACAGCATCGCATGGGGGAAGGGCGCCGAGGTAAAGACCGGTAACACCCTCCCCCTCTCGGAGATCCCCGTCGGGGTCATGATCAGCAACATCGAGGCCAGGCCGAACGACGGCGGGAAGTTCGTCCGGTCTGGCGGCGTCCAGGCCCTCGTGATGGGCAGGTCCGACGACAACAAGGTCGGCGTCCGGATGCCCTCGGGGAAGCTGAAGTGGTTCCACCCGAACTGCATGGCGACTGTCGGTATCGTCTCCGGTGGCGGGAAGGGCGAGAAGCCCTTTGTGAAAGCCGGGAAGAAGTACCACAAGATGAAGACCACGGCGACGAAGTGGCCCATCGTCCGGGGGGTCGCGATGAACGTCATCGACCATCCCTTTGGCGGCGGATCGCACCAGCACGCAGGGCGCCCGAAGACCATCGCGAGGGGAACCTCGCCAGGAAGGATGGTCGGTTCAGTGGCCGCACGGCGGACCGGGATCAAGAAGAAGTGAGGTGAGACGGGATGGTGAAAAAGACTCAGAAGCGATTGCCCCGGCGGCGGGAGGAGTTCACGTACCGCGGGTTTACCATCGGCGAGCTCGTCCAGATGGCGCCCTCGGAGCAGGTGAAGATCATGCCGGCCCGGGTCAGGCGGAAGTTCCAGCGGGGCCTCACCCGGGACGAGGAGGACCTCCTCTCCCGGGTCCGGGGGAACGACCCGAAGATCCGCACCCATCTCAGGTCCATGGTCGTCATGCCCGAGATGGTGGGAAAGTCCATCGAGATCCACAACGGGAAGGAGTTCCAGAAGGTCGACCTCCAGCCCGAGGCGGTGTACCACTACCTCGGGGAGTTCGCGCTCACCAGGCACCGGGTCGCCCACGGCGCCGCGGGTATCGGCGCCACCCGGTCGAGCAAGTACGTCCCCCTGAAGTGATGGCCATGGCACGCACAGGATACAGTACAGAGATCGAGGGCGAGGACATCGCCCGGGCCAAGGCGAACGAGGAGGACATCTCCCCCAAGCATGCCTTCGAGATTGCCCGGTTTATAAAGAAGATGCGCACCGACGATGCCATCGAGTACCTGAACCAGGTGGTATCTCTCGAGAAGGCCATTCCCATCAGAGTCTACAACAAGAAGGTGCCCCACCGGCGCGGCCTCGGCGGATGGCACACGGGGCGGTACCCCCAGAAGGCGGCGAAGGTCTTCATCAAGCTCCTCAACGCGGCCCAGAAGAACGCGGAGTACATCGGCCTCGACGCGGCGAACTTAAAGATCGTCCATGTCCAGGCGAACCGGGGGAGGCGCCACGAGGCCTTCTTCCCGAGGGCCATGGGCCGGGCGACCCCGAAAAACCGGGAGACGGTGAACCTCGAGGTCATCGTGAAGGAGGTGGCCTAGCATGGCGGTGGAGAGAAAGTTCATTTCTGAAGGGGTCCGCCGGGTCCGGGTCGAGAAGTACCTGACGAAGGAGCTGAAGCGCGCCGGTTTCGGCGGCATGGACATCGCGAGGACGCCTCTCGGGACCCAGGTGACGGTCTTTGCCGAGAAGCCGGGGATCGTCATCGGGAAGGGCGGGAAGGTCATCCGGCAGCTCACCCAGGACCTTGCCACGAACTACGGGGTGGACACCCCGCAGGTGGACGTGCAGCAGGTCCCGAACCCCAATTTCAACGCCCAGATCATGGCCGAGCGCCTGGCAAATGCCATCGAGCGCGGCTGGTACTTCCGGAAGGCCGGCTCGAGCATCCTCCGGCGGGTGATGGATGCAGGCGCCCTGGGCTGCGAGGTCATCATCGCCGGGAAACTCACCGGCCCGCGGGCCCGGGTCCAGAAGTTCGTGGAAGGTTACATCAAGCACGCCGGGGAACCGAGCCGGACCGTGGTCGAGCGCGGCTATGCCATCGCCGTGAAGAAGCTCGGGGTCATCGGGGTGCAGGTGAAGATCGTCCCGCCGGACGCGAAGCTCCCCGACAGCTTCACCATCGTGAAGAGGAAGGAGGAGCCGGCGGCCCCGAAGGTCTCGGTCACCGAGGTCGGCGAGGAGCAGGCCGCCGGGGCCGAGCCCGAG
>DATKKN010000021.1:0-10762 GCA_035542895.1 Methanomicrobiales archaeon | reverse complement strand
GGTAGATGTACCGCTTCATGTCCTTGCTCTTCTGCTGGGTCCCGATGTGCACGCCCGCCGCGAGGTACTCCTCTACGGGCGCCAGGGGCTCCTTTAATTCTATCTCCATCTCGTTTGCTGCTGTCATAGTATCTCCTCGATTCGTATGAGTTCGTTCAGCTTCGCGGTCCGTTCCCCGCCGACCACGCCGCACTTCAGGAAGATACACCCGAAGGCCGTGGCGAGGTGGGCGATGGTGTCGTCGGTGGTCTCCCCGCTCCGGTGGCTCATCACGGTTTCCATGCCGTGCCGGTTGGCGAGCTTCACCGCCTCGAAGCTGTCGGTGAGGGTTCCCACCTGGTTCGGCTTGATGAGGACGCAGTCGGCTGAGCCGGCCTCGATGCCCGCCATGATCCGCTCTGTTGCGGTGACGAAGAGGTCGTCGCCGCAGACCAGGCAGCGGTCGTTCACCTGCCGGGTCAGCTCGGCGAATCCCGTGAAGTCGTCCTCATGGAGCGGGTCCTCGACATAGACCAGGCCGTAGGCGTCGATAAGCTCGGCCATGTAGGCGATCTGGTCCTCGGTGTTGCGCTCGGCCGCCCGGTACCGGTACCGGCCGTCCTCGTAGAGCTGGCTCGCTGCGACGTCGATCCCCATGTTGATGGAGATCTTCAGTTCGTCGGAGACCGCCTCCACCGCCTCGCGCACCACGTCGAACGCGGTGCGGTCATCGATCTGGGGCGCCCAGGCCCCCTCGTCGCCCTTCCCGCAGGTGATCCCCCGCGCGGCCAGGTTCGCCTTCACCTTCCGGTGGACGGCGGCATTCGCAAACACCGCCTCGCCGGCGTCGGCGGCGCCGGTGGGGACGACGAGGAACTCCTGGATCTCCGTCGCGCCCGGCGCATGAGCCCCTCCCCCGATGACGTTCCCCAGGGGGAGCGGCGTTCCCGTGACGAAGATCCCGCCCAGGTACCGGAAGAGCGGGAGCCCCATCGCCGATGCCGCGGCCTTCGCGTTCGCGAGGGAGAGGGCGACCGCGACATTCGCCCCGACGGAGGAGAAGTCCGGCGTCCCGTCCGCCTCCCTGAGGAGCTCGTCGAAGCCGATCTGGTCGGCCGCGTCCTCCCCGATGAGGGTGGGGATGAGCCCTGCCTGGGCATCCTCCACCGCCTCCGCAGCCGGCCGGGCCACCGCCTCGTGGGCGCCTGTCGAGGCGCCGCTCGGGGCCGCCGCCCTGCCGAAACCGTTCTCGGTCCAGACCTCGGCCTCCACGGTGGGGTTTCCCCGGGAGTCGAGGATGGTCCGCAGCCTGATGAGTTCGATGGCGGTCATATACTTCAGATGCCGACCCTGCGCTTCACGGTGATGGGGATCATCCCGGCGCCGAACTCCTCGATGGCGATCTCCAGGGGATCAATCCGTTCGCTCTTGATGAGCACCGGTGCCCCCATCGAGATCTGGAGCGCACGCGCCCCGATGATCCTCGCACGTTCATATCTCGTATACGTCTCCATGTCCTCCCCTGCCCTTTCGTGAACTGACTGGTGTTGTATGGGGCCGCTGAGATTTGAACTCAGGTCACAGCATCCCGAACGCCGCAGGATGGTCCAGGCTACCCCACGACCCCTCACTGGTACGGATTGAGGTCGTCGATGATCTCCTTGTGCGAGAGGAGCATCCGCCGGCAGCAGTAGCGTTCGACGCCGAGCTCGGTGAGGACCCTGGCCGGGTCCTCCCCGGCGTCCCGCCGCCTCTTGAACTCCTCCCAGACCGTGGATATCACCTTTCCGCAGGTAAAACACCGCACGGGAATCATGACGATCGGTCTCCCATGTAATCTCCGCCCCTCACCGATAAGACTTTTGGAACTTCTTCCTCGCCCCGCGGCCATGGGGTTTCTTGCTCTCTTTCTGCCGCGAGTCGTTCACGAGGAGCGTCCGGTCGTACCCGAGGTACGTGTCCTTGATCTTCGGGTCATTGTGCCAGGCGAGGATCCCGCGGGCGAGGGCGGTCCTGACCGCCTCGGCCTGCCCCATGATCCCCCCTCCCTGCACCACGATGGTCGCGTCCACGCCATCCATCGCCTTCGGGAGGAGGATGAGGGGCTCGGAGATCTTCATCCGGGCGAGCTCGGTCCCGTAGATCTCGAGGGGGACCGAGTTGATCCGGATCCTGCCCTTGCCCGCCTTGAAGGTGGCCCTCGCCACCGCCGTCTTGCGCTTTCCGCTCTCGTTGATGATCTTGACCATGCTCCTCACCTCTCGAAGGACGCCCCGAGGAACTTCGAGACCGTCCCGAGGGTCACGAACTGGGGGGAGGAGAGCCTTTTTACCGAGGCCGCCTCCAGCGTTTCCGTTTCCTTCCCCAGAAACTCCTTCGGGACCCCCACGTACACCTTGATCCTTTTTAAGGCATCGTGGCCCCGTTCCCGCCGGTAGGGGACCATCCCCCGGATGGTCCGCTTGATGATGTGGTCCGGCCGCCTGGGGAAGAAGGGCCCTCCTTCCCGGGAGCCCCGCTCGCGTTTCCGCCGGTAGATAGAGAAGACCCGGGCCCTCGTTCCCGAGATAATGGCCTTCTCGGCGTTCACGACCGCGATCTCCTCGCCCGCGAGGAGCCGGGTCGCGAGGATGGATGCCATCCGGCCCAGGATCATGCCGTCTGCATTGATGATGGTCACCATGGGGTCACCTCAGGATCCTCACGCCATTCCCTTTCGGGTTCTTCTTCAGGAGCTCCTCGATGGTGAGGCAGGTTCCCTTGGCCTTCTCGATCTTGTCCGTCGCCGAGGAGGAGAAGTTCAGGGCCGCGACCACCACCGGCTCGGTGATGGCGCCCGTCCCGAGAACCTTTCCCGGGACGATGAAGGTCTCCCCGGAGCTTGCATAGCGGCTGATCTTGCTCACGTTCACCTCGGCATAGTTCCTGCTCGGTGCCTCGAGCCGGTCGGCGATGTCCCGCCAGATCATCGCCTCGTTCTTCCGCGAGGTCTCCTTCAGACGGGTGATGAGCGCGAGGAGGCGCGGGTTCGTCTTCCCGTTGTTTCGCGTCATGCGGTCTCCTTACCCGGGCTCGAGACGTCGGAGAGGATGGTCTCCAGGTCGGCTGCCTTCTTCCGGATGTTTGCAACAGCGGTCGAGAGGATGGTTGCCACGGGGAGCGCCCCGTCCCCCTCGACGGTGAAGATAAACCGGGCTGGATCGGCGTTCACCCGGATGGAGGATTCTGCCCCGATGGACGCCGAGAGGCAGGCCCGCTCGCAGAGCCTGCAGAGGGAGCAGTTCTCGAGCCTGCCCTCGACCACGACGGCCTTCCCGTCCCCGGTCCCGAGCACCCCGCGGGGGCACTCGTCCACGCACATCCCGCAGGCATCGCAGTGCTCGTCGATGGTGATGACCGGGTAGTTCTTGTACCCGCAGGCGGTCGTCGCCTGCCACTTGGCATGGTTCTTCCCGGTCGACAGGTAGGCCTTTGCCTCGACGACCACCTTCTGGTCCTCGAGGAGCTTCACGATGGGAATGTTCTCCGAGACCGGCCCCGAGCTCGAGTCCTGGGGGATGAGGTCGTTCGAGTACACGGTACGCGGCCCCTCAACCGAGAGGGTGTACGTGGCCGTGCAGGCAGGGCAGCCAGCCCCCTGGCAGGAGCACTCCTCCTTCGGGACATGGGCCGAAAGATCGGTGCGGAGCGGGATGAGGCCGAGCCGGTGGACGAGCATCTCGTCGAAGAGCACGCTCGTGTTGTCATAGATCCGGACGTCCTCGATGGCAAGGGTCGGGACACCCGAGGTCATCTCCCTCCTGATCGTGTTGGCAAGTGCCGGCCAGGCCCCGGTGAGGTAGAACCGGGCCGCGTTATCGGAGAGCTTGACGAACGATAGCTCCATCAGACTCTCCTTCCCCGCCGCCCGCCCTTCGGCCTGCAGCTGTCATGGGGAACGGGGGTGACGTCCTCGATCCGGCCGATCCTCATGCCGGCCCGGGCAAGGGCACGGATGGCCGCCTGGGCTCCCGGCCCGGGGCTCCGCTGCTTCCCCCTGCCGGGGGCCCGGACCTTCACGTGGACCCCGACGATCCCCTTCTCCATCGCGGCCGCGGCGACGTTACTCGCCATCTGCATTGCTGCGTAGGGCGAGGACTCGTTCCGGTCCTGCTTCACGACCATGCCGCCGCTCGACTTCGTCACCGTCTCGGCACCGGTGAGATCGGTGATGGTGATGATGGTGTTGTTGAAGGACGCAAAGATGTGGGCGATCCCCCACTTCTCCTTTTCTCCTGCCATCGTTACCGACCTACCTTGCTGATGCGGGCCCGTTCAGGGTGGACCTCGTTTGCAATGGGCGAGTGAACGGCGTAGCAGACCTGGCTCTCCTCGGCCCGGCTCACGTGGTAGCCCGGGATGGTGACCTTCCTCGTGCCGATCATGATGTGGCCGTGGGTAACGAACTGGCGGGCCTGCTTGGGCGAGCGGGCAAGGCCCTTCCGGTACACGATGGTCTGGAGGCGCCGCTCCAGCTGCTGCTCCACCTTGAGGGAGAGGACCGCCTCGATGTCCGAGTCGGCCCCGAGGAATCCCATCCGCTCCAGGTGCCCGAGCATCTGCCGCTTTTTTGCCTCGACGATCTTCGGGTCGGTCCCCGCGGTGGTCATCGCGGTGATGTCCCGCGCCGCCCGCCTGAACCGGCGGAGGACCATCTGGGACTTCCAGATCTCCCGCTTGTTCCTGAGGCCGTAATTGATGAGGAGCTTGACCTCGTCGGCCTGGCGGCCCTTCTCGAACTTGCGGGTCGGCTTCTCGTACTGTTTGTGGTTCTTACCAGGGTATCCCATGGTGCAGCCTCCTTACTCCTTCTTCCTCTTCACGCCTACGGTCGTCCCGGTCCGGCCCGTGGACTTCGTCCGCTGGCCCCGCACCTTCTGGCCGGTCTCGTGCCTGATGCCCCGGTAGCACCGGATCTTGCGCATCCGGTTCACGTCGTCCTCCTTGCCGATGAGGACATCGGTGGAGAGGAGGTGCTTCCCCTCGCCGGTATAGGGATCCGCGGGCCGGTTGAGCATCCAGGCGGGCACCTGGGGCCCGTACCCGTCGACGACCTGCCGGAGGCGCTCCACCCCTGCATCGTCGAGCTTTCCCATGACCCCGAGCGGGTTGACCATCGCGAGCCGGGAGATGGCCCTTGCCGTGATCCGGCCGATGCCCGGGATCTTGGTGAGCGCGATCTGCACCGACCTTGTCCCGTCGAGGTCCGTGTTCCGGATCCGGACGAAGTACCTGATGTCCTTGTCAACGGGCTTCTCGGGCGCGGCCGCGGGGGCCTTCTCTTTCTTCTCGGCTCCCTTTTCCTTCTTCTCCCCGCCCTTCTTCTCGGGAGCGGCCCGCTCCTTCTTCTCCGGCGACTTCTCCTTCACCGCCTCCGGAGCTTTTTCCGGAGCCTTCTCCGGAGCCATGTCCTTTGCTGCTTTTTCCTGGTCTGCCATCCCATCGCCCCTAGAGATCCCGCAAGCGCTGAGGGAGGGATTTGAACCCTCGAGTCCCACAGGGACACAGGTTTAGCAAACCTGCGCCATACCTGGCTTGGCTACCTCAACAGGTGAATCTCGCATCTTTCGATACTCGCGATGCACGTGACTGCACCGCTCCACGAACGGCGCATGTAATTGGCGACGGGTGGTGATAAGGGTTACGGTGGGCCGGGCTTTGCACCTTAACTCAAGATAGAACCTGACTTTAGGTGCAGGCCCCGGACTTTAGGTGCAGCGATCCTTTCCGATATAGAGCCCTTATTATCTCAAGCAATGATGCCTAGAATAAGAACGTAAAATCGGGTGTTTCAGGATGGCAGAATCAAAATGGTTGACGTGGTTTAACTTGGCTCTTTCAATAATTGCCATTATCGCATCTACATGGGCTATATTTTATTCGTCGAATATAGCCGTCGAAACATCTTACAATATTACTAAAATGCAGGAGGCAGCAATTCAAAAACAAACTGCAAGGGCTCTTTATTTCGATGTCAGTAATTTCCAAGATCAGTGGGGGCCGTGGATCGAGATACATAACAAAATGAATAGCGGGAACCTTGCAGTAATAAACACCCCAACTCAAGAGCTTTACCCAAGCAATGGAATTTATTTTGTGTTTATCAAAGAAATTGCAAATTTTAATCAATCGGTATCGGGACAAATCTATGAATTTTATAATTACCTGTTACGGGCCGAACTCCTTCGAAAAGATGCTCTGGTGGACCTCCCGGATACGTTTAATAATGAAAATAGGAAAGCAGCAGATCGTAGTGATATGTGGCTTAATTTAAACAATGCCTACAGTGCATCGGAGCCTTTAAAAGAGTTATTAGATAATTTGACGAAGGAGGCAGACTAAAGAATCGAACATGGCCTAAAATAACTCGACCACTAAAGATGAATTTAGGAATGTATTAAGTTGGGCTCAATTCCATTTTCGTACATCTCGTGGATGACAACAGTCAGATTATAGGCGATGATCTTTGCTAGTAGCTCGTTCACTTGAGCGACCTCGTTTTTGGATTTGAGAGTTTCGCCGAACTTCCGTTTTATTGCCGCGTTTGTGGATTCGTATTGCTCCGCTTATGGTAGTGCTCCATGAACTCGTCACGGTTTAACTGGAAGTAGTGGTAGTGGTACATCTTCACCCACAGGGGAGAACCAAGGGTCTTTCCGGTGGCATGGCTGGTGGACCGGGAACGTCTTTCTTTTCCTTCTCCCTCCGGAATCATGAGGCTGATTTTTCCATCAGGCCGAGTAAATGCCGGTATTGCCAGTCCCGTTCTTTCGCCACCGCGGCATTGGCGAGGGAGGGGTCGCTGGCCCGGTACACGGCCTGCAGGGCATATCCTGCTGCGGCCACAGAATGGGTGGGAACATGGGTGGTCGCAACCGCCTGTCCGGCGGCACGGGCGGCAGACCGGGCGGCATTATCCCCGCCTGCCTCGCGGGCGGCTGCATGCGCATCGAGCGAGGCCCTGCGGATATCCGCCGTCCTGAATATCCCGGACCGAATCCATGCCCGGAGTGCTTCGAGGGCCATCCCGGGCCGGGGGTCATCCGGATATTTTTCCTCGAAGTAAGGCATGACCCGCCCGGCACAGTCGGCTGCCCAGGCGGCCAGGGTCTTATGATCGGTTTTCCCGACAAGATCGAGCATTGGCCCGATATCGTAGGTCAGGGAGAATTCTCTTGCCATGTCACCAGAGAGGATGATGTATCCCTGAGTGCATTAAATCCCCGCTTTCCCTCCCTTGTGACGAGGGCTAAGGCTGAGATCCCGAAAATGAATAAAAACGGCGAAAGGACCGGGATCACCCGGCCTTTGCATCCCTGGCGGGAAGCTGCATCAGGAAGAAGGCGATAACCGCCCCGATAACGGCTAGGATGGCCACCGGGACGAAGACCGCCACGTAAGAGCCCACGAGGTCGCGCATCCGCCCGGCGAGGAGGTTCCCGATGATGGCCCCGACGCCATAGGCCGTGAAGACGAGGCCGTAGTTCGGGCCATAGTACTTCGTCCCGCAGAAGGCCGCGGTGCAGGCAGGGGCGATGGCGAGCCACCCGCCCAGGCAGAGCCAGAGCGCCGAGAAGCCCACCAGGTAGACCGCGAGCCCGCCGGTCGCCCCGCCCCCGAGGAGGAGGGCCGCTCCCGCGATGATGGCAAAGGAGAGGATCGCCGTGAACCGCGGGGTGATCCGGTCGACGAGGTACCCGAAGATCGGCCGGCCTATCCCGTTGAAGAATGCGAAGAGGCCGACGAACGAGGCGGCGATGGCCGGGGTGAGGGCAAAGACCTCCTGCCCGACGGGGCTTGCGATCCCGATGGCCATGAGCCCGGCGAGGGTCCCGATGACGTAGCAGATCCAGAGGCCCCAGAAGCACCGGGTCTTCACCATCCCGCTCCGGTCGAGGTCGCAGGCGGGGCCTGCGGCCCCGGCGGCCGGCGTCCACCCCGCCGGTTTCCAGTCAGGCGGCGGGAACACGAGGGGGAGGCCCAGGAGAACGATGAGGACGAGGAATGCGACCCCGAGGATCATCATGGTCGCGAGGGGCCCGTACAGGCCGATCAGGTAATTGGCGAGGGGCGCGGTGACGATGGGGGAGATCCCGAAGCCGAGCACCGTTGCACCGACGGCAAGCCCCCTCCGGTCGGGGAACCAGCGGGCTGACACGCTGATGGGGGCGTTATACGCGATCCCCACACCGGCCCCGCCGATGATCCCGTAGGTCACCGCAAGCATCGTCATGCTCGAGGAGAGGCTTCCCAGGATCCACCCGATCCCCACCACGATGCCGCCCAGGATGGTGAGCTTCTTCGGGCCGTACCGGTCGAGGGGCCCGCCGGCGACGGGCATCACGAAGGCAAAGAGGGCGAGGAAGAGGATGAAGGGCACCAGGCTCTCGGTCGCGTTCACTGAGAAGAGGGTCTGCAGGGGGAGCCGGAAGACACTCCAGGCATAGATGCTCCCGAGGCAGAGGTTGATGAGGAGGCCCAGGACGACGAAGATCCATCTTCCTTTCTCAGGTTCCATTCCAAAGAGCTTCATTGAAGTACCACACACCGAACCTATTTTACATGATTAATAATGTATATTAGGGTTATGAAGGTTGCGATTTTGTCACGGTACCGGGGGAGATCCGGCGTAATCACTCCCGTGGAAATTTTTGGGAAAAAGGGAGATTCCTAGAGCGCCTTCACGAGCGCCTCGAGGGTGAGGAGGCCGGAGAGCTGGCCTGACTCGGTGATGGGGAGGGCGGAGATGCGCTTCCCGAGCATGAGGTCGATGGCATTTGAAACGGGGACAGTCTTCTCCGCGGCGATCACGGGGGCGGACATGATGTCCCGGACGATCAGGTTCCGGATCCTCGCGTCCTGGTGCTTCGTCTCCACCATCTCCCGGAAGCTCGCGAGGGAGGTCGCCACGTCGGTCTCGGTCACGATCCCGACGATGGAGCCGTCCGCCGTGACGACGAACCGGGTGATCCCCTCGTCGAGCATCCTCCTGCGCATGTGGACGACCCGTTCGTCGGCCTGGATGGTGTACGCCTTCTCCATGAGCCGCTCGACGGGCGCCGCGGGCTTCATCACCCTGAGGAGGTCGGCGTACCTGACCTGCCCGATGAACCGGTGGTTCTCGTCGAGAACGACCACGACCTTCGAGGCCTGGAGGAGGGGCACCAGGATCTCGACCGACTGGTCCGGGTATATGCTCGTGAAGTTGTCCTGCACATGGTTCGCCACGTGGATCTTCGTCGGGGAAATCTGCCGGTTCCTCCGTGTCCCCAATGCCTCGGCGATGCTCCGCCTCGAGATGGTCCCGATGACCTCCCCGTTGTTCGTGACGACGAGGGGGTCCACCCCCTCGTCGAGCATCTTCCCGAGGGCCTCGGTGATCTGGGCGGACTTCGCGATGGACGTGGCCCGGGACATCACGTCCTTCACCCTCGTGCCTTTGCTCATTTTGCCACCTCCCGGATGATGTTGTCCCTCTTCACGATGCCGGCAAGGTTTGCCCCCTCGGTTACCACCACGGAATTGATATGGTGTTCGCGCATGAGGGCGACCGCGGCCGTGACCGGCTCGTCCTTCCCGATGGTAATCACCGGCCGGGACATGATATCCTCAGCGACCGCCGACACCTCCATCACGTACCGGAACCGCTTCCTCCCGCCGCTCTCGCCCTTCCGGAGCATCTTCACGTCCTTCTCGGGGAGCCCGGTGGAGGTGTCGGTGTTGTACTTGTAGAAGGCGAGGTTGCCCTCGGTGATGATCCCCGCGAGGGTGCCGTCGTCGTTCACCACCACGAGGGGCTCGTTCCGCTCGCTCATGAGGCCTATGACATGGTCGAGGGAGTGGTACCGGTTCACGGTCGCCGCCGCCTCCATGAGGTCCCCGGCCTTCGCGGTGAGGCTGTTTACCGATGTGGACCTGAGGATGTCGGTCTTCGTCACCATCCCGGCGAGCTTTCCCCCGTCGAGAACGGGAAGGCCCGAGAAGTCCCGGGCGACCATGAGGGCGGCGATGTCCCTGACCCGCGTATCAGGGGTGACCGAGACAGGGTCGGGAACCATGAGCACGTGGACCGGTATCCGGTCGATGGGCCGGCGCCTCCAGACGGGGTCCGACTGCCGGAGCCGGTACGCGAGGTCCTTCTTCGTGATCATCCCCGCGAGCCGGTCCCCGTCGAGGACCGGGAGGCGGGAGATCTTGTGGGAGAGCATGAGCCGCCGGGCATGGGCGACGTTCTCCTGCGGGCTCACCACGTAAACGGGCGATGACATGATGTCAGATGCGATCATCCCTGCCTCCGGGTAAAGGCCTTCACGAGGTCGAACTCGGTGACGAGGCCCACGAGCCGGGCGTCCTCGATGACCGGGAGGGCACCGACGTTTTTCGCAAGCATCTCCCGGGCCGCCTCGTTTGCATTCTTCTTCGGGCCGATGGTGTGCAGGCTCCCCGAGACCAGGGTGCGGACCGGGAGGGCCATGACCTCGGCGATGTTTCCCGTGACCATGCGCTGGAAGACCTGGCCCGTCCCGAGATACTTCATGATATCGGTCGCCGTGATGATCCCGTAGAGGACGTCCTCCGCGACAACCGGGAGCCTCCGGAAGTGGTGGGTGATCATCTCCCTGGTCGCGTCCCCGATGGGCGTCTCGGGGCCGGTCACCTTGAGGGAGGTCGACATGATCTCCTCGACGATCCTCCCGCTCTTTTCGGCCGAGAGCACCTTCATCACGTCGCGCTCGGTCACGAT
>DATKKN010000020.1:0-11795 GCA_035542895.1 Methanomicrobiales archaeon | reverse complement strand
ACCTGGAGGTCCCTCACCTCGACCTCGAGGGCGGCATCACCCAGGTCAAGGGATGAGGCGGCCCCGGCGACCGTTGATGCGAGTTCGTGCCACCGGGGGGAAAGGACCCCGATGTCCTGGTAGTCCTTGGTAAACGCGATGAGCCGCCGGATGTTCCCGGCCGAGTCCCATGCCCGGGAGAGGAGTGCCGCCGTATCCGCGTCGCTCACCCGGTCCTTCACGAGTCCCAGGTAGCCGGTGAGGACATTCAGCTGGTTCAGGACGTCGTGCCTGGTGACGCTCGAGAGGAGGTTCAGCTTGCGGTTCGCGGTGAAGAGCGCCTCCTCGGCCCGCTTCCGGTCGGTGATGTCATTTCCCACGGACAGGAGCTCGACGAACTCCCCCTTGTAATTGTAGATGGCCCGATTGGTCCAGGAGATCCACACACGCTCCCCGTTCTTCTTGATGTTTTCGTTCTCGTTGTTCCGGAACCCGTCCGGGTGTTCCCGTATCTCCCGGATCATGGCCACGAGGTCCCTTCCGGCGCTGTCGCTCTCGGGAACGATGGTCCCGATGACGTTTCTCCCCAGGATCTCCTGTGCCGGGTACCCGAAGAACCGCTGGGCGAAGTCATTGAAGAAGGTGATGGTTCCCTCACGGTCAGAGCGGAAGATGATGCTGTTTGCGTTCTCGACGAGATCCCGGTACTTCTCCTGGGAGAGGCGGAGGGCCTCCTCGGCCTGCTTCCGGTCCGTGATGTCGGTGATCCCCTCGAGGACCTGTGTCACCCTCCCGTCGGCGTCCCGGACGGGCTGGGAGATGATGCGGTACCACCGCCGGTCCTGGGGGTTGAAGTGCTCCATTTCCTGGACCGCCCCGGTATCGAAGGCGGTGATGGTGGGGCAGGGCACGCAGGGCCGGTCCCTTCCCTCGTAGAACTCGTGGCAGAACATCCCCACCGGCTCCCTGCCGGGGAAGAGCCTCCTGGCCTCGGGGTTCGCCCATGCGATGGTGAGGTCGGGGTTGATGAGGGCAAGGCCGGTCTTCTGGGCCGAGAGGATGACCCGCAGCTGGTCCCTCTCCTTCCGGATGGACGTCGCAGAGCGATAATCTTCGACGGCCCGGATGACCGCCATGCAGAGGTTCCCGGGGAGAAGCCCCCCGTCGGTCGTGGTGTCGATGAAGGCCGAGATGCCCTGGTTGAAGGCCCCGACCACCGTCGCGAGGTCGGCCCCCCGGGAGAGGATGATGAAGGGGATGCCGCTTCCCCTGCATCGTATGCTCTTTAAAAGCGCGGTCCCGCTCATCCCCGGGAGTCGCAGGCCAGAGACTATGGCATCGAAGCCGGTGGCCTTCAACTTTTCCAGGGCCTCCTCGCCCGACCTCGCCGTATCGACCCGGAAGCAGCCCTCGGACTGGAGGTCGTTCCTCGCGTACTCGATGGGGTCCGGGTGGGAGAGGACGAGGAGCACCCGGATCTCGGCGGGTTCCCCCCCGGTCTGGCCCGTGGCTCCCGGTCTCCCCCGGTCGATGGTCATGCGGTCGCCGATTCGCCGGCCTCCCCTCCCCGGTCCTGGTCCTTGCGCCGGTACCCTTCGAGGAGGAGCGTGGTCACGTTCTTCACCGGCCGCTTCGAGTGCTCAGAGATGTGGAACTCGCAGAAGGGGCAGGAGGAGATGACGCACTCGACCCCTGCCTTTTCGATCTCCTCAACCTTCTTTGCGGCAAGGGCCTTCGAGATCTCGGGCTGGCCCGAGCGGGTCCCCCCGCCCGCCCCGCAGCACTTCACCGGCATCTCCACGAGCTCTGCCACCTTCCCGATGAGCTCCCGGGGCTGCTCCCGGATCCCCTGTCCCCGGAGGAGGTGGCAGGGGTCATGGTAGGTGACCCGGATGGGGAGCCGGGCAGGCTCCTCGATCCCGATCTCGCAGAGGAGCTCGTTCACGTCCTTCACGCAGAATGGCGTCCGGTAATCGTTCTTCAGGGTGGACCCGCACCCGGCGCACATGGTGAGGACGGTGTCGATTCCCCGGCTCGTGAATGCCGCGATGTTCTTCTCCATGAGATCGGGAAGGATATCGGTCTGGCCGGTCCGGATGAGGGGCGAGCCGCAGCAGACCTGCTCGCGGGGGACGATCACCCGGATCCCGTTCCTCCTGAGGACCTCCATGGCATCGAGGGCCGTCTGGGGGATGCGGTTGTTGTACATGCACCCCACGAAGAAGCCCACAGTGCAGCGGACCGGGCCCGGGGGCTCGATGACCTCCGGGACCTGCTCGAGGAAGGTCGGCTGGTTCCTCGGCACAGACCGTCCTGTTTCGGCGACCAGGGCCGCCACCTCCTTATGCCTCGGGAGCGTGAGCCCGCGTTTGTTTGCCATCCGCCGGAGCTTCTCGATGGCCTTCCCGGGGATTTCGATCTTCTTCGGGCAGACCTTCCAGCAATACTGGCAGGTGGTGCACATGAAGAGCCCGTCCCGGATGGCGTCGGAGATCCGGTCGCCGGAGTCCCTCGGGTCGATGGCGAGGCGCATCTCCTGCTTCATGGAGAGGGGGCCGGCGAACTCCGCCACCTCCATCGCCGGGCAGACCGAGACGCAGGCAAGGCACTCGATGCAGGACCTGAGGGGCTTTAACGCCTCGGCCTCCTCCTCGCCGGGCAGGCAGGCCTCACCCGTCGGCGCGATGGATGCCATCTTCACGAGCACCGGCTCCATGTCCACGAGGAGGTCCTTCTTCACCGGGAGGTTCAGGGGCTCGATGACCATCCCGTCCTTTGCCTCGGTCATGCAGGCAAGGACCGGCTCCCCGTTCACCCGCACGGCACAGGAGCCGCACTGGCCGGTGCCGCAGCAATACCGGTAGCTGAGCGTCGGGTCCTCTGCATGGATGGCATTGAGGACGTGGAGGACCCGTGCCCCTTCCTCGACGGCGACGTTGTAGGTCTGGTACCGGGAACGGTGGTCCTTCGCCGGGTTGTGCCGGTAGACCGTTACGGTGAAGCGCTTCATACCGGCACCTTCCGTTCCTCGATCCCGGCCTTGTTGAGGGAGACATAGGTGTGGCCGTAGGGTGAGTTCGCCGCATCCCAGCTCTGGAAGATGTCGGTCCGCATGTGCGCCCCCCGGGACTCGCCCCTGAGGAGCGCCGACCGGATCACGAGGGATGCGACCAGGCACATGTTCTGGACGGTGAAGCACTCCGCACGGTTGAGCGGCGTCTGGGCGAGGAGCTTCTTCTTCGAGAGCTTCTCGACATCGACGAGGGTCCGCTCCAGGTCCTGGACGTTCCTCGCGATCCCCGCACCGTTCCACATCAGCTCCTGGAGCTTCTTCACCACCGTGACCGGGTTCACCCCGCCCGAGTGGAACTCATCGAGCTTCCTCCGGTAGGTCTCCAGCTGCCGGGTGTCGATCCGGATCCCCCGGGACGGGGCCTTCCCGGCGGATTCGCCGGCCCGCTTCCCGAAGACCTGGGTCTCGGCGAGAGAATTCCCCCCGAGCCGGTTCGCACCATGGACCCCGCCGGCCGCCTCGCCGCATGCATAGAGGCCGGGAACCGTGGTCTCGCACCCCGCATTGATCCGCATCCCGCCCATGAAGTGGTGGGCCGTGGGCGAGACCTCCATCTTCTCCTTCCGGATGTCGATCCCGAAGGCGAGGAACTGCTCGAGCATCAGGGGGAGCTTCTTTTCTATCTGGTCGGGCGGCAGGTGGGTCACGTCCAGGTAGACCCCGTAGTGGGGGGTTCCTCTCCCCTCCGCCACCTCCCGGGCGATGGAGCGGGCGACCACATCCCTGGTCGAGAGCTCCATCCGCTCGGGGTCGTACCGCTGCATGAAACGCTCCCCCTTCGCGTTCAGGAGGATACCCCCCTCGCCCCGCACCGCCTCGGTCACGAGCCTGCCCCGGGCATCGTAGGGGTTCACCGCCCCCGTGGGGTGGAACTGGACCATCTCCATATCGATGAGCTCGGCCCCCGCCCGGTAGCCCATGGCAAACCCGTCGCCGGTGCCGGTCGCGGAGTTCGTGGAGATGTCGTAGATACGCGATGCCCCCCCGGTGGCAAGGATGGTGGAGTCGGCCTGGAGGGCCCTGAGCTCGCCTCCCGCGTCCAGGGCCGCCGCCCCGACGACCCTCCCCTCCCGCTTCAGGAGATCGATGACCGAGACCTCCTGGAGGACCGTGACATTGCTCGCCCGGAGACGTTCGAGGAGGGTCATCATGATCTCGTGCCCCGTCCGGTCCCCGGCATAGCAGGTCCGGGGGATCCGCTGACCGCCGAAGGACCGCTGGGCGAATTTCCCCTCCCCGGTCCGGTCAAAGACCGCTCCCCACCTGACGAGCTCCATGAACCGCTCCGGTGCCTCGTTCACCAGGATGTCGACGAGCTCGGGGGTGTTCAGGTACGCCCCGCCCCGGATGGTGTCCTCCTTGTGGACCACGCAGGAGTCGCCCTCGCCGAGGGCCGCGTTGTACCCCCCCTCTGCCATGGGGGTGCAACCGCCCTTGCCGGCCAGGGACTTGGTCACGAGGACCGTGTCCCCGTACTGCTCGGCCTCGACGGCCGCCCGCACGCCGGCGCCCCCGCTCCCGATGACGAGGACGTGACACTCCACCGTATCGACTGCACGCATCTTATTAGTACATGGATCGCATATAGATAAAAACTGGCAGGATTACGAGGCAGCTATGAGGCTTCTCATGAAATTCGGCGGCACCTCTGTCGGAGATGGCGACCGCATGAGGAAGGTGGTGGACATCCTCGAGCCGTACCACGAGGAGGGCCACGAGCTCGGGGTGGTCGTCTCGGCGATGTCCGGGGTGACGAACCAGCTCATCGAGATGGCAGACGAGGTGGTGACCTGCAGGGACCAGCCTGGCATCGAGCAGTTCATCACCCAGCTCAGGGACCGGCACCGGAAGGCCCTCGAGATCGCCGCACCGGACTACCTCGAGGAGACCGGGCGGATCCTCGACGGACGGCTCTCCGACCTCCGGAACATGTACGTGGGGCTGAACAACCTCCGGGAGCTCACCCCCCGGTCCCGGGATTACCTCATCTCCTTCGGCGAGCGCCTCTCGGCCCCGGTCCTCAGGGCCGCCCTCAGGCAGCGGGGGATCCCGTCAGTGGTCCTGGACGGCTGCGAGGCCGGGATCACTACCACGGCCACCCATGGCGACGGGATCGTCATCCCCGAGTCCGAGGCGAAGATCCGGGCCCGGGTCCTCCCCCTCCTCCAGGACTCGGTACCGGTGATCATGGGCTACATGGGGTGCACCCCGCAGGGGATCACCACCACCCTGGGGAGGAGCGGTTCGGACTATTCGGCCACGGTGGTCGGGGCGGCCATCGGTGCCGATGAGATATGGATCTGGACCGACGTAGACGGGATCATGACCACCGATCCCCGGCTCGTCCGGGAAGCCCGGGTTCTCCCGATGGTCTCGTACCTCGAGGCCATGGAGCTCTCGTACTTCGGTGCAAAGGTCATGCACCCCCGGTCCATCGAGCCCGCCATGCGAAAGGAGATCCCCATCCGGGTGAAGAACACCTTCAACCCCTCTCACCCGGGGACCTGCATCACGAAGGAGAAGCGAAAGGATCGCCGGGTGGTGAAGGCCCTCACCCATATCACGGGTGTCGCCCTCATCAACGTGAATGGCGCCCAGATGATCGGGAGGCCCGGCGTGGCCCGGGCAATCTTCACCGCCCTCGCCGAGAAGGAGGTGAACGTCATGATGATCTCCCAGGGGTCCTCGGAGGCGAACATCTCCATCATCGTCGAGCTCGACCACATGGAGATCGCCGCCGAGGCCCTGAAACCGATGGTCACCCAGGGGATCGTCCGGGAGGTGACCGCGAACCCCGATGTGGCCGCCGTCGCGGTCATCGGTGCCGGGATGATCGGCACCCCGGGAATCTCGGGCCGGATCTTCACCGCCCTCGGCCTCGCCGGCGTGAACATCATGATGATCTCCCAGGGATCCTCGGAGGTGAATATCTCCTTCGTGGTGAAGGAGTCCGACGGCCCTAAGGCGGTGCGGGTGCTCCACGAGGAGCTGCGGCTCTCGGAGGAGTGAGATGGGCGGCGAGACCTACCGCGCCGCCGGTGTCGACATCGACCTCGTGGAGGAGGCCATCGGGGCGCTCACCGGGAAGGTGACCTTCCGGCGGAAGGGCCCGTACGGGATGCTCGGCAGGGTCGGGCATTACGCCGGCCTCATCGATCTCGGGGACCGGGTCCTCGCCCTCACGACCGACGGTGTCGGGACGAAGATGCTCGTCGCCGACCACCTGCGGGACTGGCGGACCGTCGGTATCGACTGCATCGCGATGAACGCAAACGACCTCTTCGTGATGAACGTCGAGCCCGTGGCCTTCGTGGACTACATCGCGACCGACCGGCTCTCCATTGAGAAGATGGCCCAGATCGGCGAGGGGCTGAACGAGGGCGCCCGGCAGGCGAACCTGAACCTGGTCGGGGGGGAGACCGCCCAGCTCCCTGGCCTTGTTCACGGCCTCGACCTCGCCGGCACCTGCCTCGGCATCCAGGAGAAGGGGAAGGTCGTGACCGGGGAGAAGATCCGGCCGGGAGACTGCATAGTCGGCGTCCCTTCGAGCGGCATCCACTCGAACGGCCTCACCCTCGCCCGGCGGGTTGTAGAGAAGGCCGGGGGGTACGATGAACGACTCCCCGACGGGACGACCCTGGGGAGGGCACTCCTCACCCCGACGAAGATCTACCGCGAGGCCCTGGACGCCTGCAGGAATGCCGGGGTCCACGGGATGTGCCATGTGACAGGGAGCGGCTTCCTGAACTTCCCCCGGCTCACGAAATACGGATTCGGGTTCACCGATCCCCTTCCCATCCCCCCGGTGTTCACCTGGCTGCAGGAGAAGGGGCAGATAGATCCGGTTGAAATGTACCGCACCTTCAACATGGGGATGGGATTCGCGTACATCCTGCCCGAAGATGATGCCGGGAAGATCCGGAGGTTGATCCCCGGGTCCCGCGTAGTCGGCGAAATCGTGAAGGAAGCCGGAATAACGGTGAAGGGGCTTACTATCCAATGACCTTGTCCGAAAAAATATCGATTATTCTTCGGCCGGACCTTCTTCGTCGCAGGGGGGAAGCGGGGTCTTTGTTGCCTTCGGCGAGAGGATGGCCGAGTTCCCCGTCGGGTCCTCGATGATGAGAGTCAGGGGAAGGCTGCCCTCCCTTGCAAGTTCAATCTTCCTGCGAAGGACAAGAGCGTTCTCCCGCTCCTCCCCCTCAGCACAGGTGAGGATACCGGCGATTCTGTCTTCCAGCCTTTCGAGGACCCCCTCAACGTTTGAGACGAAGCCTTCGCAATCCGGGCCCGGATAGATCGCCACCCCGAATTCGGGAATTAATATGGTCCCCGAGGCTGACCGGACCACCCTCGCCGAGAGATCCTCAGGTCCCTCCAGATGGAACTCCCACCGGGCCGGCTCGGTCTCTCCGAGGACCATGGTGTCGGCATGACGGTAGCCGCACTCACACCTGGCGCTCACGATGAGGATATCGGAAAAATAGGGGATATTTTCGGTCTGGTAGAGGTATTGAATCTCCCTTTCACAGTATGGACATCGGCCGGGGACGAGGTTCTGCACTAGGTGGTTCCGCCCCCGATCTTGTCCCGGGCGATCTTCACCGACATCGGGGTGATGACCACGTACCGCTGGTCCCCGAGGCCGACGATGTCGCCGTTCACGTCCTTTGCGACGTCTTTCAAGTCCTTGAGGACCCGCTCGTACGTGATCTTGTCCATCTTCAGGCGGCCTATGTCGATGATGACGATGTTCCCATTGTAGACCTCTTCCTTCACCTTCGGGGTGTCCTTCAGGTCCCCGATGGTCGCCACCTTCACGTACATGGTGGCGGGCTGGTCGGTCATCGCCCCCTCGAAGGAGGCGAGGTCCAGCTCCATGTAGTCGTCCGAGCCGGTGGGAGGGCTCCGGCCGATGATGCTGTCAAGGAGTTTGCTCATGGAAGAAGTATTGCTCCCCGGTTTGTTATAACCTTTCCCCTGACGTTTCCCGTGACAGAAAGAGGCGGATTGGATGGGCCTGCCGCCTATCGCACCCTGATGAGTGGATCGGCCGGGAAAAATCTCTCGCACTTCATAGCTCCAGCGCCCAGAGGACGTCCCCGACGTGATGGACCGCCTTCGCCATCTTCCCCTTCGCCTCGGCCCGGATGGCCGCGACATCGAGGAGGGCGACCACCACGGCGAGGGCCTTCCGGTGCCGCTCGTCGATGACGACGGCCGGGGAGCCCTTCCTTATGTCGTCGGTTACGGAGACGATGCCCGGGCGCATGACATCGGCGCCTTTTGCGACGAACGGGACCGCCCCCATGTCCACGACGATATTCCGCTCGGGGAAGGGCCGCTCGATGGCCCCCTTCACCGTGGGGAAGACCCAGCCGCCGCTCTTCATGAGGAGGGGCTTCTTGTCGACGAGGTACAGGTTGTACGGCGCATCGATCTCGGCCATCTCCACCCGGTCTGAGCGGAACTTCTCCGCCGACGGGCCGATCTCCTTCCCGAGCAGGGCGAAGAGCTCGGTAAGCTCGTCCTTCCGGATGGTATGGCGTTTCTTCACCGTGAGGGCTGCCATTCGCTTTGTTCCCGCGCCCCGGAGGGGCAGACACCGGGTAATAGGCATCCTCGTTATATTTATCTATCTTCCTTGCGCACTCTAAGTACCCCAAGGAGCCATTGGCTCAGGGATTTTTATGACCAAGAGACCGATGGAGATTCTCGATCAGGCGCTCAACCGCCAGCCGGTCATCGTCTCCCTGAAGGGGAAGCGCGAGATCCGGGGCATCCTCCAGGGCTATGATATCCACATGAACCTGGTGCTCGACAAGGCCGAGGAGGAGGCTGGCGGTGAGGTGCGGAAGCTCGGTACCCTCATCGTCCGGGGGGACAACGTGATCTACATCTCGCCACTCGTGGGGTAAAGGAGGTTTATCTATGTCAAAGGGAACGCCTTCCAAGGGGAAGAGGCAGCACAAGGTCCATATCGCATGCCGGCGGTGCGGACACATCTCTTACCATGTCCGGCACAAGACCTGCTCGTCCTGCGGCTTCGGGCGGTCGTCCCGGCTCCGCGGCTACCGGTGGATGAATAAGAAACCGAAGATCCCCACCCACTAGAGGGGGCATGTGCGGGATCGTTGGCATCGTTGATGCCGGCGGCGTATCGCATTCCCTCTATTTCGCCCTTTTCGCACTCCAGCACCGGGGCCAGGAGAGCGCAGGCATCTCGACCTGGGACGGCACGAGCTTCAACAAGTACAAGGGCATGGGCCTCGTCGCCGAGGTCTTCTCCGAGCAGATCCTCCGGGACCTGGCAGGCCGCGTCGGAGTCGGCCATGTCCGGTACCCCACCACCGGGGCGAACCTCCCCGAGAACACCCAGCCCTTCAACTTCAGGTTCCAGGACCATTACTTTGCCATCGCCTATAACGGGAACCTGGTGAACTCCGGCGAGCTCCGCGCCGGGTTCGAGCAGGAGGGCGAGATCTTCTCCACGACGACCGACACCGAGATCGTCGCCGCGACCATCGTCCACGAGTTCCGGAAGTCCGGGAAGATCGAGGAGGCCATCATCCACTGCATGCATGCCCTCCGGGGGTCGTACTCGGTGATCCTCATGCTCGACGGGATCCTCTACGCGTTCCGGGACCCTGTCGGGATCAAGCCCCTGTGCATCGGGACCCTGGAGCACGGGTACATGGTCGCCTCCGAAAGCGTCGCCATCGACACCCTGGGCGGCACCCTGATCCGCGACGTGGCTCCCGGGGAACTCTTCCGGATCACCGAAGAAGGCTTCGAAGCGATGCAGATCGCGGTCGCCGACCGGAAGGCCCATTGCATCTTCGAGTATATCTACTTCGCCCGGGCCGACTCGGTCATCGAGGGAAAACTCGTGTACGACGTGCGGAGGAAGATCGGGGCCTCCCTCTTCGACGAGGCACCGGTCCGGGCGGATCTCGTCTCCCCCGTCCCCGACTCGGGAACCTCCGTCGCCATCGGGTTTTCCCACCACTCGGGGATCCCCTACCTCGAGGCCCTGATGAAGAACCGGTACACGGCGAGGACCTTTATCAAGCCCTCCCAGAAGGAGCGGGAGCAGGCGGTCAGGCTCAAGCTCAACCCCATCATCGGCCACATCGAGGGAAAGAAGGTCGTCCTTGTCGACGACAGTATCGTGAGGGGCACCACTTCGCGGCATATCGTGGAGCTCATGAAGGAGAGCGGCGCTTCGGAGGTCCATGTCCGGATCGGTTCCCCCCAGATCATCGCCCCCTGCTACCTCGGGGTGGATATGCCCACCAGGGAGGAACTCATCGCGAGCACGAGGCGGGAGGAAGAGGTGAAGGATTCCATCGCGGCGACGAGCCTCCACCACGTTACCCTCGACGCCCTGGTGAAGGCTATCGGGATCGACCGGGAGAACCTCTGCACCGGTTGCCTCACCGGGAAGTACCCGCTCTCCATCGAGGGAGAAACCTGCCTGTCCCGGAACATCGACTACGTCGTGGGGAGCTACCAGGCGAAGCTCGGGTCGTTCCCGCCGGAAAAGACCACGGCCGGGGGGCGGGCGGGGAACCTGAAACCATAGCGAGGGATGGATTTGAACCATCGATCTACGGGTTATGAGCCCGTCGGGATATCCTGACTACCCCACCTCGCTTCCAGAAAGGCACCATACTATTCTTGATGATGCGAGATATACTTTGCTCCCGTTCCTCTCGGGAAACGGGATGGTCAGGGCCGGTTTCCCCCGAACTCCGGTTCATCATCGATAAATATCGTGAACACCCATACCCTTCTCCATGGATGACGAGCTCCAGAGGATACGGGAGAAGAAGCTCGAGGAACTGAAGCGTGCCGCAACCGGGAAGGCCGAAAAGCCCGCCCCCCGGCCTGAGGGGAAGGTCCTTGTCCTCGACGAACGGCAGTTTCCCGCGGCGGTGCGGGACCATCCCTTCCTTGTAGTGGACCTGTGGGCGCCCTGGTGTGGCCCCTGCAGGATGGTCGCCCCGGTAATCGAGGAGCTTTCTGCCGAGTTCGCAGGGAAAATCACCTTCGGGAAGCTGAACACCGACGAGAACCAGAGGATCGCGATGAGCTACGGGATCTCCGCCATCCCCACCATCCTCCTCTTTGCGAGGGGGAAGCTCCGGGAAAAGGTCGTAGGCGCCTACCCGAAGCCGATGCTCAGGGACCGCATCCTCCGGGCGTTTGGTATGACAGGGTAGTCCGAGCGAAGCGAGGAGTGCCCTGTGAGGAAAATCCATCCGGATTTCCCGTGGCGGGTTGATCGAGCGATAGCGAGGATCAACCCGTAGAGGGCGAACCCGTCGGGGTTTGCCCGTGCGGCGTAATCCATGGCCGCCTAGCCCGCCTCCACCTTCCTCCAGACGTCGGATATCTTTGCGGCGAGGATGAGGTCGTTCAGGGTGATCCCGCCGCTCGCATGGGTATAGAGGGAGATGGTGACCTGCCGCTGCTCCGTGATGCACATCTCCGGGTAGTGCATTTCCTCCGCCGCGATCATCGATACCTGGTTCAGGAACTTCACGGCCTCGATGAAGTTTTTACAGGTGAACCTCCGGTTCAGCCGGGTCCCCTCCAGGGCCCAGCCGGGAACCTCCCTGACGAGAGAGAGAAGCCTCTGGCGGGTGAGGGGCGGCGTCCCGGGCTCGATGGGGGTGCACTTCTCCTGAGCCAGATCCATGTATACTGGTAGCCGTGAGGGGGAGAAAAAGTTTCTTTA
>DATKKN010000019.1:0-5430 GCA_035542895.1 Methanomicrobiales archaeon | reverse complement strand
GTGATCGAGGGTGATGACGCAGTCGGCGACATACTCCTCGAGGCCGTACCGGGTGATCCGGTTGTCCCCTCGTTCGCCCGTGACAACCGCGGTGATGCCCCGGTCCTTGAGCCACCGGAAGAGCCTGCGGAGCTCGGCCCTTAGGATCGACTGGTTGGAGAAGCCCGAGAAGAGGACCTCGAGGGTATCGATGGCGATCCTCTTCGCCCCGACCGCATCGATGGCGGCCCCGAGCCGGATGAAGAGCCCCTCCAGGTCGTACTCGCCCGTTTCTTCGATCTCCGACCGCTCGATGAAGATGTGGTCGAGGATCATCTTCTTCTGCTTCACGAGCACGTCGAGGTCGAAGCCGAGCGACTGGAAATTCTTGGTCAGGTCCTCGATCTTCTCCTCGAAGGCCACAAAGACCCCCGGCTCATGGTAGTCGAGGATCCCCCGTGCGATGAACTCCATCGCAAAGAGCGTCTTCCCGCACCCGGGACCGCCGGAGACAAGGGTGGGCCTCCCCTTCGGGAGCCCGCCGCCCGTGATCTCGTCAAGCCCCTGGATCCCCGACGGGATCTTCGTGAGCCTTCCGGAACCTGCAGAACCCTTCGATTTCCTCTTGCCGTGGAGCGTCGTACGTCAGCACCTCTTTATCGTCGGATTTCGTATGGTATCGGATACCAAGGAAAAAATGGTATGGTCTGAACGTTGTCGAAGGGCTTAAAATAACCTTTGGTTGAATTTCATTTTTTGAAAAGCAAAGAACAGCTATAAATAAAGGAATACCGGGCATAAGGGGCCCTCTCCAGGCCTGAATCTCATTTCTTGAGGGCCTTCAAAATCCGGTTTTTGATGCGTCGAGAAAATCTCAATTTTTGAGACTCGAGGGAATATCAATTCCCGAGCGTCGAGAAAATCTCAATTTTTAAGAGCCGAGCCTGGGCGAGGCCGAGAAAATCTCAATTTTTGAGATCTGGGCGTATCTTTAAGCCACCCGGCAGGAGTACGAGGGGTTCCAGAGGAACAGAGATGGCCCATGACGTGACCGTGGCGATGGCGGCCCTGAAAAAATGGATCGGGAACCCGGTCTCCCTCCGGCTTCTCCGGTACGTAGCCGCCCGTGACCAGTGCGGGAACCGGCTCGCCAACGCGATAGACCAGTACCTCGGGAAGAAGAATGACGTCTGCTGGCGGTGCCGGCTCGCCGGCGGGATCGTGGGGTGGACCCTCGGGAAAGGGGGTGAGATCTTCGGTATCAGCGAAAAGGACATGAAGGAGACCCTGGGGAACCCGGTCTTTGCCCGGGGCCTCATCAACGTCATCGAGGGGATCGCCCGGTGCGGGATCACGATGCCCCAGGTCGTGAATGCCCCGTTCCTGGTCGTCTGGGACTTCACCCACCGGTGCAACCTGAAGTGCCGGCACTGCTACCAGGACGCCCAGACCGCCCTCCCGAACGAGCTCGGCACCGATGAGTCCCTCCGGCTCATCGACGAGATGGCCGAGGCGGGGGTGGTGGCGGTGGCCTTCTCCGGCGGGGAGCCCCTCATGCGCCGGGACTTCTTCGAGGTGGCGCACCATGCCCACGAGAAAGGGATGTACGTCTCCCTCGCGACGAACGCGACCCTCATCACCCCGGAGGTAGCCCACCGGCTGAAGAAGACCGGGGTGGATTATGTCGAGATGTCCATCGACGGGAAGGATGCCGCGAGCCACGACGCCTTCCGGGGAATCCCCGGCGCCTTCGAACGGACGGTGCGGGGCATCCGGAACTGCGTGGACCAGGACCTCTTCACCTGCATCGCCTGCACGGTAACCCAGGACAACCTCGCCGAGGTGCCGGAGATCTACCAGCTCGGCGCCGACCTGGGGGTGACCCGGATGATCTACTTCAATTTCATCCCGACCGGGCGGGGCGCGGGTATGGTCGGGAGCGACATCAGCCCCGAGGAGCGGGAGGAGCTCCTCAGGTACCTCTTTGCGAAGAACGGGCCGGGGAGGAGGCCGGAGGTGCTCTCCACCGCCCCCCAGTTCGCCCGGGTGGCAATGGAGGGGGTGAACGGGAAGGAGGAGGTCTGCCTCGGGCACTTCTACCACAGCGGCGGCGTTTCCGAGCAGACGAGGGCCCTCGCCGGGTTCATCGGCGGGTGCGGGGCCGGACGGCTCTACTGCTGCATCGAGCCCGAGGGGACGGTCCAGCCCTGCGTCTTCATGCCCATTCCCCTCGGGAACGTCCGGGAAGGTTCGTTCCTCAACATCTGGCACAGCTCCCCTGTCCTCGCGAAGCTCCGCGACCGGAGCCCCCTGAAGGGCGAGTGCGGCAGCTGCCCGAACAAGTTCATCTGCGGCGGCTGCCGGGCGAGGGCATGGGCGTACTACGGGGACCTCCATGCCCCCGATCCCGGGTGCATCCGGAACCGGAGGTACTGGGAGATCCTCTGCATGGAGGCGGAGCGGAGGAAGGCCATGATGCCCCAGCCGGCGGTTCCGGCGCAGGCCGTGCATACCGGGATCCCGCCAAAGGCGGCGGCGACCGGCTCCCGGAAATAATCACCATCGCCTTTTCCATATCCCCTCTCCCCTCTCCACAGTCACCTATTTCCGCTCCCGGCATAACCTGAGATCGTGGACTCCGTCACCCATGCCCTCGCGGCATCCTCGCTGTTCCTCACCATCGGGCGCCCGGAGCTCGTCCCCTTCGCGGCTCTCGGGGCCGTGGCTATGGACTCCGATATCCTCCTCATGAGGTTTCCCGAGAAAAACCCGAGGTACTATGTCTTCACCCACGGGGGGTTCACCCACAGCATCTTCGGGTCCCTTGTTCTCGGGGGCCTCTTCTTCGCAGTGGTCGCGGCGCTCACCCTCGCCGGAACGGGAGCGTGGCTCTTCGGCGCCGGGCTCGGGCCAGCCGGTCTCCTCGCCCTCCTCGCCGGGGCGCTCACCCACGTTTTCTGCGACTTCCTCGCGTACCCCGGTATCCCGGTCCTCTATCCCCTCACCGACCGGAAGTACACCCTCGGCATCTTCGCGGGGCCGAGTATCGTCCTCCTCGTCGTGAGCTGGACGTATCTCGGGACCCTCCTCCTCTCCCTCACGACCCTCGCGGACTACCGGACCTGGGCCGTGATCTTCGTGAGTTATGTGCTTCTCAAGGCCCTCCTCAAGGCCTTCGTCGCCACGACCACCGATGGTGCGACCATCCCCACGAAGAACCCACTCCACTGGTACGTGATCCGGGAGGAAGACGGGTCGTACTCGATCCGGTCCTGGAACCTCCTCTCGGGCCTCGACGAGCCCAGGGTCTTCCCGAAGTTCCGGAACGTCTCCCCTGCCGAGGCCGAGCAGTACCGGGATCTCCCGGAGGTCAGGATGCACCGGTACAACTCGTACATCACGACGGTGGAGAAGAACGGCGAGGTCATCACTTTCCGCGACCCCTTCCGGTCCGAGGGCTTCACCCGGTACCCGTTCAGTCACGTGACGGTGGACGTGCTCTCGGGGAAGGCGGTACCGGCTTGAGGTCCCTCAGGGGAACAACAGGCAGAAGGGCGCTAGAAATCGCCCTCCCTCACTTTTCGCCACTCTTCACATAACACATGAGAAGAAGCCCGATGATGATGATGTACCCGATGATCCGGATCGCAAGGAGGGGAATGGTCATGGCATCCCCGGCCCCGAGGATGGTCGCGAAGTGGGAGAGGCCGAAAAGGAGGAAGGCTCCGGCTATGTAGAGAGGAGTATCCTTCCGGGTCTTGCCATATGCGACGAGCCCGACTATGACGATGAGGGCAGAGAAGAGGAGGTTTACCACCGGCGTGAGTTCAAGGACGAGGGCCACGGGAGATCACCAGTATCCGCTTTTACCGTTTCATCAGGTTCCGGACGGATGAAGGTTCCGAAACGACACGTTCTTTGCCATGCAAAGGATTCATTCCCGGATCCGGCCATCGCTCCCAGCTCCACCGGGAAGTATGTAAATCCCGAGGACGATGTTCCAGCAGGCCATCGTACCGGGTACGGTCGCGCCGTATGAACCTCTACAGGATCGAGCAGCTGAAAGCCGAAGCCGTTGCACGGTGCAGGAAGAGGCTGGAGATGGGCCAGAGGACCGATATGGTCATCCCTTCCGTCATTCCGGTTTCCGCTTCCCTCAGAAGAAAGCACGGCCTGTGATGGGACTCCCCGATCAGGGGCAGGTCTCCCATGGATCCGAGGGGAATACTCCCGTACACTCCGCCGTGGACTCAAAGGCTTTAGTGTTTGGGGACGAAATTCCTCTGAGCGAGGGTATCTAAGCCTGGTCAAAAGAGGCAGACTCAAGATCTGCTCCAGAAGTGGTTCGCGGGTTCAAATCCCTCCCCTCGCATTCTCCCTCTCCGAACGCTCCTCCCGGGAACCGCATTATGGTCCGATGGTCACGCTTATGGAGAGGGAGGATCATCTCTTATTTCGTGACAACAGTAAGGTTCACGGCGAGAATCGGGATAACCGGAATCAACCCCTTCGTGAGCGTTCCCGAGGATATACGCAGGGCGCTGGGAGGATCGGGTACCATCCCGGTGAAAGGGACCGTGAACGGCTTTGCCTTCCGGTCGACCCTCGTCCCGGTCCGGAAAGGACCGTACCGCCTTTACGTGAACATGGGCATGCGAAAAGGATCCGGGGCCGGTACCGGTGATACCGTGGAGATCGTCCTTGAGCCGGACCCCGCGCCACGCCCCGAAACCGTTCCCGGCCCCCTTGAACAGGCTCTCGACCTGAATCCCGGGGCGAGAGCCGCGTGGGACGCCCTGGTCCCTTCACGACGAAGGGAGATCCTCCGGTATCTGAACTCTCTGAAGGGCAGGGAGGCCCTCGCGAGAAACGTGGAGAAGGTCGTACGCGTGCTCAAGGGGGAATAATACCCCTCCAACCCGGTACCCGCCAAGGTTTAATACCCGGGAGAGGGTGAGGTATGTATCCCGCGTATCCAGGAGGTCTTATCCGGTGAACAGGGAAGGGAACATCGTCATCGTCGCTGGCGCAATCCTCGCCGTCGTCCTCCTTGCGGGGATGGCGGCCGCGCAGGGAGGGAGCCTCACCTTTTCCAAGAACGGCGATATCGTCACCATCTCCGGGAGAACGAACCTTGCCGTCGGTGACCGGCTCCTCGTGAGTGTGGTCTCCGCGGCCTTCACCCCGACCGAGAAGGGAACAGGGGGCGGCTTCTCCGGGGCCGCGGGGACGGTCACCGTCCAGCCGGGCTCGCCCCTGAACACGTACAGCTTCGAGGTGAACGTGTCGGCCTTCCCGCCGGGCGAGTACCAAGTCAGCGTGGAGTCGCTGGAAACCAGTTTCTCCACATCCGGGCAATTCGTCCTCCCCTGGACCCCCGTCCCGACCCCGGTCCCCACCTCGCCGGCCACAACCCCGGTCACCGTGATGGCCACCACGCCTGCGATCCCG
>DATKKN010000018.1:0-2454 GCA_035542895.1 Methanomicrobiales archaeon | reverse complement strand
GGGCTCTCGGGCTGCTCCCTCGGGGTCCCGGCCCGGATCGGAAGGGAGGGCATCCGGAGCATCGAGGAGTGGCCCCTGGACCAGTGGGAGGATGCGCACCTCCGGGAGGCCGCGGCATTCCTCGCCGATCTCTCCCGGGGGCTCGATGGGTGAGGGAGCGGCCCTCGCCGCTGCCCCGGGGTTCGGGAAGCGGACCGCCGCCCGCACCCTCGCCGACTTTTCCGGCATCCGCATCGCCATCAACCAGGTCGAGTACACGAACAGCCCCCAGGGGCCCCTCATCCACATCTTCGGCCGGGACGTGAACGGGGCGGCGGTCCACCTCGAGGTGACCGGCTTCCGTCCCTACTTCTATGCCCCCTTCGAGGAGGTGGCCGGGGGCCCGCTCCCTTCAGGGATCGACGTGGAGGCGGACCGGGAGTACCAGTCCATCCGGGGCGATACCCTGACCCGGATGTATACCCGGCGCCCCACGGATGTCCGGGACTACCGGGAGCGGTTCCATCACTATGAGGCCGATATCCCCTTCGCCACCAGGTTCCTCATCGACAACGGGCTCACCGGAGGGGTGGAATCCCCGGGCCTGCAGGTGGACTACCATGCCCTGCGCCCTGCCGAGGTGAACGCCCCGGCCCGCACCTGCATTTTCGATATCGAGTGCGAGGACGAACGGGGCCTCCCCGAATTCGGGCGGGACAAGATTATCGCCATCACCTGCTGGGACTCGTTCCAGGACGACTACACGAGCTTCGTCTTCCCTGCAGGCGGTCAGGTTCCAGCGCCGGCCATACCGTCCTCCGATGAGAAGATCACCGTCGAGGTCTGCCGGGACGAGAAGGAGATGCTCCTCGCCTTCTCCCGCTACCTGCAGGAGCGCGACCCCGATATCCTCTCCGGCTGGAACATCCTCGTCTTCGACGTTCCTTACATCATCAACCGGATGGAGGTGCTGGGGATGAACCCGACCATCCTTGCCCGGCTCGAGGAGCGGACCGAGCGGGTTGCCCTCAGGGGGAGGGCCCTCTTCGACCTCCTCGACGGGTACAAGAAGATGCACGGGAGCCAGAGGGAGTCCTACCGGCTGGACGCCGTGGCCGAAGAGGAGGTCGGGGAGACGAAGATCCGGTTCACCGGCACCCTCTCGGCCCTCTGGAGGGAGGACCCGGCCCGGCTCGTCGAATACAACCGGAGGGACGTGGAGCTCTGCGTGGCAATCAACCGGAAGAACCACATCATCGGGTTCTACCGGGAGATCGCCCGCTACGTCGGCTGCCCCCTGGACCGGACCCTGAACTCCTCACAGGTCATCGACATCTACGTCCTCAGGAAGGCCTTCGGCAGGTTCGTGCTCCCGAGCAAGGGCTTTGCAGCCGCCGAGGAGTTCGAGGGGGCGACGGTCTTCGACCCGTCGCGGGGGGTGAAGGAGAACGTCGTGGTGCTCGACCTGAAGTCCCTGTACCCGATGGCCATGATGACCATCAACGCCTCGCCCGAGACGAAGGACCCCGACGGGGAATACCGGGCCCCCAACGGCGTCCGGTTCCGCCGCGAGCCCGACGGGCTCACCCGGTCCATCATCGCCGAGCTCCTGAAGGAGCGGGAGCAGAAGAAGCGGCTCCGCGACGGGTTCCCGTTCGGCTCCCCCGAGTTCGTCCTCTACGACCTCCAGCAGAACGTGCTCAAGGTCATCATGAACACCTACTACGGGGTCTCGGGGTATGCCCGGTTCCGGCTCTACGACCGGGAGATCGGGTCGGCGGTGACCTCGGTCGGCCGGGCCATCATCGAGCACACCCGTATGGTCATCGAATCGCTGGGGTACCACGTCATCTACGGCGATACCGACTCGTGCATGGTCCAGATCCCGCCGATGGATACCGCTGCGACTATCACGACCGCGAAGAAGATCGAGGCCGCGGTGAACGCAAGCTACGGTGACTTCGCGAAGAAGGCCCTCAACGCCGACAGCCACTACTTCTCCATCAAGTTCGAGAAGATCTACCGGCGGTTCTTCCAGGCAGGGAAGAAGAAGCGCTACGCCGGCCACCTCGTCTGGAAGGAGGGGAAGGACGTGGACGAGATCGACATCGTCGGCTTCGAGCTCCGCAGGTCCGACTACCCCCAGATCACGAAGGAGGTCCAGGGAAAGGTCATCGAGATGATCCTCAAGGGCGAGGGGTTTGCGGATGTGAAGGCGTACCTCGGAGAGATCATCCGCAACTTCCGGGCGGGGAAGTACCCCTACGACGAGGTCGGGATCCCCGGCGGGATCCAGAAGGCCCTCGACCAGTACGAGACGAACGACGCCCACCGGCGGGGCGCGGAGTACGCAAACCTCCACCTCAAGTGCGACTTCAAGCGGGGCTCGAAACCGAAGCGGCTCTACATCAAGAACGTGAAGGCGAAGTACCCGAAGACCGACGTCATCTGCTTCGAGTACGGCGACCAGGTGCC
>DATKKN010000017.1:0-14087 GCA_035542895.1 Methanomicrobiales archaeon | reverse complement strand
GCCATCGATGAGTGGCACCCGGATATCGTCGCCGTGGAGCTGGACCTCGGCCGGTTCCATGCCCTGAAGAAGGACGTGAGGGAGCCGACCGTTGCCGAGGTGCTCGAGGTCCGGAACTTCAACCAGCTCCTGATCCAGTGGATCCTTTCCTACCTGCAGCGGCGGATCGGGTTCGACGTCGGGGTGGAGCCCGGCGCCGAGATGAAGGCCGCGATCGCCGAGGCAGAGCAGCGGAACATCCCCGTCTCCCTCGTGGACCGTGACATCCGGCTCACCCTGCTCCGGTTCTGGCAGTCCCTCGGGATCTGGGGGAAGATCAAGATGTTCTTCGCCCTCGTTATCTCCATCGCCGAGGTGGACGAGATCGAGGTCGATGTCGAGCAGATGAAGGACCAGTCGGTCATCGACATGGTGATGGACGAGTTCCGGAAGTTCTCCCCAGAGGGGGCGAGGTCGCTCATCGACGAGCGGGACGCCTTCATCGCCCACAACCTCCTCCGCCTGAAGGAGCAGAACATCCCGAGGATTCTTGCCGTGATCGGCGCAGGCCACCTCCACGGGATCCGGGGGTACCTCGAGAACCCCTCGACCCTCCCGCCCTTCGAGTCGCTCACCCGGCAGCCGAAGCCCTTCCCATGGGCGACGGTGTTCGGCTTTGCCGTGACCGCCCTCTTCCTCCTCCTCCTCGGGGCCATCGGGTTCTCGGGCGTCGGCCTCCAAACCCTCCTTTATGCCTTCCTCTTCTGGGTGGTCATCCACGGGGTTCTCGCCGGGGCCTTCACCCTCGCCGCGGGGGGCCACCCGTACTCGGCCCTCACCTGCCTCGGGGTGGCCTGGATGACCTCGTTAAACCCCCTCCTCCACGTCGGTTGGATCGCGGCCGCGATCGAGGCGAAGGTGCGAGCCCCGGCGGTGACCGACTTCAGGAAGATTTACGAGGCCCAGACCCTCACGGACATGGCCCGGATCCCGCTCTTCAAGGTGGTCCTTATCGCCGCGGTGGCGAATCTCGGGAGCCTCCTCGGGACCCTTCTCTACTTCATCTTCCTCTTCCCGGTGCTCGGGATAGACCCCGTCGTCGTGATATCGACCGGCCTCCACAACATGGTGGCATGGGTCGCCGGGCTCATGCCGTGAGGATTGGGAACATGCCGAGCGACGAGAACAGAGCTTCCCGATAAGTCCCCGCGAGGTATCAGGGAAAGCTGGGGAACAGTCAGGTGATGCTCCCCAGGTCCCCGTTCGTCACCTCGGTGCCATAAGGCTCTATGGTGACGGTCGCAACCCCGCCCGGACTGGTGCAGGAACTCGAGCAACAGCTGAAGGTGTCAGAGGCATCGAGCCACCTCCCCGGACAGTCGGTCCCGGCGCTGCAGACAGACCCGCCCTCGGCTGAGCAGGTCGCCGATCCCGGGACAGCTGCCGTTATCGTCGGCCGCCCGGGCAGGGCAGGGGTCGTCAGGGCCGGCGGGACCGGGTTCGGCCCCTCGCGGCGTCTCTCCCTGGCACAACCGGGGGAAAGGATGGCGCCAAAGAGGATCAATGCCAGGAACCCGAGGGCGATGGTTTCGCGTTTCATGAGATCTCTCCTATCTGGTTGGTGGTTGAGTCAAGGGTATTGGCAAGGGACTGGACCTGGTCGGCGGCGGTCCCCGTCACCTTGCCGCCCGCCACGAGGGCCCGGTAGGCGTCCCGCAGGTTCTTCAGGTCGAGGCGGAAGGTCTGGAGATCGACCTTGGCGGTCGTGATATCGCCCGAGTCATAGGAGTCCTGGGCAGCCGCGAGGTCGCTCTTTGCAGTCGTCACCAGGGGATCGAGGGTCGAGGTGTCGACCCCGAGGCTCTTCAGGTCGCGGTCAATCATATCCACCCTTCCCATGATCCGCCGGCCCGCGTCCAGCCAGAACTTAACCTTCTGGTCATCAGAGACACTGACCTGGAGATCCCTGACCTGCTGGGCCAGGGTCTGCCAGAGGTCGGCAATTGACTGGTCGACGGACTGGATCCGGGTGTTGTCGCGGGAGGCAAGGGCGGATTCAAGATCTGACCGCTTTGCCGAGATCTGGCCCAGGGTCGCCTGGGGCCCTGCGGTGTCGTACCCCTTCCCTTTCAGGGTGTCGAGGATTGTCTGGGCCCGGCTGACCCGGGTATCGAAGTCCGCGAGCCGGTTTGTCTCCCGGGTTGACCAGTACGTGCTCTCGAGAGACGCGATTTGCGGGTCGCTCTTCACTGCATCGTTCATTTTCGTCATCAGTTCGACCGGCCTTCCCTTCGATGCCGCCATCTGGGTCCTTGTCTCCTCGCGGAACTGCCGGACAAGGTCGGTCATGTCCTGGAGCAGGTTGTTCAGGCCGACATGGGTGGAAATGGAACCCGCCTGGCCCGCCTTATCCTGGAACTGGGAGAGGATCGACGAGAGTTTCGTGGTATCCCCGTTCAGCGAGGCGAAGTAGTCGACGGTTGCCAGCATCTTCGCCTTGTAGATGGCGGCCTGCCAGGCGATATGCGCCTGGCGGATGGCCACCTGGTTGTCGAGGATGGGATAGGTCGTGTCGGTGGCAGTTGCCGGTATGGCCATGAAAACGCACGCGATGACAACGGCAATCGCCATGCCCGTTCTCGTTCTTGATTGGTTCTCCATGGGGATTCACCTGAATGATGACCGGTTTCGAGAAACCGGATCTCATCTAGATCGAGCTCTCTCCCGGAAATCTGATATATTCCCCGGATACTCCCGGTGAGATGGCTGATGCTGCCGGTTCCCTGGTTGAACCTGCAGGTTCACACTTCCAGAAGCGGGAAACGGTCGGCTCTGGATATTATTATATTTTCTATTGCATAAAAATTATTCCTCCGGCTCACGATCCGTGGAAATCTGGGGGTGTGTGGATCTTCTTCAAAACATTGAAATATCTTACCTCCCTTCCGCATGTATGCCTGGCCCTTCCCGGAACGATTGTCGGGGATCATCATCTCCGGAGAGCTTCATGAATCCAGGGAAAAGATCCCGGGCTCCCCGCGTTCCGTCTCCCGAGGAAGAGACTTCAGGTATGATCGTGCTCACCCCGGTCCCACCCTTTGATTTCCCTCTCTCTGCGGCCATCTTCTCGGGCGGCGACCCACAGATCCGGTCCTTCTCTGGCGGGGAGTTCAGGCAGGTTCTCCGGGTCCGCGATACGCTCCTCCTCGCGACGGTGACGGGTTCCGGGACGGTAGATCACCCGGTGGTGCACCTCCGTCTCGCGCCCGGGCCAGGCAACGAACGGCTGGCCCGCGAGGCAGGGGACCTGATCCGGAGGATCTTCAACCTGGACCTGGACATCTCCCCGTTCCCTGCGGCGGTGCGGGGCGACCCGGTCATGTCCGCCCTGGCACTGCGCCTCCGCGGGCTGAAGCCCCCGAGGACGCCTTCGGTCTTCGAGGCCCTCGTCGACTCCGTCACCGAGCAGCAGATCTCCCTCACCGCGGCGAGGAGCATCGAACGGAGGATCATCCGGGCCTTCGGCGATACCCTCGCATGGGACGGGAGGAAATACTATGCCTTCCCGACCCCGTTCCGGCTTGCGGAGGCCTCCCCCGGGGAGCTCCGGGCCTGCGGACTCTCGGGGAAGAAGGCGGAGTACATCCAGGGGATCTCGGTGCAGATCCGGGACGGGCTGCTGGACCTCGAGGATCATGGGCCCGATGAGGATACCCGGGCCATCGTTGCCGGGCTCACCGATATCCGGGGGGTCGGCGTCTGGACCGCCGAGCTCACCGTGCTCCGGGGGCTCTCGCGGCTTGACGCGATTCCCGCCGACGACCTCGGGATCCGCCGGTCGATCTCGGCATTCTACTCGAAGGAGACACGGATCGATACGGATGAGGCCCGGCGGATCGCGGATGGATGGGGGGCATGGAAGGGGCTCGCGGCCTTCTACCTGCTGGTCGCCGAGTGGCATGGGATCCCGGGTCCCGCAGGAGCCGGGATCGTCAAGGGGGATAGGGCACCCTCTTGAGGGGATCCCGGGTCCCGCAGGAGACCAGGGTCAGAAGGAGCCGGGGCTGTCCCGGGGGGTCAAGGCCCGTCGGGACCGAACCGGGATCGTCGAGGGAGGAGGAGGCGCGAAGCGGCTCCTCCTGTCCAGGGGGCAGGGCCCCTCTGGACTGGGTGGGGGGCCCCTCTTGATGGGATAGGGGTCGGGGACCTGCAGACCGGGACATGATGGTGCATCGGGATTCCCCTCCGCAGGGCCCGGTATATCATCAATATCCATAAATAGGAAAAAAAGGAGAGGGCATATCACCCGCGGCCCCGGATCGGGGGTTTCGCGAGATGCTTGAGGTGCTGGTATGGCGAAACTGACCGATGAGATGAAGGCGGTCTTCGGGAAGAACAAGATCTTCCCCGTGGCGACGGCCTCCAGGGCGGGCGTCCCGAACGTCGCCCCGATTGCCTTTGTCCAGATAGTCTCCGACGATACCATCTGGCTCGGGGACAACTACATGATGAAAACGCTCGCGAACGTGAAGGAGAACCCATGGATGGCCATCGAGTTCTGGGATCCCGACACGAAGAAGTGTTTCCAGGTAAAGGGCAAGGTGGCGGTGAAGACGAGCGGGGCCGAATATGAGAAGGTGAAGGCGATGATCAAGGCCAAGAATGAGAAGTTCCCTGCAAAGTCCCTGCTCATTCTCACCATTACCGAGGTCTTTGAGTGCACCCCGGGTGCCTCGGCAGGGAAGAAGATCGCCTGATCCCTTCCCTCCTATTTCTCGCGCATCTGTTTTAAGATCCGGGCCTGGATCCCGTGGAACCGGGAGAGCCCCTCGGCGTGTCCCTGGTCAAGGCTCGTGCTGTCAAAGGAGACCATGTCCCCCGAGTAAAGGGCATCGGGTGACGACCTCCCCGCGACCCGCACCGACCCGCGGTAGAGGACGAGGTCAACATCCCCGTTCACCCGCTCCTGCGTCTTCCCGATGAAGGCGTTTAAGGCGTGGAAGAGCGGTTCATGGATGAGGCCCTGGTACGCGAGGTCGGACCACCGGTCGTCCACCGATCGTTTGAATGCGAGCTCGGCACGGGTGAGGACCAGGTGCTCGAGATCCGCATGGGCGGCGATGAGTGCGGTAGCGGCGGGGTGCTCGTAGACCTCCCTGGCCTTGAGGCCGAGGATCCGGTCCTCGATCATGTCGTTCCGGCCGACGCCGTTCCTCCCGGCCTTTTCGTTCATTTCCTGGACGAGGTCATAGCCCTTCATCCGCCTCCCGTCGAGAGAGATGGGGACCCCGGCCTCGAAGCCAACCGTGACATCCTCGGGCTTATCGGGGGCCTTCCGGGGGTCGACGGTCCACCGGTAGATGGATTCCGGCGGGTGGAAGGACGGCTCCTCGAGCCTGCCGCCTTCGATGGACCGGTTCCAGCAGTTCTCGTCCACCGAGTACGGGTTCTTCTTCGCGACGGTTACCGGAATCCTGTGCTTCTTTGCGTACTCGATCTCCCAGCTGCGAGTGAGGTTCAGCTCCCGGATGGGCGCGACCACCTCGAGTCCCGCCGAACGGATGATGAAGTCGAACCTGAGCTGGTCGTTCCCCTTGCCCGTGCAGCCGTGGGCGACCGCCTTTGCCCCGCTCGACCTGGCTATGGCTACGGTCTCCTCGGCGATGAGCGGCCGGGCGAGGGCCGTCCCCAGGGGATAGCCCTCGTACGAGCCGTTCGCCCTGATGGAGGGAAAAACGTACTCCTCCACGAACCGGTCCTTTGCATCGATGGTGTAGTGGGCGTCCGCGAACCGCCTGCCCTTCTCCGTCGCCGACCGGATGTCCGACTCGGGCTGCCCGACGTCCACCGCGACCGTGATGACCTTCCCGTACCCGTATTTCTCCCGCAGGAGGGGGATGCAGACCGAGGTGTCCAGGCCTCCCGAGAAGGCGAGCACGACCGTTCCCTTTCCCTTTCCCTTCTTCATGTGGCTCCTCCGATGTAATGCCCCAGGGGCTCGATGGTGATCTTCTCACGTTTGATGGCGTCGATGGCGTTTGCCGCGGCCTTCGCCGCCTGGGTGGTGGTGATATAGGGGATCCCGAGCTCGACGGCCGTCCGCATGATCTGGTAGTGATCCTGCCGGGACTGCTTGTCCTTCGGGGTGTTGATGATGAGCCGGATCTCGCCGTTCCGGATCATGTCGATGACGTTCGGGGAGCCCTCCTGGACCTTCCTCACCATCTGGGCCTCCACCCCGACGTCGTGGAGGAAGGCCACGGTCCCGTCGGTCCCGTAGAGGGAGAGGCCCATCTGGACGAGCTTCTGTGCGATGGGGGCAATCTCCTCCCGCTGGTTGGCCGAGATGGAGATGAAGACCTTCCCCGAGGTGGGGAGCTCGTTGTCGGCCGAGATACAGGCCTTGTAGTACGCCCGGCCGAAGTCATAGTCGATCCCCATGACCTCACCCGTCGATTTCATCTCGGGCCCCAGCACCGTGTCGACGCCCGGGAGCTTGTTGAAGGGAAGGAGCACCTCCTTAACCGCGACATGGTCGATCTCCCGTTCCCGGTAGCCGAGGTCCCGGATCTTCCTTCCCATCATCACCTTCGCCGCGACCTTCGCAAGCGGGATGCCGGTGGCCTTGCTCACGAATGGCACGGTGCGGCTCGCCCGGGGGTTCGCCTCGAGGACATAGACGATGTCGTCCTTGATGGCGTACTGGATGTTCACGAGCCCCACCACGCCGAGCCCGAGGGCGATCCGCCGGGTGTAGTCCTCGAGCCTTGCGATCTGTGACGGCGTGAGGGACTGGGGCGGGATGACGCAGGCCGAGTCGCCGGAGTGGACCCCGGCCTCCTCGATGTGCTCCATGATCCCGCCGATGAGTACGTCTTCACCGTCGCAGGCCGCGTCGACATCGATCTCAACCGCGTTCTGGAGGAAGAGATCGATGAGGACCGGGTGCTTCCGGGAGACCCGCACCGCCTCCTTGATGTACGTCGCGAGCTCGGCGCTGTCATGGACGATCTCCATGGCCCGCCCCCCGAGGACATAGGAGGGCCGGACGAGGACCGGGTATCCGATCTTATCGGCGATGGCAAAGGCCTCCTCCTCGGAGTAGGCCGAGCTGTTGGGCGGGCTCGGTATCCGGAGCCGGTCCAGGAACTCGGAGAACCGGTCCCGGTCCTCGGCGATGTCCATGGCGTCCGGGCTCGTCCCGAGGATCTGCGTCGGGATGCCGAGCCGGGCTATCTCCCTCTCCAGGGGGAGCGCGAGGTTGATGGAGTTCTGGCCCCCGAACTGGACCATAACCCCCCAGTAATGGTCCTTCTTCAGGATGTTCACCACGTCCTCGAGCTGCATCGGCTCGAAGAAGAGCCGGTCCGAGGTGTCGAAGTCGGTGGAGACCGTCTCGGGGTTGTTGTTCACGATATGGACCTCGACATCCTCGTCCCGGACCGCCTTCACCGCATGGACGGTGCAGTAGTCGAACTCGATCCCCTGGCCGATGCGGATCGGCCCCGAGCCAAGGATGAGGACTTTCCGGTCCTCTGTCGGCGTGATCTCGCACTCGGTGTCCCAGGTGGAGTAGAAGTACGGCGTGGTAGCAGGGAACTCCGCGGCGCAGGTATCCACCATCTTGTACGTGGGCTTCCCGACGATGTTCTCCACTTCGTCCCAGGGGAGACCCGAGAGCTGCACGATTTCGGCGTTTGCGAACCCGAACTCCTTCGCCTTCCGGACGAGGTCCGGGCTGCAGCCGCCGGGGAGCTGCCGCTCCATTTCCACGACGTTCCGGATCTTCTCGAGGAAGTAGGGGTCAATGAAGGTGAGCGAGGCGATCTCCTGGATGGTGAACCCGGCCCTGAAGGCGTCGAAGAGGCAGCCGAATCGCTCGTCGGTGGGCCGCTGCAGGATCATCCGGATCTCGTTCGGGTTCGTGTGCCTCTGCATGTCCGTGTCCAGGGACCGGAGGGCCTTCTTGAACCCCTCCTCGACGGTCCGGCCGATGGCCATGACCTCCCCCGTGGACTTCATGGCCGTCGTGAGGGTCCGGTCGGCGGTCTTGAACTTGTCGAAGGGCCAGCGGGGCACCTTCACCACCACGTAGTCCACGGCAGGCTCGAAGCTTGCAGGCGTGCAACCGGTCACCGTGTTCATGATCTCGTCAAGCCGGAGGCCTATCGCGATCTTCGCCGCCACCCGGGCGATGGGGTAGCCGGTGGCCTTGCTCGCAAGGGCCGAGGACCGGGAGACACGGGGGTTCACCTCGATGACCCGGTACTCCCCGTCCCGGTACGCGAACTGGATGTTGCAGCCGCCCTGGACCCCGAGAGCACGGATGATCTTGATGGCCGCCGACCGGAGCATCTGGAACTCGTCGTCGCGGAGGGTGAGGATGGGGGCGACCACCACGCTCTCGCCGGTATGGATCCCCATCGCGTCCACGTTCTCCATCCCACAGACGATAACGCAGGTGTCGGCCGCGTCCCGCATCACCTCGAACTCCATCTCCTTCCAGCCGAGGACACTCTCCTCGATGAGAACCTGGTGGATCCGGGAGCGGGTGAGGCCTACCTCGGTGATCTTCCGGAGCTCCTCCCTCGTGCGGGCGACCCCGCCGCCGCTCCCCCCGAGGGTATACGCGGGCCGTATGATGGCAGGGAGGCCGACGATCCGCTCGGCCTCATCGAGCTCGGCGATGTTCCTGAGGATCCTGGACCGGGGGACCGGCTCCCCGATGGACACCATGAGGTCCTTGAACTGTTCCCGGTCCTCGCCCCGGTAGATGGCCTCGAGAGGGGTCCCGAGGATCTCGACGCCCTGAAGCGCCCCCATCTCCGCGAGCTCGGCTGTCAGGTTCAGGCCGGTCTGGCCTCCCATGCCCGACAGGATCCCGTCGGGGCGCTCCTTCTCTATGATCTTTGCGATGGTCATCGCCCGGAGAGGCTCGATGTAGATGATATCCGCCATCTCGGGGTCGGTCTGGATGGTGGCCGGGTTCGAGTTCACGAGCACCACGGTCACCCCCTCTTCCCGGAGCGCCTTGCAGGCCTGGGAGCCGGAGAAGTCGAACTCGGCGGCCTGCCCGATCTGGATGGGCCCGGATCCGATTAAAAGGACCTTCCGGATGTAATCCTTCCGGGGCATCAGGGGATCCTCCGGAACATCATCCCGAAATAGTGCTCCTCGGTGTCCCGCGGGCCGCCATGGGCCTCGGGGTGGAACTGGACGCAGGAGATGCCCAGGTCCCGGTTCTCGAAGCCCTCCAGGGTCCCGTCATTCACGTTCGTGTGCGTGACGGTGCAGCCCTCGGGAAGGGTCTCGCCGTCCACGACGAAGCCATGGTTCTGGGTGGTGATGTAGATGGATCCGTCTCTGTACCGGACCGGCTGGTTCACGCCACGGTGGCCGAATTTCAGCTTGTAGGTATCTGCACCGAGGGCGAGGCCGGTGATCTGGTTCCCGAAGCAGATGCCGAAGACCGGGACCTCCCCGATGAAGTCCCGAACACACCGGATGGTCGCCGTGGCCCTTTTTGGGTCCCCGGGGCCGTTGCTGATGAAGAGGGCATCGGGACGGCAGGCCTGTACCACGTCGTGGGGAGTGTCATGGGGGAAAACATGCAGGTCGGCCCCCCGGTTCCGCATCGAAACGAGCTGGTTTCTCTTGAGGCCGAGGTCGAGGACCGCCACCCGCTTCCCGGGGCCGGGGATACGGTACGGTTCCGGGCAGGATACCTCGGCGATGAGATCCGTCTCGGTGATAAGGGGCACCCCGAGGGCGGCATCCACGGCCGCATCCCTGCTGTCCTCGCCGACGAGGAGGGCGGCCCGCATGGTACCCTTCTCCCGGCACTTGATGGTGAGCCGGCGGGTATCGACGCCGGTGATCCCGAGGAGGCCGTGATCCTCGAAGAACCGGTCGAGCCGCGGGCCTCCCGACGGGGCCCTGCAGATCTCCCGGGCCACGCAGCCGAGGGCCTTCACCCCGTCGCTCTGGAAGTTGGCCTCGTCCACCCCGTAGTTCCCGATGAGGGGGTAGGTGAACATGAGGATCTGGCCGTTGTAGGAGGGGTCGGTGAGGGCCTCCATGTAACCGGTCATCGTGGTGCAGAACACGAGTTCCCCTGCGCAGGAGCCCTCGACCCCGAATCCCTCACCGACGACCGAATCCCCGTCCTCGAGTCCCAGGACCGCCTTCATGCAGTTACCATACAGAGTGGTGAACCGGATGTATTAACGATGCGGATGTGGTCCGGTCGGCCACCCTGTCATCCGATGCCGGGCAGCTCCGTGCCCCTTTTCCGCCTAAAGATCGTTTCCGACGGAAGGAAGGGCAAGCGGTCAGCACTGGCAGCGCTCGAAGAAGAAGGCACCGATGGCGACCATGGCGAGGGAGACGAGGGCGAGGACGCCGAGGTCGAGGAGAAGGGGAAAGGAGGAGAGCCCGAGGAGGGCACCCCGGAGCCCGTCCACGCCATAGGTCAGGGGATCGAGCCAGGCAAAGACCTGGACCTGGGGCGGCAGGTTCCCGACCGGGAAGAGTGCTCCCGAGAGGAGGAAGAGGGGGAAGACAATAAAGTTCGTGATCATGTTGAAACCATGGATGTCCTTCATGTTCGAGGCAAAAACGAGGCCGAGGCTGATGAAGATCACCGAGATGAGGAGCATGAAGAGGAGGGCGAGGAGGACCTCCGGAATCCCGTGGATGGAGAACCCCAGGGGGACCGAGAGGAGGAGGATGATGAGCCCCTGGATGAGGGAGGTGGTGGCCCCGCCGGCGATCCTCCCGAGCACGATGGAGACCCGGCTCACCGGCGCGACCATGATCTCCTTGAGGAACCCGAACTCCCGGTCCCAGAGGACCGAGATCCCCGCGAAGGTGGAGGAGAAGAGGAGGGTCATCCCGACGATGCCCGGCACGAGGAACTGGATGTAGTTCACCCCGGGAGGGAGGTTGGGAAGCTGGGCCCGGGAGAACCCGAACCCGAGGAAGGCCATGAAGAACAGGGGCATCCCCAGGGTGCCTATGACCCGGGACTTTGCCCTGACAAACCGGGTCATCTCCCGGAGCCAGAGGACGTAGATGGCGACTGCGTCGATCACCGGAGCATCCTCCTCGTGATGAGCTCCTTCCTCGATTCGGTTGCCGAGACCTCCCGCTCGCGGATCGTCCTCCCGGTGAAGTGGATGAAGACATCCTCGAGGCTCGGCTTCCGGAGGAGGACCGAGTCCACCCGGATCCCGTGGGCCTGGGCAAGGGAGACAAGCTCGGGCACCCTCCGCTCGCCCATCTCGACGGTCACGCTCACCTGACCATCATGCTCCTTCGCACCCTTCACCCAGGAGACACCAATGAGGATTGACCGGAAGGCGCCCGCATCTCCGTCGATCTCCAGGGTAATGACATCGCCGCCCAGGACATCCTTCAGGGCCGTCGGGGCCCCCATGGCGACGATCCTCCCCCGGTCGATGATGGCCACTCTTCCGGCGAGGTAGTCCGCCTCCTCCATGTAGTGGGTGGTGAGGATGATGGTGACCCCCTCCTCCCGGTTCATGCGCCGGATGTATTCCCAGATCCTCCTGCGGGTCTGGGCATCGAGCCCGAGGGTCGGCTCGTCCAGGAAGAGCACCGAGGGATGGTGGATGAGCCCCCGGGCGATCTCGAGCCTCCGCTTCATCCCCCCGGAGTAGTTCTGGACGAGGACGTCGGCCCGTTCGGAGAGCTCCACGAGCTCGAGGACCTCGGCGATCCGCCGTTCCCGCTCGGCCCGTGAGAGGCCGTACATCATGCCATGGAAGTCCAGGTTCTCCCGTCCGGTCAGGTCCTTGTCGAGGGCAGGCTCCTGGAAGACGATCCCTATATGTCGCCGGACTTCGTCCTTCTCCCTGGTGACGTCAAACCCCGCGACCCGGGCATTACCTGACGTCGGGGGAAGGAGCGTGATGAGCATGTTGATGATGGTGGTCTTCCCTGCGCCGTTCGGGCCGAGCAGGGCGAAGAGCTCCCCGCGGTCCACGGTGAAGGAGACGGCATCCACCGCGGTGAGGTCCTCGAATCTCCTTGTGAGGTTTTCCACGGCGATGGCTGCGTCCATGCTTCCCTTGAGGATCATCATCCCCCATGACCTTAAACATACGCCGGGTCCGATCAGGTGAGATTCCCGAGGAGGATGGCAGGATCGAGGAGATGGGCCGGTTTCCCCCGGGCGAACCAGTTCCCGCCCCGGTATTCGGAAGATGCACCGGGAACCGCATCGTACACCTCGAGGTGAAGCATGCTCCCCCGGCCCTGTTCCTTCAGGGACTGAATGTAGGGAGGAGACCTTGCCCCGATCCGGGAGAGATCGAGGACCTCGCCGACATGGCCGATGACCATACCCCCGGAAACGTCGGATTCCGCGGCGACTGAGACATCGCCGAGCTCTCCGTACCGACAGATAATCCCGGAGATGTGTGCGACGGTGACCTGGTACGTCCTGTTCCAGTAGGGAACCAAATCAGGTGAAGTGAATACACCGGTTGAAATCACCGTGCCGTCCTCGATGGCAACCACCGATGAACCGGCAGGGGCATAGAGATCCACCCCGGCATGCCTCCGGTCGCCCCGGTCCTCCCAGAAGGATCCCGGGCTGCCTGCGGAGGGGAGAACCGGTACGATTCCGGGAAGGGGCCAGTGCCTCTGCCCTGAGGGCATCCCGGTACCCTCTCATCGCCGGATAAAAAGCATTCCTTTCCGGTACCAGGAAAATGGGTGACTCAGGATGTGGCGGTCACCGGGATGCGGAGCTGGTAAGTGGGGGTTCCCCGCCTGGGAGCGAGGCGGGCCCTCTCCCCCGGGACCTCGGCCACCATGGCGTACCGGCTCTCGCCGGAAAAGACCGAGCGGAGCGCCCGGAGGGCGATGGTGTACCTCTCGGCCCCGAGCTCGATGTTCACGGCCTTCCCCGAACGTGAGAGCTCCGCCATCCCCTCGACCCCGTCCAGGTAGAACCTCCAGTTCCTCCGGAGCCTCTCGACCCGGGCCTGGGCTCCGGTGCCCAGGAGATCCCCCATCTCCGAGGTCCGGACACCGAACCGCATACCCCGAATGGAAAGGGAGAGGATCTCCTCCTCGTTCCCCTCCCCGTCGAGGACCCTCGACCGCTCCATGAGGATGTATCCGACGTTCTCCATTCCTGTCTCCGATCTCCTCTGATCCATGGGTTGCCGGGAAGAGTATATAAACCCTCGATGGGCGCGGGGTGAAAGTGAAGGCCCGGCAGGAATGGAAGAAATGGGGGGAAGGTTATATGAGGGCGTTTTGCGGGGGGTAAAAGGCTCTGGAGAAACCTTCAGAATGAAGGTTCAGACGAGCGCCTGGATGCCCGACACGATGATCTTCACCGCTATGGCCGCGACGAGCATCCCGAGGACCTTCCCCATGACGTCCGTGACCGTCTCCCCGAGGAGGCGCTGGATCAGGGACGCGTACCTGAGCGTGAGCCAGCAGACCGCGAGCGACAGGGCACTGGCAATGGCCACGATGGGGATCCCGAACTCCTTGGCGAAGAGGAGGACGGTAGTGATGGTGCCCGGGCCGCAGAGGAGCGGCGTCCCGATGATGACCGATGCCGAGGACTGGGGCTTCCTCATCGTTCCGATGGTGATCCCGAGGGTCTCCTGCATCCCGAGGATGAAAAGAAAGATCCCGCCTGCAACCTGGAAGGTAGCAAGGGTTATCCCGAGGGTCTCAAAGATCACGAAGTTCCCGAAAAGGAAGACGTACATGAGGACCCCGGCAACCCCGATAGCGATGCCTGCATCCCGGCTCACCTCCCGGTCGCTCTTCCCCTTTGTCATGGAGACGAAGATGGGCACCGAAAGAAGGGGATCGAGGATGATGATGAGGGCGAGGGTGGTATAGAGGATCGCCCCGAGCACATCCATACCGGGTGGTTCTCCCCGGAGGGGATAAAGCTCGTGCCGGTCCATCCGGCGGCCATTCCTCCCGCGTGCCGTTCCCCATTCGATACCCTTATCAATTTCTGTGTTGCACCAGTAATGCACGCGCCGATAGTGTAGTGGTTATCACTAGGCGTTGCCAACGCCTAAACCCGGGTTCGAACCCCGGTCGGCGCA
>DATKKN010000016.1:0-8079 GCA_035542895.1 Methanomicrobiales archaeon | reverse complement strand
ATCGACATCCGAAGCGGGGAGAGAAGATTTTTCGACGTAACGCTGGGGACGGCCATTCTCATAGGGATCGTGGCGTACCTGTACTACCTGATCCTGATCATTCAGCTCGTAAGAAATGGGTAGCGGGAGGTGGATTTTTCTTCCGGATAAAAATTGGCGATTCCAGAATCTTCATTATCGGAAACTTCGCTATTCAATGATTATGTGATTGGTGGTAACATTATGGGGCGAGGGCATACATTTTTTGATAGAGAATTTGGACGACCGGATTATGACCCCAATGATCAAGGGAGTTTTGAACATGGTCTGGTTTTTGTTGCCATGCCATTTCGCGAGGAGATGATGGATGTTTACTCCGCAATTACAGATGAATGTAAAAAACTCGGGTTAAAAACGATAAGAGTTGATGAAAATGTTGGAGCGGGTCTTATCATCCGAGAAATTATCGATTTCATTGAGCGAGCTGAGTTTATCGTATTTGATCTGACCTATGAAAATCCGAATGTGTACTATGAATTGGGTTATGCCCATGGAGTGGGAAATGAACCTTTAGATATCCTGTTAATAGCAAAAAAAGGGACGAAAATTCCTTTCGATATCGCCCCTTTCAGAATACAGTTCTATAAAACAACAGAACATCTTCGCTCTTTAATTTCATCGAATCTAAACGATATGATTCTAAGAACACGGGAAGAGCGCGCCTAACTGAATTCAGAGTTACCCGTTTCTTTTGGTTATTATAAATCTGCACCCAGACAGAGGTAGCTCCTTCTCTACCACCCCTTGATCTCCGTCCGCGTCCTCCGGTCGCCGCCGGAATACGTGGGAATTTTGAACAACCTCCCCGTGACGAGCGGCGCCCCCATGTTCACGATCAGGAACACCACGACGAGCACCGAGTAGAGCGGGTTCGCAAGCACCCCTGCGGCGAGGCCCACCGAGAGCATGAGGAGGCCGTACTCGGACATGGAGATGAGGCCCGAGCCGATCTTCACCGCTTCGACGGCGGAGTACGAGAGGAGCACCATCGGGACGGTGTAGGCGATGAACCGGATGGCGGTGATGGCGGCGAGAAGGATCAGGATGAGCTCCACGTTCCCCGCGACGGCGACAACGGAGACCGCGAGGCCGAGCGAGGCGAAGAAGACGGGGATGAAGAAGGCCTCGCCAAGGTCCCCCATCTCCTTCAGGATCCGCTTCGACTGCTCGGTCCGGGAAACGAGTACCCCGACGAGCATGTACCCGAAGTACGAGGTCATCCCCATGGCCTCGGTCACCGCCGCGGCAGAGAATGCAAGGACCAGGATCAGGGCGATGAGGACCTCGTTGATCCGGAGCACCTGGAAGAGGTTGAAGAGCCAGTTGATGAACCGGGACCCGATCCGGCTCATCACGGCAAAGGTGCCGATGATCATGAGGGCGAGGGAGAGGACCGCCGCGGCCGAGAAGGTGCTGTACTGGAGGACGTTCGTCACCGAGGAGATGAGGAGGATCTCGATGATCCCGTTCACGATCTGGAGTCCGATGATCGCCTGCCCTTCGCGGCTCGAAATCCCGTTAATCGAGAGGAGGGTCCGCGCCGAGATCGCCGTCGAGGAGCCGAAGATCGCCGCCCAGATGACGAGGGTCTGGTTCACGGTGAGGTTGAGGATGGGGAGGAGGGTGATGAGGAGGGCGTAGATGATCACCGCTGATACGGCCTGGGCGAGGACGAGCTTCTCGATCTCCTTCTCGATGGAGGAGAGGTCGATGGCGATCATGGCAAGGAGGATCATGAACATGATCCCGAGCTGGGCGACGATCTGTACCGTGGTTGAACCGGCGAGATCGACGTAGAAGGGGGTGCCCTTGAGGTTTGCGAAGATCGCGCCCATGACGATCCCTGCAAGGAGCTCGCCCGAGAGGGAGGGCTGGCGGAGCTTGAGGAAGAAGGCTCCCCCGATCTTTGCGCCGAGGAGGAGGATCGCGATCTCGAGGAGCCCGAAGTTCACCCGCCCTTCACCACCCGTTCCGATCTTCCCGGGTGGTGTTAAGCCATCCGTTTCATGATCGGACGAACCTAATGCCTTCATTACTGTATTGGCACAAAAGGGACGTAAAGGTATCTGACAGGGCCTGACGGGATGTGCCATGCAGGCCCGGCGAAGGCTCAACTTTTATCCCCTCCCGCCTTCGAAGTACCCTTTCATGCGCGTGGTCTTCCTCGGGACGAACGGCTGGTACGACACGGAGACCGGGAATACCGTCTGCACGCTCGTCGAGGCAGGGCCGTGGAGGATCCTCCTCGACGCCGGGAACGGGATCCGACGCCTCGACGGTCCCCTGGGGGACCGCGAACACCCCGTCCAGCTGTTCCTCTCCCATTTCCACCTGGACCATGTCGCAGGCCTCCATATCCTGGGCCGGTTCGATTTCCCCGGCGGCATCGAGATCCGGGGACAGCCGGGGACCACGGATGCCCTCACGACGCTTCTCGCGCAACCCTTCACCGTCCCGTACCGGAACCTCCCCTATCCGGTCACGATCTCCGACCTCACCGAAGGGACCCATCATGTCCCGTACAGGGTCACCTGCAGGTACCTCCCCCATGCCTCCCCCTGCTTCGGATACCGGTTCGAGCTCGAGGGGAGGACCATCGCCTACTGCACCGACACCGGCCCGAGCCCGGCCGTCGTCGAACTCGCCAGGGACGCCGACCTCCTCATTGCCGAGTCTGCCATGAAGCCCGGCCAGGAGAACGGGGACTGGCCCCATCTGAACCCGAAACTCGCCGTGGATCTCGCGAAGGCTGCGGGAGCGAGGCGGCTCGCCCTCACCCACTTCGATGCCTGGGCGTACCGGACGCTCGGAGAGCGCCTCGCGGCGAGTGAGGAATTCCGGGAGAGCTTCCCGGCGCTCACCGTTGCCACGGACGGGATGGTCCTCGAGCTATGAGAGGGGGGGAGACGCCCCGGGAATCGCTCCGGGGGCGGCTGGTGGTGGTCGAGGGGGATATCACCGGGCAGGATGTTGACGCCATCGTGAACCCGGCGAACCCGTCGCTCCTCGGGGGCGGAGGGGCAGACGGGGCAATCCACCGGGCCGCAGGCCCAGGGCTCCGGGAGGAGTGCCGTTCCCTTGGTGGCTGCAGGACGGGCGGGGCGAAGATCACGGGCGGCCACCGGCTCCGCGCCCGGTTCGTGATCCATACCGTCGGCCCGGTCTGGCAGGGGGGATCCGCAGGGGAGGATGAACTCCTCGCATCATGCTACCGGTCATCCCTCGCCATCGCCCGCGAGCGGGGGCTCTCCTCCATTGCCTTCCCCGCCATCGGTACCGGGGCATACGGGTTCCCCCTCGAACGGGCCGCGAGGATAGCCCTTGCCACGGTCCTGGAAGCTCTTCCGCACATGCCCTCCCTCGGCCTGGTGATCTTTGTCTGCCACGGGAGGGAGGCTGCCGCGATCTACCAAAGGGTCATCGCCGAACTCTTCCCGGAGAACGGCGGAGGGCGTGTCCCGGGCAGGAGGGAGGTCCGGGACCGGATTGAGGCCCATCTCCTGACCATCGAGAGCGCCTATGACATCCGGATCTCGAACTTCGCCGAAGTGTTGGACCGGGTGGCCGCCGCCACCGCGGATGACCGCGAGATCCTTGCCATCGCAACCGCAATCTCGGGTTTCGTGGCCCTGAACCTCCGTTCGCCCGGGATGGAGATCCCCGGGGCGTTCCTGGACCAGGCCATCCGGCGGTCTGCCAGGAGATGAGTGCTTCCGGGCCCCGGCGGGTCTCCCGCTCCAGGGGCCTGCACAATCCATAAATAGGAATCACCCCATCACTCTCCTTCATATCCTGCCGGCACGCCCGGGCGGGTGATCGGAGGTTTTCATGAAAGCGAAGCAGGGAAGCAGGGGAAAGGGCGCCCCGAAACGCTGGCGCTGCAAGCTGTGCAACTATATCTACTCCCCGAAGATCGGTGAACCCCACAACGGGATCCCCGCGGGGACGGCGTTTGAGGATCTCCCGGACAGCTACGTATGCCCCGTCTGCGGTCAGATAGGCAAGGGGAAGGTGGGGACCTGGGGCTTCGAGGAATGGGTGCCCACGAGGTTTGTCTGCAGGGCCTGCGGGTACGTCTATGACAAGGCACGGGGAGAGCCCCACCATGGGATCGAACCGGGAACGGCCTTCGAGGACCTCCCGGACACCTATGTCTGCCCGGTTTGCGCCCTCGACCCGAGCATCGTGAGGGACCTTGGAAAGGTCGGGAAGGAAGGGTTCGAGCCGATCCTGTTCTGAGGCAGCCGGGGATTGACGTGAAGGGCATCATCCCGGCCCTGGTAGTGGCTGCAGTCCTGATCGCAGGGTGCACAGCCCCGGCTCCTTCCGGGCCAGGAACCCCCGGGGGTAACGGGGCCGGGCCGGCCGGCACCTCCTGGGTGCTCGCCTCCATGGCGGATGCCGGGGGGAACCTGACCCCGGTACCTGCGAGCCCGCCCATCACCCTGGAGTTCAGGGACGCGGCTACCGTCGGAGGCTCGGGCGGGTGTAATGTATATGGCGGCTCATACGAGACAAACGGCATCCGTATCAACATCAGCCGGATCGTAAGTACCCTGCGATACTGCGTTGACACGGCGGTGGACGAAAGGGAGTCCGCATACCTCGGGCTCCTCGGCAGGGCCCGGTTCTTCAGGATCGACGGGGATTCTCTCCGGTTCTTCGACGGGGAAGGATCCGAGATGCTCGCGTTCCTCCGTGCCTCTCCGGTGTCGGCAACGCCGCTCGTCGGAACCCGGTGGGTCCTGGAATCGGTGGCCGCGGGAGCAGGTGCCGTTTCTTCGGTGATCGCAGGAACCGAGATCGATGCGGTCTTCGCCAATGATGGGTCCGTCTCCGGTTCTGCGGGATGCAACTCCTACTTCGCCATGTACACAACTGAGGGAGGCTCCCTCACCATTGGCCCCGTCGGTACGACAAAGAAGTACTGCGGTGTGCCGGCGGGAATCATGGAGCAGGAGCAGACCTTCATCGAGCTCCTTGGCCAGGTGAGCGCCTATGGCATCGAAGGGGACCAGCTGGAGCTCACCGATGTGGGCGGGAACGGGCTCCTCTGGTTCAGGCCGGCGGCTGGCCTGTGAAGGTCCGCCATCGCGGGACAGAAAAAAATCAAAGGATGAGTGGCCCGGGGAACCGGCCCGGCGCCTCCTTCACCCGACCAGGAACACGAACTGGAGAAACGCGTCGAAGTTCCGGAGCACCGCGGGGTCCATCTGCTCGAAGACGAAGGTGCGCTTGATCTCCCCGAAGTGTCCGCCCGGCCGCTCGTAGATGGCCGGCTTCTCCCGGTCGAAGGCGAACATCCTTCTCACCGGCCCGTGGCCGCCCCCCTCGCCCTCCACGATCCCCTCGGGCTCGAAGAGGAAACCCCGGAGGAGCGTTCCGTATTTCCCCCCCACCCGCTCGAGGATCCGGTGCTCGCCCGGATCGAAGAGGTAGGTCGACTTCCGCTTCCCGTATGGCGAAAGGTCAGACTCGACCGCATGGTCGGTCTCGAAGGTGACCGTCCGGATCACCCTCCCGTCCTTCCCGCCCTTGCGCTCGGTGAGGGTCTTCCCGTCGCTCTCGTACCAGAGAGACCTCTTCACCCTCCCGAGCTTGTCCCCCTCGTGCTCCGTGATCCCGCCGCTCTCGTACACAAAGGTCCGGAGCACTTTCCCGTAGTTTCCCTCCCGTTCGACGATCCTTCCCCGTATCATCGCCGCCATCTCCGGCTGCTTGCGCCGTTCCGATGGAACTATTTTGTGACGGTCACGGTAAATATCTTCTCTTTTCCCTGCCCTCCGGCCGGGCGAGGCAGTTCCAGGCGTTGCCGATGAGATCCTCCCTTCCGGCCCTGCGGAGACCTTCCCGGACAAGCTCTTCCTTCGACGGGTCCCGGTAGTGGAGCAGGGCGCGCTGGATCTGCTTCTCCCTCCCCCGGGGGACGTGGACCTCCTCCCCGGTCCACGGGTTGATACCCGTATAATACATGCACGTCGCGGCGGTCATCGGCGTGGGGGTGAAGTCCTGGGCCTGCTCCGTGTAAAGGGACTCGTCCCGGATGTACTCGGCGAGCTCGATCATGTCTTTTATGGTACACCCCGGGTGGCCGGACATGAAATAGGGGAGGAAGTACTGCTCCTTCCCGAGCCGGCGACTCACTTCGCCGAACCGTTTGCGGAAGGCCTCGAACGAATGGCGGCCGGGCTTCTTCATCAGGGAGAGGACCCGGGGGGAGATGTGCTCGGGGGCGACCTTCAGGTGCCCCCCGACGTGGTGCCGACAGAGCTCGGTGAGGTACTCGAGGTCCGAGAGGTCGATAAGATCGTGACGGATCCCGCTCGCGACAAAGACCTTCTTCACGCCGGGAACCTCCCGGACCTTCCTGAGGAGGTCAAGGTGGGCCTTCTCACCCGAAACGAGGTTCCCGCAATCGATGCCACAGCTCCGGTCCGGGCAGGCGCCGGTGCTGGTCCACTTCGGGCAGGTGAAGCCGTACATGTTCGCCGTAGGTCCACCGAGGTCCTGGATCGTTCCCGCGAAGCCCTCCATCTTCACGATCCGCTTCGCCTCCCGGACGAGGGACTCCGCCGACCTGTTCTGGATGATCCGGCCCTGGTGGTGCCCGATGGCGCAGAAGGAGCAGTCCCCGAAGCACCCCCGGTGGCTGACGAGCGAGAACCGCACCGGCTCGAGGGCGGGGATCTCCTCGCGGTACGAGGGGTGGGCGCGGCGGGTGTAGGGCAGCTCGTAGACCCGGTCCAGCTCTTCCGTTGTAAGGGGAATTGCGGGAGGGTTCTGGACGATCACCGTCTTCCCATGGTCCTGGGCGACCCTCCGTCCCCGGACAGGGTCCTGTTCCGGGGTATGGAGCGCGAAGGCCCGGGCATAGGCCCGCCTGTCGCCGCGAACCTCGTCGTACGAGGGGAGTTTGACCGTATCCCCGGCATCCGTTTCCCGGAATGCCTTCGGGGCGCACCGGAACGCGGTACCCCGGATACCGGTGAGGTCCCCGATCCCCTCGCCGCCATCGAGCCGCTTCGCGATCTCCACCACCTGCCTCTCGCCCATCCCGTAGACGAGGAGACCGGCGGGGGCATCGGCGAGGATGGATTTCCGAACACTGTCCGACCAGTAGTCATAATGGGCGAACCTGCGGAGGCTCGCCTCTATGCCGCCGAGGATAACCGGGACCCGCGGGAAGATGGAATGGATCCGGTCCGCGTACACGATGGCCGCACGGTCGGGCCGGCGGGGAATTCCTCCGGGAGAGTAGGCATCGGTCCTCCTCCTCCGCCTCGCCGCGGTGTAGTTGTTCACCATCGAGTCGACGTTCCCCGACGTGACCCCGAAGAAGAGCCGCGGGGCGCCGAGCCTCCGATAGTCCCGGTCCGAACGCCAGTCGGGCTGGGCGATGATCCCCACCCGGTGGCCCCCGGCCTCGAGCACGCGGCCGATGACCGCCGTTCCAAAGGACGGGTGATCCACGTAGGCATCCCCGGTGACGAGGATGACGTCGAAGGTCTCGATCCCCCGGGCCCCGGCTTCCCTGAGGGACATGGGGAGAAAGGCCCGGTCGGAGTGGGTTCGTTTCATGGGTGTTCAGTCCCGGACTGGTGCCCCGGTACAGAAAAAGGTCGGGGGAAAAGGACTTCAAGCCTTCCCCGGCGCCGGAAAAGAAGGGATCGGCCGGTCAGAAGAACCGCTCGAACCGGTCCTTCTTTGCCTTGCAGATAGGGCAGATATCGGGCGGGCTGTCCCTTGCGCAGAGGTAGCCGCAGACCCGGCACCTCCAGATGGGATAGGGGAGGGAGAGGGTGACCGGGGTCGTCCCGGTCAGGGGGGGCCTGGTCCTGGCCTCCGCCGGTGGCCGGCGCTCCGGGATGGAGCGCACCTTCTGCTCTCCGGCGAGGACGTCCTCGGTGACGTACAGGGCGCAGTAGCATGCCCCGTATTCGGCAAGGTCGGGATCGCGGTAATCGCAGGGGCAGATGATGTCCAGGTCGGCCTTTTTTTCCCCTGCAGCGAGCCTGCACGGGCAGGACTGGTACCCGTACC
>DATKKN010000015.1:0-10386 GCA_035542895.1 Methanomicrobiales archaeon | reverse complement strand
TACATCGAGGATATCTCCTGCGATGGCATGAACGTCCCCATCTTCGTGTACCACACGAGCTACGAGAACACGAAGACCAACCTGACCTACAAGACGGCCGAGGACCTGGACTCCTTTGTCACGAAGATGGCCCAGAGGGCGGGGAAGCACATCTCCATCGCCGAGCCCATCCTGGACGCCACGATGCCCGACGGCTCCCGTATCCAGATGACCCTCGGGAGCGAGGTGACAGCCCATGGCTCCACCTTCACCATCCGGAAGTTCCGGGAGGAGCCGATCACCCCCACGGACCTCATCGAGTGGTCCACCTTCTCGCCCCTCGCGGTCGCCTTCCTGTGGCTCGCCGTGGAGAGCGGGAAGTCCGCCATCTTCGCGGGCGGGACGGCCTCGGGAAAGACCACCTCCCTGAACGCCATCTCGCTCTTCATCCCGCCCATGGCCAAGATCGTCTCCCTCGAGGACACCCGGGAGCTGAAGCTCCCCCACCCCAACTGGATCCCGAGCGTGACCCGGGACTCCTTCGACACGAACGGGAAGGGGGAGATCGACATGTACGAGCTCCTCCGGGCCGCCCTGCGGCAGAGGCCGGAGTACCTCATCGTGGGGGAGGTCCGTGGCCGCGAGGCCCTCACCCTCTTCCAGGCCATGTCCACCGGCCACGTGACCTATGCGACGATGCACGCCGACTCGGTCGCCTCGGTGGTGCACCGTATCGAGAACCCGCCCCTCTCGGTCCCGAGGAACATGCTCTCGGCCCTGGACCTCGTCGCCGTCCAGACCCAGGCACGGATCGGGGGGCAGCGGATCCGCAGGTCCAAGCAGATCATCGAGATCCTCGACATCGACCCGAGGACGAACGAGCTCATCACGAACGAGGTCTTCCGCTGGCACCCGACCACTGACGAGATCCGCTACTCGGGGAAGTCCTACATCCTCGAGGAGATCATGGAGGAGCGGGGCTGGAGCGAGGCCCGGATGAAGGAGGAGCTGAAGCGGCGCCAGGAGCTCCTCGAGTGGATGCGCCTCAAGATGATCCGCCATTACCGGGACGTCGCGAAGATGCTCATCTCGTACTTCCGCGACCCCGAGGCGGTCATCGAGGTGGTGCGGGCCGACCTCTACAGCGAGGGGAAGCCGGCATGAACGGTTACCAGCGGATCTGCTTCAAGCTGCTCGGGGAACGGTTAAAGAAGAAGCGGGCAGACTACGTGCAGCTCAGGAACAACCTGATGCGGGCACGGATCACCGTCCCCTTCGAGGCGTACCTCGCCTCGGCATACGTCACCGCCTTCATCGTCGGGATCAGCACGGCGGCCATCCTCGGGCTTGTCTCCTACCTGCTCCGGATCCCGGAGATGATCACGTACAAAGGGACTCTCCCGGACGTCCTCGTCAACCTCTCGGACTACCGGCTCGTTATGGGGACGGCGGCCGCGATCATCCTCTCCCTCCTCATCTTCGGCGGGGTGACGTACGTCATCTTCCTCGTCTACCCGAGCATCCATGCCGGGGAACGGCGACGGAACATCGATGCAACGCTTCCCTATGCCATCAACTACATCACCGCGATGTCGACCGCGGGGATCACGCCCGCGGAGGTCTTCAAGCTCCTGGGCGAAAGCCCCATCTACGGGGAGAGCGCCGTGGAGGCGAAGTACATCGTCAGGGAGATCGAGATCTTCGGGAAGGACCTCACCGACGCCATCAGGATCGTCTCGGGCGTCACCCCGAGCGACCGGATGAAGGAATTCCTCCAGGGGGCGGTCGCCGCCATCTCGGCAGGGACAAACCTCACCGACTATTATCGCAACAAGGCGGCGCAGTACAGCATAGAGAACCGGCAACAGCAGAAGATCTTCCTCGAGACCCTGGGGCTCATCGCCGAGTCATACGTGACCGCGCTCGTCGCCGGGACCCTGTTTCTCATCATCCTCCAGTCCATCATGTCGATCATCAGCGGCGAGGTGAGCCCTATGTTCCTCTTCGTGGTCATCTACCTGATCGTCCCGTTCGGGAGCATCATGTTCGTGATCCTTATCAGTTCCATGACGCCGGAGGTGTGATATGGGCTTCCAGGAGATCCTGAACAACTTCCTGAACCGGTCCACTTACAAGCAGGCGGACGTCACCGGGTACGTCCTCGACGACTACGAGCGGTCCCAGCAGGAGATCTCGGGGAAGATCGCCGCCCAGAAGAAGGTCCAGGAGGGCATCGGCAAGTTCCGGAAGAACCCGATGGCGTTCCTCCGGGAGCACCCGCTGAATGTCCTCTACATAAGTGTTCCGGCCGCGGTTATCGTCGTCGTTGTGGGGATCGCGCTCATCGTGTCGAACTACGGGGTGACGGCCCTTCTCACCGGGACTCTTGTCGATGACGTGATTATCTGGTCCACCCTCATCGCTGTTATTCCCCTCGCCCTCTTCCAGTACGTGGAGACGAAGAGGGTATACAGCCTGGAGGAGTCCCTCCCGAACTTCTTCCGGGACGTGGCGGGGATGAACGATTCGGGGATGACCCTCCCGAACGCCATCAACAACGTCGCCCAGGGCGAGTACGGGGCCCTCACCGTCTATATCCGCAGGCTGAACGCCGAGATGTCCTGGTCGGTCCCCTTCGTGGAGGCCCTCATCCGGTTCGGCCAGCGGGTCGGGACACCCCTTGCCGCACGATCGGTGGATCTCATCGCGAAGGCCTCCCGGGCCGGTGGCGACGTCTCGGAGGTGCTCAGGGCAGCCGCGAACGACACCTACGAGTTCTTCAACCTGAAGAACGAGCGCAAGAACAATATGCTCATCTACATGGTCATCGTCCTCGTCTCGTTCTTCGTATTCCTCTTCGTCATCGCCATCCTCGAATCCACCTTCCTCACCACCATGGCCGAGGCAGGGACCAAGGTGGCATCTGCAGGCGCGGCGGGGAGGAGTTTCATGGGCAAGGTGAACATCGACTTTTACAAGCGGCTCTTCTCCCACGCGGCGATGATCCAGGGGTTCTTCTCCGGCCTCGTCGCAGGCCAGATGGGCGAGGGGGATGTGGTGGCCGGGCTCAAGTACTCAGCCATCATGCTCATCATCGCCTGGGTCACTTTCCGGTTCTTCATTTAAGATCGAAGATCGGTATCCTCCCTTTTTTACTGTTTCGGGCGGGAACCAGCACTGGATTTCGCCATACCGTGCCCGACGGGAACGGATCACGATGGAATATCATGATATGCTGATTATTATCATGGGGTGCTCTCGGATGGGGGAGGTTTCGTCAGAAACCGACCTGGATCGACGAAGTCGCGAGTTCGGCTACGCCGCCCCCCGCCGCACGGGCACCCCCCGGCTTCGACGAATTGTGGGGAAGGTTTCCGGGATCCTTGAAGTTCAGCCGTTCCCGGACGGGTCCCGTTCACCCGGAATTGCAATAGGCCGGGTATTCCGTTTCCGGCACTCTTCGAATCGAAATTCAGAGAGGAAAACGTTCTAAAATGAGAAATATGTTCAGCTGATATTATCGAGATTATACCCCTTCTGGGCGAGGAGCTCCTTCACCCGTTCGAGGTGGTTCCCCTGGAGCTCGATGGAGGAGCCCTTCACCGTTCCCCCGCAGGCGAGCTTGCCCTTCAGGAACTTGGTCAGGTCCCCGAGATCGATGTCGCCGGGATCGATTCCTTCGATGACCGTGACCTCTTTCCCGTACCGCCTCTTGTTGATCTTCACGGTGATCCGTTGCTGTTCCTTTGCTACCTCCTCACAGATGCATAATTCCTTAGGAAGCCCGCAGGTCGGACATATCCCACCATTCATTACCTTCTATGTTAAAATTCTCCTTATTTATTTCTTGGCATGAAAATCAGTCCACTTTGCAGACCTCGCAGCCCCGGGAGAGCACCTGGTCGGGCTTGCTGTTGTACCGGTATACGGTAATGCCCTTGCACCCGAGGGACCGGGCGAGCTCGTAGATCCGGGCTATGTCCTCCGGCGTCGCATTCTCGGGGAGGTTCACGGTCTTCGAGACCGCGTTATCCACGTGCTTCTGGAAAGCGGCCTGCATCCGGACATGGTGCTCGGGGGCTATCTCGGGGGCGGTCCTGAAGAGGTCCTTCATCTCGTCGGGGATTGGCAGGTTCTGTGCAGACCCCTCCACCAGGGCCCGGTGGATGAGATCCGCGGCCCTCGGCCGGGTCGAGACCGCCTGGACGAAGAGCTCGTTCACCATGTTCACGGTCCTCCCCGCCATCTGCCTCTGGAAGGCGAGGGCGAAGAGCGGCTCGATCCCCGAGGAGGTGTCGGCGATGATGTGGAGCGATCCCGTGGGGGCGATGGTGGTCACCGTCGAGTTCCGCATATCTCCGGTGTAGATGCTCTTCCCGATGGCCGGGAAGGAGCCCTTCTCGGCACCGAGCTCCCCCGACCGTTCGTGCCCCAGCGCCTGGATGCGGGACATGACCCGGTCGGCGAACTGGAGGGCCTCGTCGGACTCGTAGGGGATCCCGAGCTTGATCAGGGCGTCGGCAAAGCCCATGATCCCGAGGCCGATCTTCCGCGTCGCGGCGTTCATCTCCTGGATCTCGGGGATGGGGAACCGGTTCACGTCGATGATGGCGTTCAGGAAGTCCACCCCGGTCCGCACGAGCCCCGCAAGCATGTCCTCGTCGAGTTCCCTTTTCCTCACGCACTTCGAGAGGTTGATGGACCCGAGGTTGCAGCTCTCATAGGGGAGAAGGGGCTGCTCGCCGCAGGGGTTCGTGGCCTCGATGGGCCCCATGCCGGGGAGGGTGGAGAGCCGGTTGATCTCGTCCATGAAGAGCACCCCGGGATCCCCCGTCGCCCATGCCGCTCCGGCGATCTCGTTCCAGAGATCCGGGGCACGGATCTCGTGCCACACGCTTCCATCCCGGGGATTTACGAGGGGGACCTCCTTCCCGGTCCGGAGTGCGTCGAAAAAGGCGGCGTCGAGCCCCACCGAGATGTTGAAGTTGCGAAGCCCTCCGGCCTTCTTCGCGGCCACGAACTCCCTGATGTCCGGGTGAGTGTAAAAGAGAACACCCATGTTCGCCCCCCGGCGCCTCCCCCCCTGCTTCACCGCCTCGGTGGCCCGGTCGAAGACATCGATGAAGGAGACCGGGCCGCTCGCGACGCCCGCGGTCCCGCTCACCATGTCCCCTTTCGGCCGGATCCGTGAGAAGGAGAAGCCGGTGCCGCCGCCGCTCTTGTGGATCTGGGCCATGTGCCCCATCGTCCGGAAGATGCTCTCGATGGAGTCCTCCACGGGAAGGACGAAGCAGGCCGAGAGCTGGCCGACGGGTGTCCCGGCGTTCATGAGGGTCGGGGAGTTGGGGAGGAAGAGCCCCTCCTCCATGACCCGGCGGAATTCGCCCGCCTCCGGAGTGTCGACGCCCCCGGCCACCCGGGCGAAGACCCCGGCCGGGCTCTCGCCCGTGTTCACGTACCTCGTTTTTAAGAGGAGCTCCGCGGCCTCGGTGAGTGCCATACGGTGAGGGTAAAGCACTCCTTTAATAAAAACCCATGCCCATCCTTTAGGTGATGTCCCTCATGGTCCTCGGGACTTCATCGCACGCGGGGAAGAGCATCGCCGTTACTGCCCTCTGCAGGATGCTCCACCGCCGGGGAATCGGGGTGGCCCCCTTCAAGTCCCAGAACATGAGCCTGAACTCCTTTGTCACGAGGGACGGGTCGGAGATCGGCATCGCCCAGGCGGTGCAGTCCTTTGCCGCCGGCCTCGAGCCCGAGGCCGAAATGAACCCGGTCCTCCTGAAACCCAAGGGCGAGGGGGTCTCCCAGGTGGTCCTCCTCGGGAAGCCCTACCGGGATCTTCAGATCAGGGATTACTACCGGGAGACGGAATTCCTCCTCGGCGAGGCACTCGTTGCATACCGGAAACTGGAGGAAAAGTACGGCCAGGTGGTCGTCGAGGGGGCCGGCGGGGCGGCGGAGATGAACCTGTATGACCGGGACATCGCAAACGTCCTCCTTGCCCGGGCCCTGAAGATCCCAATCATCCTCATCGGTGACATCGAGCGGGGCGGGATCTTTGCCCAGATGTACGGAACCATTCAGCTTCTCCCCGACGATATAAGGCCCCTCGTGAAGGGGATCATCGTGAACAAGTTCCGCGGGGATCCGGCTCTCTTTTATTCAGGAGTCAGGATCCTCCGCGAGATTACGGGGATACCGGTCCTCGGGGTCGTCCCGTATGCCGATATCCCGCTCCCCAGCGAGGACTCCCTCTCCCTCGGAGACAAGAGGGCAGCGGAGGGTCCCGTGCGGATCGCGGTCATCCGCCTCCCCCACATCTCCAATTTCACCGACTTCGAGCCCCTCGAACGGCTCGTCCCGGTGGACTATGTCGACCCCGGCCGGAGCCTCTCTCCCTACGATTGTATCATCATCCCGGGCACCAAGAACACCGTCGAGGATCTCGCCGTGCTCCAGGACTCGGGGGCAGCAGCCGAGATCAGGAATGCGAGGGAACGGGGGGTCCCGGTCATCGGCATCTGCGGGGGGTTCCAGATGCTCGGGAAGGAGATCCATGACCTGGGGATCGAGGGCGGTGGGCACGGGGTCTACCCGGGGCTCGGACTCCTCTCGGTGATCACCAGGTTCGCCCGGTACGAGAAAACAACCCGGCAGGTGCACCTGTTCGCGAACCCGGTGGGCCCCATCCTCTCGGGGATGGACGAGGTGACAGGGTACGAGATCCACATGGGTGAAACAGAACGGAGCGAGGGGGAGGAGGCATTCTCAGGAGACGGGGCCGTTTCGCCGGACGGGCTCATCTTCGGGACCTACCTGCACGGGCTCTTTCAGAACGAGAGCGCCGTGAATGCCCTCCTCTCCTTCCTCTACGGGCGGAAGGGCATCCCATTCGGAGAACATGGTATCGCGAGCGGGACAACCCTGCCCGTTCAAAAGGGGGATACCGGAGTCCAGGGAGGGATGAACGCCCCAGGTCCGGATCCCTATGATCAACTCGCAGACCTCTTCGAGGCCCACCTCGACATGGAAAAGATCCTCGCCTTCTTTGTTCCCGGATCCGTCAGCTGATGATATTCATGATGGAGCGATAGCCCTCGCCATCAAGGTCATCGCATTCCACCTCCTCGACCGTCGTGAGATCCACGTCCTTCTCGGCCCTGCTCGTGACGCAGTAGGCCCTCGCAGGAGATGGAATCCAGGCACCACGTATGCAAAATGTCGTCGAGTGGGCACAGAACCGGCATCGGTCCAGGGTGACTTCTTCGCCGGGGAGGCACTCCACCTTCCCTCTCGCCACCCGGAGCCTGCGCCTACCCTTCGTCGTAAATGACCACCCGGTACCCGGCCGAGGAGAGGATCTTCCCTGCCCTCACGAGCCAGTCCTTTTGGGATGACCTCTCCAATGGTATCACCTGCTCCCGGAATACCCGGAGGAGACCCTCATCCTCTGAGATAAGGCTCCGGTTCCCGCCGATCTTCCCGACCTGCCCGGTCCCGTCGTAGATCCTCATGATGCAGCACCGGAAATCCCTGCAGATCGAGGCATTCGAGTCATGGACGGTACAGATGAACCCTGCTCCCTCGGGCGAACGTCTCAGGAACCGGCACCACGCCGGGTGGGCGTCCACCTCGGCCGTATCGGCGAAGGCCTCCCTCCATTCCGGCATCACCCGGGCCCGGAAGAGCTCGTTCGTGATCAGGAACCGGCAGTAGAACTCGGTGTCGTCCACCTCCCGCTCGACACGGATGAGCTCGCCGAAGTTCATGCAGCATTTGCCGCACCTGCTGCAGGCGAAGGAGGGCATCCTCAGGGAAGTATCCCGGGACGCGGCTTAATGTTTTGTCAAGGGGCCGGGATACCCACTGAACCCTTAATATCCCTCCCGAGCCCATACTTCCCCGATGAAGGTCTGCATCATGTGCGGGGGCGAGGGGACCCGGCTCCGGCCCCTCACCTTCGAGCGGCCGAAGCCCTGCATCCCCATCGTGAACATCCCCTCCATCGCCCACCTGGTCTCCCACCTTTCGAACCTGGGGTTCACCGAGATGGTCCTCACCCTCGGGTACATGGGTGAGGTCATCGAGAAGGCCCTCGGGGACGGCTCCCTCTTCGGGGCGAACATCAGGTATGTCCAGGAGAAGAGCAAGCTCGGCACGGCCGGCTCGGTGAAGAACGCCCAGAAGCACCTCGAGGGGGGGAGGTTCCTCGTCGTGGGCGGGGACCATGTCACCGATGTGAACCTCCTCGAGTTCTTCCGCTCCCATGGCCACGGGAAGAGCCTCACCACCATCGGGCTCATCTCCATCGACGATCCGAGCGAGTTCGGCATCGCCGAGATGGACGTGAACTACCACATAAAGCGGTTCAAGGAAAAGCCCGGGCCGGGCGAGATCTTCTCGAACCTCGCGAGCATGGGCATGTACGTCTGCGACCCCGAGGTGTTCGACCACATCCCCCACGGGAAGAAGTACGACTTTGCCCGGGACCTCTTCCCGCAGCTCCTCGCGGACGGGGAGACGCTCCGGGGCTGGCTCGCCCGGGGGAACTGGACCGATGTCGGAAGCCCCCGGTCGCTCAGGCAGGCAGAGCGCTGGAAGCTCCAGGAGATCCCGTACATGGCCGTTTCCGGCGATCTCCACATCCAGGGAGCACAGATCGCGGGCCCGGTCCAGTTCTCGGGCTCCATGACCCTCGGGTCCCACTCCCGGATCATCGGGCCGGTCTCCATCGGGGCGGGCTCGACCATCGAGGGAAACGTGCTCATCGGCCCCTACACCTCCATCGGGGAGGGCTGCACCATCCGGAGCCACACGAAGATCTTCTCGTCCTCCGTCTATAACCACGTCGTGGTCGGGAGGAACTGCACCATCAGCGGCTCGGTGATCGACAACGATACCGTGATGGGAGAGGAGTGTTCCGTCGAGAACGACACCATCATCGGCCCCCGGGTCGTGCTCAGGGACGGGGTCGTGGTCCATTCGGGGACCCGCATCTGGCCAGAGGTGACCGTTGAGGATAAGACGGTCGTCCGGGAGCACGTGCTCAACCCGAAGTTCGATACCGGTATCGGCGGATCCTGATCCCGAATGTATTATCCGTGCCTGACCAGGCGGTGGGTCAGGGCGACGAGCGGGTGCCGGGCATAGTCCATGACCTTGATATCGTCGAGGGAGGAAAGATTCATGGCACGGGCGGTCCGCTCCATCCCGAGCTCGATGTCCTTGTCGATCTCGATGATATATGCCTCGAGGTGGGTGATCCCGAGCCGCTTTGCCGCGATGGCCCGGTGGTGGCCGTCGACGAGGATGTAGCGGCCCGGCCTCTTCACGACGATGAGGGGCTCGGCGAGGCCCTTCCTGATCTCGTACATCCTCCCCTCGAGCTCGTCCTCGTAGATCTTCGTCTGGGTGGGAAGAAGGCTCGCGATGTCCACCTGGTCCCGGTTCAGCCTCGGCTCGACGCCGTAGAGCTTCCGGAGGGTGTCGATGAACTTGAAGACCTTCTCGGGGGAGACATGCTCGATCTGGGAGCGGATGACGTCGGCGTTCGAGATGATCCCCAGGAGCTTGTTCGATTCGTCCACCACGGGGAGCTTCTGGATCCCGCTCCGGAAGATGACCCGGGCCGCGTCGTTGATGGACATGTCGGGGTCGGCGACGATCAGGTGGGTGGACATGATCCGCTCCACGGGGGTGGAGGGGTGGACGAAGAGGAGGTCCCGGGCGGAGATGTAGCCCACCACCTCGCCGTCGTTCGTCACGGGGAAGCCGTCGTGCTTCGTGGTCTGGATGGTCTCGATGACGTCCTTCACCGTGGCATGGACGTCGATGGTCACGACGTCGTAGGTCATGTAATCCCTGACCTTCTTCTTGTCCATCACAGGAGGTTAGGACGTATGCCGTACTTGAATTGATCGGTGAAAAATGGGGCATTTCGTCAGAAATGACTCTCGTTCACCGAAGGTGAACAAAAAGGACATTCCGGGAGAAATGGCCCTCGGTCACCGGAGATGGAAAAAAGGATTAATCAATGGGGATCTTCTGCTTTTTCTCGGCGGCGGTCTTCTTCAGCCTGACCTCGAGGACCCCGTTCTTGAAGGTCGCCGCAGACCCCTCCTCGCTCACATCGGCAGGAAGCCTCACCACCCGGTCCATGGAGCCATAGGTCCGCTCCCGGACATAGTATCCCTCGGCTTCCTCCTTTGTCTCCGCATGCCGGGAGAAGGCGATCCTGAGGGTGCGGGGATCGAGGATCTCCAGGCTCACATCCTCCTTCTCGACCCCCGGGAGATCGGCCGCCACGACGACCTCGTCGTCATGTTCCTTCACGTCCACCCGGAATTCGCCACGGATGGCGGGGAGCATCCGTGCTCTCATTTCCTTGCCCGGGAGGGCCTTCGT
>DATKKN010000014.1:0-4314 GCA_035542895.1 Methanomicrobiales archaeon | reverse complement strand
GTTCAGCGCAGTGAGGCCGACCGCGTACAGCCTGGAGATGCACCTCGCGATGATCCTGAAAATGCTCAAGGATTTCCAGCCATCGATCATGCTGATCGATCCCATCTCCAACCTCTACCCGGTCGGTGATGACATGCAGGTACGCTCGGTGCTCATGCGGCTCATCGACCATGCGAAGACAGAGGGGATCACCGCGTTCTTCACCTCCCTTACCCACGACCCCGGCAGCAACGCTTTTGCCCTCGAGCCGACCGCGATGCATGTCTCCTCCCTCATGGACACCTGGCTCATCCTGAAGAACGTGGAAGGAAACGGGGAGCGGAACCGTGCCTTCTCCATCATCAAGTCCCGGGGCATGGCCCATTCGAACCAGCTCAGGGAGTTTGTGCTCTCCGACTCGGGGATCGATCTTGTCGACATCTACCAGGGGGGCGAGGGGGTCCTCCTCGGGTCGGCCCGCATCGCACAGGAGATCCGCGAGAAGGCGGTAAAAGGAGCCCGGGAGGAGGAGATCGGGAGGCAGAAACGCGACCTGGAACGGAAGCGGAAGATCATGGAGGCCGAGATCGTGGCGATCCGCGAACGGTTCGCGCGGGAGGAGGAGGAGGCGTCGGTCCAGATCGGGCAGGCGGTCGGCCGCGAGGAAGTGATCGCAGAGGACCGGCAGGAGATGGCACGGTCCCGCAGGGCGGAGGATTGACCAGCCGCCGAATGAGGTGAACGATGCCTGACATTTCGGGATACGGGATGGCGGCCGGGACAGAGGCAGAGGAGAACAGGAACGTCCGACTGCGGCTGTACGTCTCCAACCGGACACCGAACTCCCTCTCCGCATTTGCGAATGCCAAGAAGATCTTCGGGGACCGGCTGCGGGGGAGGTACTTCCTCGAGGTCATCGATATCAGGGAAAACCCGGGGGCCGCCATCGAGGAGGGGGTTATCGCGACCCCCCTCCTCGTCCGCCTGTTCTCGGACCCGGAACGGAAGAGGAGAAAGTCGTCGGGACGCTCTCCGACACAAAGAAGGTTCTCGTGGGGATGGGGCTGTAAGGTGAAGACGATGAAGACCCAACAGGGAGGGCGGTACGATCGATGACCGCGAGCGGTCCGGAGCCGTGATGACCATGGAAGGAACAACGACGAAAAAACCAAGGATTGCCCAGGAAACCCGGGAAGAGGAGTGGATCCTGAAGTTGTACGTGGCAGGTCAGACATCGAACTCGCTTGCCGCGTTCGCGAACCTGAAGAGGATCTGCGAGGATCACCTGCAGGGCCGGTACCGGATCGAGGTTATCGATCTGCTGAAGAACCCCCAGCTCGCGAAGGGAGACCAGATCATCGCGGTCCCCACCCTGATCCGGAAACTCCCCACGCCGGTGAAGAAGATCATCGGGAACCTCTCGAACACCGAGAAGGTCCTCGTCGGGCTCGACCTGCGGAAGGTGGCCTGATGGGGCCGGGCAGGGAAAAGGGGGACGTGACCGAGGAATACGAGGCGGCGCTCAGGAGGCTGGGGGACGAGAAGTACGTGCTCCGGCTGTATATCGCCGGGAACAATGCCCGATCGCAGGCCGCGGTCGAGAACGTGAAGAAGATCTGCGAGGAGCACCTGAAGGGAAGGTACGAGCTCGAGATCATCGACATATACCAGGACCGGACGAAAAACCCCGATGACCTGATCCTCGCCGCACCCACGCTGATCAAGAAGCTCCCGCTCCCGCTCCGGCGCATCATCGGGGACATGACCATGAAGGAGAAGGTCCTCGTCGGGCTCGACCTTCTCCCCCGGAAGGGTTAGGGGCCGGCAAGGAGGGAGCCTATGCAGGAGGAGGCACCATCGGGGGAGATACGGGATCTCCGGGCAAAAAACCAGGAGCTCGAATCAAAGGTACGCGAGCTCGAGGAAACCCTCGAGGCCATCCGTTCCGGGGAAGTGGACGCCATCGTCGTCTCGACGGACGACGCGAGGAGGGTCTACACCCTCGAGGGTCCCGACAGCCCCTACCGGGCCCTCGTGGAGTCCATCAGCGAGGGGGCCCTCACCGTCTCGCCCGATGGCATGATCCTCTATGCCAATGCCCGGTTCGCCTCGATGGCGGGGGTCCCGCCCGGCCAGATCCCGGGAACATCCATCCTCGATTTCATTTCCCCCGGGGATCTCCCCGCCTTCCGGACCTCGTTCCAGGGGGTGCCAAAGGGCCCGTGCAGGGGCAGGGTGAACCTCCGGCTCGGTTCGGATTCCCTTCCCGTTTCCATCTCGATGAGCCCGCTCTCCCCGGAGCCCGGCTCGAAGATCAGCGTCATCGTCACCGACCGGAGGGAGGACGAGCAGCAAATCCGGTTCCAGAGCCGGATGCTCGATTCGGTCGGGGACGCGGTGATGGTCACCAGCAACGACGGCAGGATAATTTATTGGAACCAGGCCGCAGCACAAACCTACGGCTGGACCCCGGATCAGGTCGTCGGGCACGATCTCCGGGAGATCGCGCCGGCCGGTGTGGCGGGAGAGGAAGGACGGTACATCCCGATGGAGCTCGCCGCCGGCGGGAGCTGGTCCGGGGAATACCGGGCCAGGCACCTGGACGGCCACATCTTCCCGGTCCGGATGCACATGGCTCCCGTTCTCGATGACGGGGGGAGGCGTGTCGCCACCATCTACATCAGCCGGGACATCACCGAACGGAAGTCCGCCGAGGAGGCCCGGGAGCGGCTGAATGCCGAGCTCACGGAACGGGCCCGGGAGCTGGAGGCCGCGAACGAGGCACTGAGGACCTCACGGCGGGCGGCCCTGAACATCATGGAGGACGCCATCCAGGCAAGGGACGCCCTCGCCGACAGCGAGGCCCGGTACCGGACGGTCGCCGACAACACCTATGATTGGGAGTTCTGGCTCGACCCGGAAGGGAAGTTCCTCTACTGCTCGCCCTCCTGCGAGATGATCACCGGCCACAGGGCATCGGAATTCATGGAAGATCCCCGCCTTCGCTGGAATATCATCCACCCCGATGACCGTGCCGGGTTTGAGGAACACCAGCGGGAGGTCCATGAGAAACAGGATGCCGGGAGAGGCGAGTGGCGGTATGTCCGCCCAGACGGGACCTCGTGCTGGATCGAGCATGTCTGCCAGCCGGTTTACGGGGCAAAGGGGGAGTTCCTCGGTATCCGGGGGAGCAACCGGGACATCACCGGCCGGATGCAAGCCGAGGAGGCCCTCCGAGAGAGCGAGGAGCGGTACAGGGTACTCGTTGATGCCGCACCTGAGGCAATCCTCGTGCATCACCATGGAAGGGTCCTGTACGCAAACCAGGTCGCCCTTGACCTCTACGGCGCATCCAGCCTCGAGGAGCTGAAGTCTCAGGACATCATGGAGCTCATCCCTCCCGAAGAACGGGATGTTGCCACAGGCCGGGTGAGGGGCATCGACGATGGGAAGCGCCTCCCCATGAGGGAGGGCTCGATCCTCAGGCTCGACGGGACAAGGGTTCCCATCGAGGTGGTCTCATCCCCTATCCGGTATGAGGGGGCCCTGGCGGCGCAGGCACTGATGCGGGATATCACCGACCGGAGGAAGGCTGAGGAGAGGATCGCCCACCTTGCCTCCTTCCCTGAGATGAACCCGAACCCGGTCCTCGAACTGGATCCCTCCGGGGAGGTCATCTATGCCAACCCGGCGGCGGGGACTACCCTCGGGAACCTGGGCCTCGGGAACAATCCCGGCCTGTTCCTGCCAGAGGATATCGGGGTCATGCTTCCACGATTACTGGAGGGGGACGTCGTTGAAGAGGTTAAGGTGGGAGGGAGGGTATTCCTTGAAACCATCACCCTGAACCCGGCCACGCGGACCACCAGGATCTACGCCCGCGACATCACCGATCGCAAACGTGCGGAGGAGGCCCTGCGGGAAACGAGCGAGTACCTGGAAAACCTGTTCAACTATGCGAACGCCCCTATCATCGTATGGGATCCGGAGTTCCGGATCACCCGGTTCAACCATGCCTTCGAACGCCTGACGGGAAGAACGGCGGGGGAGGTGCTGGGGAAGAGCCTCGAGATCCTGTTCCCGCGGGAAACGGTGCCGGGTTCGATGGAACATATCCGGAGGGCGATGGCCGGGGAGCGGCTGGAAGTCGTCGAGATCCCGATCCTCCACACAGATGGGAGCGTGAGGACGGTGCTCTGGAACTCGGCGACCCTGTACGAGGCCGACGGGGTCACGGTTTCGTCCGCAATCGCCCAGGGGCAGGACATCACCGAGCGGAAACGCGTCGAACAGGCGCTGAGGGAAACGAGCGAGTACCTGGAGAACCTGTTCAAC
>DATKKN010000013.1:0-7811 GCA_035542895.1 Methanomicrobiales archaeon | reverse complement strand
GGGCCGGCCGACCCGGAACGCCGCACCGGCATCGTGTCCTTCAACGTCGCCGGGATGGACCCCCGGGACGTCGCAAGGCACCTTGACGAGGCGTCAGACATCCTGGTGAGCGCCGGGGACCACGACTGCCGACCGCTCATGGACCATCTCGGCATACCCGGCGGAACCGTCCGGCCGAGCGCGTACCTCTATAACACGGAGGAGGAGGTCGACCTGCTCGTGGCGACGGTGGCAGAGCTGGTGCGGTAGAGGGGTTTTCACCGCACGGCGAGCATCCGGTCGATGGCCTTACGGGCCCGGCCCACGATCTCCCCGGGGACGGTGACCCGGGGGCTCATGCGCTCGAGGGCGTTGTACACCTTCTGCAGGTCCGTCTTCTTCATGTTCACGCAGACGGCCTTCTCCGAGAGGGGGAAGCACCGTTTCTCCGGGCACTCCTGCCCGAGCCTGTGGAGGATGCCGACCTCGGTGCCGATGATGAACTCTTTCCCCTGGCTCGTGCAGGCGTGGCGGACAATGCCCGAGGTCGAGAAGACCCCGTCGGCGAGATCGATGACCTCCGGCCGGCACTCGGGGTGGACGATCACTTCGGCACCGGGGTGCTTTTCCCGCGCCGCCCGGACATCCGCAGGGGTGAACCGGTCGTGTACGATGCAATATCCCTCCCAGGGGAGGATTTCCTTCTTCGAAAACCGGGCAACGTAGAGGGCGAGGTTCCGGTCCGGGACAAAGATCACCCGGTCCTCGTCGAGGGACTCCACCACCTTCACCGCGTTCGCCGAGGTGCAGCAGATGTCGCTCTCGGCCTTCACCTCAGCGGTGGTGTTCACGTAGGCCACCACGGCGGCGCCGGGGTAACGTTCCCTGAGTACCCGGAGCTCCCCGGCGGTCACCATCTCGGCCATCGGGCAGCAGGCATCGCCCGCGGGAAGGAGGACCGTTTTTCCGGGGGAGAGGATGGCCGCCGTCTCGGCCATGAAGTCCACGCCGCAGAAGACGATGACCTTCCCCTCCATCGAGGCGGCGGCCCGGGAGAGCTCCAGCGAGTCCCCGACGAGATCGGCAATGTCCTGGACCGGCCCGATCTGGTAGTTGTGGGCGAGGATGATGGCATCCCGCTCCTCCCTGAGAGCCTGGATCTTCCCGACGAGCGCTGCGTTCTCTCCCATGGCCGTTCCCCGGATGCCCCGCGTGCTGTCTTTTACCTGTTGATCCCGATTGTATAAGGTTGCTCTGAACGCGAGGAAATAGCAATAAAGCCGGAGGGCAATCCCTAAAAGAGCGACCTTCCGATACCATGACCGACCTCTGGCTTGTCCGGTACGGCGAGATCTTCCTGAAATCGGATTACGTCAGGCGCCGGTGGGAGAACGTCCTCGTCCGGAACATCCGGGAGGCGCTTCCCGGCTGCAGGGCCAGTTCCGAGCGGGGAAGGATCTGGGTAAGGGGCCCCGTGGACACGGAGAGGCTCCGGCGGGTCTTCGGGATTGTCTCGTTTTCCCCGGTGATCCACTGCGCCCTCGGGGACCTGAACGAGAGCCTCCTCGCCGTCGCAGGGGAACGGGGTGCAGGAGAGATCCGGACCTTCGCCATCCGGATGAAACGGGTGGGCACCCACCCCTTCACCTCGCAGGAAAAGGCGGTGGAACTCGGGAACCTGGTGCGGGCGGGATTCCCGAACCTCTCGGTCGATCTCGGCGATCCCGACCTCGAGCTCCACGTCGAGATCCGGGAAGGCGACTGCTACCTGTTCACAGAGGTGTTTCAGGGGGCAGGGGGCCTGCCCCTCGGGGTCGAGGGGAGTCTTGTCGCCCTCGTTTCCGGCGGGATCGACTCGCCCGTCGCGGCCTGGATGATGATGAAGCGCGGGTGCCGGGTCATCCCGGTCTTCGTCGCACTCACGGGCCTTCTCGGGGAAGACTCACGGGAACGAGCCGAGAGGGTGGTGGAGGTGCTCCGGGGCTACCAGCCTGACATCCGGCTCCGCGTCCTCCCGGATTCCTACCTCGCGTGCGCGAAGGAGCAGCTGGTCCGCGAAGGGCTGGAGAGGTTCACCTGCCTTGTCTGCAAGCGGCGGATGTACCGGATCGCCGAGGCCGTTGCCCGGGAGGAGGGGGCAAAGGGGATCGTGACCGGCGAGTCCCTGGGCCAGGTCGCCTCCCAGACCCTGGAAAACCTCCTCGTCATCGACGATGCGGCGGGCCTCCCCGTGTACCGGCCCCTCGTCGGCCTCGACAAGGAGGAGATCACCCGGATCGCCCGGGCCATCGGGACCTTTGCTCCATCGACGGAAGCCGCTGAGGGGTGCCAAGCGGTGCCGGAGAAACCCTCGACGAGCGCGGCGCTTGACCGGATCCGTAAGATCGAGGCAGGGCTCGACTGCCCTGGCGATATACCCCGGCCTTCGGGCTCTATCTGATTCCCTCGAAAAAAACCGGCCAGAACGGGTCCTGGTCCGGCATGCGGAGTTGCACTTCTGTCCCATCCCGGCGCTTCATCACCCGGGTCCCCCTGTCGCCCGTCACGGTTCCTATCACCGATGCGGCGATCCCTTCCCGGCCCAGGTCGTTGATTATCCGGCCAGCGCGCCCCGCATCCGCCGTGATGACAAGCGAGCCCTCGGCGATTGCCGCGACCGGATCGATCCCGAAGGCATCGCAGACCATCCGGACCTCGTCGGGGTACACGAACCGGGACTCCTCCACGGCCATCCCCACGCCGCTCGCTTCTGCGACCTCGGCGAGGCCGCCGATGACGCCCCCCTCGGTGGCATCATGCATCGCGGTGACCCCTCCTGCCGCCATCGCGGTGAGGGCGTCCCGGACAACGGTCATCTGCCGGCAGAGGGCCTGTGCCCGGCGTACGAGGGGTTCAGGGTACCTTGCGAGGAGCTCCCTTTCCCTGAGTACGGAGAGGATACCCGTGGTTTCGATGGCAGGACCTTTTGTCAGGATCACCGCGTCACCCGGCCGCGCCCCTGCAGGGGTCACGTAACCGTCGCGGGGCGCGATGGCAAAGACCGTCACCCCGCCTATGGTGGGTGCCGCGAAGCCGGGGTAGTAGCCGGTGTGGCCGCCGACGATGGTGATCCCCAGGTCGAGGGCGGCCTCGTGGATGGCGTCCACGATGGCCCGGAAGGCCGGGTCCGCGGTTTCCGGGGGCATGAGGAGGCTGTACGTCATGTACCTCGGGGGAACACCCATGACCGCGACATCGCTTGCCCCGATGTGGACGGTGTACCAGCCGAACATCTCCCAGGGCTGCCCGGGGATGGCAAAGATGGGGTCCTCGGCGACGATGAGCACCCGGCCGTCCCCGAGGTCCACCACCCCGGCATCGACCCCCGTCTGCGGGGGGACGATCACGCTCGAATCCTTCTTCCCGAGCCTGGTGAGGAGGAAGGATTCGAAGGTCTCCCGGTCGATCTTCCCTATCTTCGGCTTACCCGGGTCCATGGTACTTCCGCGCGATCTCGCAGGCCTGGGCCGCGACCTCGACGGGATCCCTGCCGACGAGGACCGAGACCGGCTCCTTGCCGATCGCGCCGGTCTCGTAGAAGATCTTCGGCACTTTCCCGCCGGCGGCCCGGACCGCCTCCGCCACCTTCCAGGGCATGGAGGCGCCTTCTGCCTCCCTGATCTCCTCGGGCTCGCCGTGCCGGTCGATGACCGAGAAGACCCATCCCTTTTCCCCGCAGTACTGCTCGAGCCATGCCGAGAGATGCGGGGTCCAGGCGAAGTCGATGCCGGCCCGGACCGACGGGTCCTTCTTCCGGAGCTCGATGACGAGGCGGGCCATGTGGCTCGAGGCCCCGAACTTCACCTTTCCCGCCGCCCGGGGGAGCCCCCCGACAACAGTGATCCGGCCATCGATGGCAAGGACATCCCCCCGTCCCTTCGCCCGCTCCCTCGCGTACACGAGGTTCGTCCTCACCTCGGGGATGAGGGCCGCGAACTCCCGACACCCCTCGATCTCCCCGAGTGCGACCATCATCCGCCCGAGCATCCCGAATCCTTCCTCGTCCAGAGTCTCACCCCGATCCTGAAACAGTACCTGTTCAGGGCGCGCTGCCATGAGTATCTGCCTTCGCAGGACACCTCTACATGTTCGCGCAAAGATTCATTAGCATGCTGATCCCCTGCCCGGATATTTATGGGGTGCAGGCAGAATGGATCTGGGGATGCGATGAAGATCCAGCTCCCGGACGGGACCGCCCGGACATTCGACGGGGGTGCCGCGAGGGTCTCGGAGGTGCTCCTCGCCCTCGACCTGAACCCGGCGGGGGTCATCGTCTCGAGGAACGGCAGGGTGATCCCCGAGGATACCCTCCTCGGCAGGGACGACGAGGTCCGGGTCACCCGGGTTTCCCACGGGGGATGAGTGGCCGGAGATCCAGGGTCACCCGGAAAACCGCCGGCGTGCGACCTCTGCGGCGGGGACGCGGTTTTCCTTGACCGGGTCCGGGGGTGCCACCTCTGCGAGGATCACTTCAAGAGCGACGTCGAGGGCCGGTTCAGGAGCACCATCTGGAATTACCGGCTGATCCGGCCCGGGGAGCGCATCGCGGTCGCCCTCTCGGGGGGCAAGGACAGCACCGTCCTCCTCCACCTGCTCCGTAAGATCATCCCCCGGGGGGGCGATATCACCCTCACTGCCATCACGGTGGACGAGGGGATTTCCGGTTACCGTGAAGCCACGATGGAGGTGGCCCGTGCCATGGCCGAAAGCCTCGGCGTGGAGCACCGGATCGTCTCCTTCGGTGAGATCTCCGGGTCGACCCTCGATGCCCTCGTCCGAACCGGCGGGGATCACCCCTGCAGCATCTGCGGCATTCACCGGCGGAAGGCCCTCCATGCGGCCGCCGAGGGCCTGGGCGCGACGGCCATTGCCACGGGCCATAACCTGAACGACGAGGCGCAGACCGTGGTGATGAACTGCCTCCGGGGGGATCTCCCCGGGTTCACCCGGTCACCGGTCAGGTGCTCCGCACCTTCTCCTCGATTCGCTTCGCGAATCTCGGTCAGGGAACCGGCCGGCGGGGGAATCCGCCGGATCAAGCCTCTCTTCCGGATCCCGGAGAAGGAGGTGGCGCTCTACGCGATCCTGACAGGCTTGTTCCGGGACCTTCCGGAGTGCCCGTATGCAGGGACCGCACTCCGGAGCGAGGTGCGGAGGCTGGTCGATCGCCTGGAAAACCTCCGTCCCGGGACCCTCGGGAGGATCGTGAGGGGGCAGGAGGAGGTGGCCTCCATCTGGAGGGAAATCAGGAAGGAGGCCCTCTCCCCGGCCGGAGGCCCGGGGTCGGACCGGGAGAATTAGGCCTCCTTAGGTTTGAATGTCACCCGTTCGGGATTCGTGTAGACGTTCATGCCCCCGGCGCGGACGAACCCGATCACCGTGAGGCCGTTCCCCTCGGCGAGGCTCACGGCAAGGGTGGTGGTCGCCCCCCGGGAGGCGATGAGGGGGATGCCTGCCACGAGGCACTTCCGGGTCATCTCCGAGGAAATGCGGCCCGAGGAGAGGACAAAGGCCTGCCCGAGGTCGATGCCCCGGAGGAGGGCAGTACCGGCGAGCCGGTCGAGGGCGTTGTGCCTCCCGATATCAAAGGCCCTTGCGAGCACCTTCCCGTCCCCGCAGAGCCCGACGACATGCACCCCACCGGTGAGCTGGTGGATATCCGACTGGAGGAGTTCCTTCATGGACGCGGAGATCTCGCCTGACGGGACGGTAAGGGAGGAGGTTACCTTCGGGAGCTTCGCGGGGTCGAGGAAGGAGGCCGACCCCCCGCAGCCTGAGAGGATGGTCCTCTTCGGCCCGAGGACCCTGAGGAGGTCCTTCGTTATCACCTTCACGCCGTTCTTCTCCACCTGGATGGAGTCGACATCCGCCTTCCCCTTGATGATCCCCTCGGTGAAGAGGAAGCCGAGGGCGAACTCCTCGAGGCCGGCAGAGGAGGTCATCGCCGTCGCGACCTGCCTCCCGTTCACGGTCACGGTCACCGGTACCTCCTCGGCGACGGGATCGGTGGTCCTCCGGGTTCCCTTCGCATCGATGCGGGTGCAGGGGAGCTCCCGGTACATCCTATGCCCCCCGGGCGATGGCCTCGACGGCCGTGATGAGCCGGTCCACGTCGTCCGCGTTGCTGTAACAGTGGAGGGAGGCCCGCACCGTCCCGTCGGGGACACCGAGGTGTGTCATGAGGGGCATGCAGCAATGGTGCCCGGACCTGACCATGATGTCCGCCTCTTCGTCGAGCAGGTGGGCGACCTCGTGGGGATGCCTCTGCCCCACGTTGAAGGAGACGACCCCGATCCGGTCAGGAATTGGCCCGGGGCCGTAGACCGTGACCCCTTCGATTTCGGAGAGCCCTTCGATCATATGCCGCGTGAGGGCCCGTTCGTGGCCCCGTACCGTCTCCATCCCCAGGGCTTCGAGGTACTCCACTGCCCGGGAGAGGCCGATGGCCCCGGAGACATTCGGGGTTCCTCCCTCGTACCGGGCAAAGCCTTCGGCAAGGGTGTAGCCCGAGGCGGTGACCTGCTCCACCGTCCCACCCCCGAGAAGGAGCGGCTCGATATCCGGCCTCTTCATCCAGAGGACCCCGGTCCCCGTGGGCCCGAGCATCTTGTGACCCGAGAAGCAGAGGAAGTCGCAGCCGAGATCCCCGACCTTTACCGGAAGGTGAGGGACCGACTGGGCACCATCCACGAGGAGGAGGGCACCCCGGTCCCTGCAGATCGCGGAGATCTCGCGGACGGGCACCAGGTTCCCCAGGACATTGGAGGCATCGGTGATGGCCACGAGCCGGGTATCCGGGGTGATCGCCCGCTCGAACTCGGCCAGGTCCAGGGTGCCATCCGCAGCCGGGGCTATGAGCTGGAGGTCGATCCCCTTCTGGTCCCGGAGGCGCATCCAGGGGAGGAGGTTCGAGTGGTGCTCGAGGAGGGTGGTGACGATCCCGTCCCCGTTCTGCCACGGGAGCCCCCATGCAACCATGTTGATGGCCTCGGTGGTGTTCCGGGTGAATACGACCTCCCCGCTCTGTGCCCCGATAAATCGTCTTACCTTCTGGTGCGCGTCCCAGTATTTCTGCGAGGCGATCTGGGCGAGCCGGTGAACCCCCCGTCCCGTGTTCGCCCTGAAAACGTGCTCGAATTCGAGCATTGCCGCGAGGACCTGCTCCGGCGAGAGGCTTGTCGCGGCGCTGTCCAGGTAGCAGACCTCCGAAAGGATCGGGAAGTCCGCCCGGATATCCTCTGGTATCATAGCACCTCGTCCATGGAGCCGCTCCGGTAGCCTGCGAGGTCGACGGTCACGTACGTGAACCCGATGGACTGGAAGGCCTCGAGGATCCTTCTTCTCTCCTGAAAGATCCTCTCCATCTCATCGGGCATAACCTCGATCCTTGCGATCCTGCTATGGAGCCGGACCCTTACCTGGGCGAACCCGAGCCCATGGAGCACCTCCTCTGCCTTCTCGATCATCCGGAGCCTCCCGGCGGTGATCTCCTCGCCGTAGGGGAACCGGGACGAGAGGCAGGCGGAAGAGGGCCTGTCCCAGAACGGATAACCCCGTCCCCGCGCCATGGCCCTGATGTCGGCCTTGGTGATCCCTGCCTCGATGAACGGGTGGAGGATCCCCTCCTCGGTGCTCGCGAGTATCCCGGGCCGGTGTTCGCCGAGGTCAGAGGAGTTGATCCCGTCCGCGATGCAGGCGAGCCCGAGATCCCCCGCACGCCTTTTCAGTATCGCTGCAGAGAGCTTTTTACAGTGGTAACAACGGTCAACCGGGTTCCTCAGGAAGGACGCATC
>DATKKN010000012.1:0-15512 GCA_035542895.1 Methanomicrobiales archaeon | reverse complement strand
TCTACCGGAACTGGCGCGAGGAGCACCCCGACCAGATCTATGTCCTCGTCTGGTCGCTCGTCATCCTCTTCTCCACCATCCAGCATATCAGGTACGAGTACTACCTTGCCGTGAACGTCGCCATCCTCTCGGGTTTCGCTGCAGGCACGGCCCTCGACCGGGGGTATCCCGGCCTTCGGGACCTCATCATGAGAAAGAAGACCACCTCCGTTGAGTCCGAGAAGAAGGCCCGGCTCAGGGAGGAGAGGCAGGCGAGGAGGGCCAAGCGTGCCGGGAAGGAGAAGGAACGGGATAAGGAGAAGAAACCCGCGCGGAGCCATACCAGCCTCTGGGTCCTCGCCCTCGCCGGGGCAATCGCCCTTTCCCTCCTCTTCGTGTATTCCTCCCTCGCGTACGACACCGTCTACTCCCAGGGGACCATCATGAACGGGGACTGGCGCGAGTCATTGGAGTGGATGGGGAACCGCACCCCCGATCCCGGCGTGAACTACTATGGGATCTTTGACAGGGCCAGCTTCACGTACCCGCCGGGCTCCTACGGGGTCATGTCCTGGTGGGACTACGGCCACCAGATCACCTTCATCGCGAGGAGGATCCCGAATGCGAACCCATTCCAGGCAGGGGTCGCCGGGCCGAACGGCGCAGCCGCCTACTTCATGACCCAATCGGAGGACTATGCGAACTCCGTCGCCGACCTCCTGGGAACGAGGTACGTGATCACCGACATAGAGATGGACAGCCCGAAGTTCTGGGCCATGGCGACCTGGTTCAATGCTTCGGTGAACGATACCCCGTACAACCCCGCGTACTATGTCCCCGACCAGAACACCAACCAGTACCAGGCCGTGAAGCTGAACAACCAGTCCTACTACGAGACGATGGTTTCCCGGCTCCATAACTTCGACGGCTCGATGGGGGTTCCCTCCCAGGTCTACTACATTCAGTACCAGCTCCCGGAGGTGACCGGCCTGGACGCGCCCCTCATCACCCAGGCCCAGATCATGACCTCGGCCGATGCCCTGAACAGGTCGGCCCAGTACAACCGGAATGCCCCCGCAGGATCCCTCGCGAATGTCGTTTCCCAGGCAATTTTCCTCCCGGTCGACACGGTCCCGGCCCTCCGCCACTACCGGCTGGTCCACGAGTCGCCCGTCGGGGTCTTCACGAATGCCTCGGCACCTGACATCAAGTACGTAAAGGTCTTCGAGTACGTGAAGGGGGCGCATATCAAGGGCCAGGGGGTCATCGCCATTGACCTCGTCACGAACGAGGCAAGGAGATTCACCTACCGGCAGCAGAGTATGAACGGCGAGTGGATTGTCCCGTACTCAACGGACGGGAACCCCTACGAGGTCCATGCGACCGGAACGTACCGGATCGAGGGCACGAGCCGGACCATAAACGTACCCGAACAGGCGGTGATGCAGGGACTGACGGTCTGATCCCCCTCCGTCCCCCGGAGAAAGCATGACGTGCAGGGTTATCACCGGTGAGATATTCTGCCACCATCACCAGGAAGGGCACCCGGAGAACCGCGACCGGCTCCGCCTCGCCCTGTCGGGTGTCCCGGGGGCCGCCCTGAGGCTGGACCCGGTCGGGGCTGCCGAGGAGGATCTCGAGCGGGTCCACCGGAGGGAGTACCTGGCCTGGCTCCGGGGTGTTTCGACCGGGGAGTGCTACGTCGACTTCAACACGTACATCTGCCCCGATTCCTTCGAGGTCGCCCGGCATGCCGCCGGTTCCACGGTGAGGGCCGCCGAGGATGCCCTTGACGGCCACAGCTGCTTTGCGCTGGTCAGGCCCCCCGGCCACCATGCCGAGGCAGGGCGGGCGGGCGGGTACTGCCTCCTGAACAACGTGGCGGTCGCCGCTGCCCGTGCCCTCGATACCGTGGACCGGGTGGCCATCGTCGACTGGGACCTGCACCACGGGAACGGGACCCAGGGGATCTTCTATGCCTCGGACCGGGTGCTCTTCTGCTCGATCCACAAGGCCAGGGGTTTCCCGGGGAGCGGCGGGGCGGAGGAGACCGGGACCGGGGCCGGGAAGGGGTTCACCCTGAACGCACCCCTCGGGGAGGGCTGCGGCATCGACGACTACCGGCTCGTATTTTCCGAGGTCTTCTGCCCCGCCCTCGAAAAGTTCGCCCCCGACCTCCTCATCGTCTCGGCCGGGCAGGACGCCCTCGCCGACGACCCGAAGGCGGTCATGCGGCTCCTCCCCGGCGATTACGGGATCCTCACCCGGATGCTCCGGGAGGCGACCGACCTCCCCCTCGCCCTCGCCCTCGAGGGAGGGTACGGCCCCTCCCTCGGCCTTGCCGTGGGGGCCATCTTCCGGGCCCTGGGGGGGAGGGCCCCCCTCGAGGGAAAATCGGGGCCGGCCGCCCGGGCCACGCACGACCTGGTCAGGATCCTGAAAAAGGTCCACGGCTGGTAGGAAAAATCCCATTCTCCCCGATAACCGGGCTCGCGAGGCAGGAATGGCCTTTCCCGGCCCCTTTTCCTTAATTCCCGATTTTGCGCTAAAAAATTCTTATTTATTTTGCGTAATCACGTTAGAATTATATCAAAAGTCTTATATTATATGCTGACGAGCATACTATGTTGCCAGACATGGACGACCCGGTTCAGAGCGAGATCACTTCTCTGCACGCTATCACCTCTCATCCCCGGGGTCTCCTGACCCTGCGCAACGGCGTCTCAAGTCCCGGATCTCTTTAGTCCCTGAAACCCACTGCTTTCAGGGGTCCGGGATGGGCCCTCTTCTTCCTGGCAGGGGTGTCGCCGGGCTCACGTCCGCCGCTTCACCCGTTCCTTGTTGATGGAGGAGACCTCGAGGCCCGGGACCACGACCCTCACCACGGGCACCCTCGTGCGGGTGAGGTCGCAGACGCACACGCGCTCCACCTTTCCCTCGAGCTCGGCGAGGATCAGGCGGATGTCCCCCCCGATGGTGGGGGTCGAGAGGTCCGGGAGGTCGGCAAGTTCCACGGAGGGCGCCGGCGCGAACCACTCCCGGTTCAGGCGCTTCATCCTGTCGTAGCCGATGCGCTGGACGAAGGCCTCCCGCTCATCCGAGGCGGCGGCACCGCCCTGGATCCGGACGGCGCGCCGCTGCGCCACCTCGGTGAGCGCCTGGATGGCCGCCGCCCGGGGCGAGGGGTGGGCACCCGATCCCATGACGAGGAAGGCCGGGTCCCTGGTCACCGGATCATCGGCGGCGGCCGCGACGGTCGGGATCCGGGTGAGGGTGTCAACGAGCCAGAGGGTGATATCGATTCCCGACCGGGCATACCGGTCCAGGAGGTCCCGGACCGGGCCTGCATCGGTGACAGAGAGCCTCTTCCCCAGGGAGTGGTTCCTCTCGGCGCGTGAGAGGGCGTCCCGTTCCAGGACCTCGAGGAGGCCCGCGAGGATCGCTTCGTCCCGGGTATTCCCTGCGGCGAGGCCGTTCGGGTCCGAGGCAAAGAGCCCCTTCGCCTCCCCGAGGGTATTGTACGGGAGAAAGACGGCGTTACTCGGGACCCAGATCTCCTCCTTCCCGAGCAGGTCATAGCCTGGGGACCAGTGGATCTTCTCCCCGGCCTCGAGGGGCCGGGCGAGGATCAACTCCGCGGGATCGATCGCCCGCCGTATCCCGATCTCCTCGTAGAGGGCGAGCCTCATGGGATCCGCCCGGTACTCCGCCGAGGACCGTTCGATGGCCGTCGCCATGGCCGAGGCCTGCGCCTCCTCGGGCGTGATCCCCCTCCCGACGTGGACCTGGGGATGGGCCGTCCCCATCCTCCGCCGGATGACCGCGAAGCATGGGACGTTGTGCCGGTCCTTCTCGGTGCAGTCCACGAGATCGAGGGCCCCGGTCTCCCGCATGAGGGGCTCCATCTCCGCGACCGTCTCGGCCGGCTCCTTCACCCGGTGGGAGCCCCCGAAGAACCGTTTCTCCCCGTCCCCGATGGCAATCTCCATGATGATCCAGATCGGGAGGCTATCCTTTTATAGGTGGCGAAATGGATGATCCTCCATGCAAGAGGGAGAGGTCGCGGTCGGCATGAACGTCCGCTACCCGAGGACGGGCACCACGGGAAAAGTGATCCGGATAGAGAAAATCGACCGGGACACCTTCGCCGAGCTCGACACCACCCACCTCCTGTACCGCACCGACCAGCTCATCACCTACGAGCCGAGGGCGGTGAAGGAGGAGAAGAAGGGGGGCAGGGAGCTCGAGCAGGTGGCAAAGGAGCGGGAGACCGCCCGCGAGGTCCAGTCCCAGTGGCTCTCCGCCGACGAGCTCTGCGACGGCGGGGGCTAGCCCTCCTGGACCGGGATGGTGGTGAGTTTCACCGACTCCACCCCCTTCTGGGACATGAGCCGCTCGGCGACGTGCTTGAGCTCGGTCCCCTCGCCCCTGAGGAGGATCACCTCCAGACAGCGGTCATGGGTGACATGGGAGTGAAGCGAGGCCTGGATCACGTAGCCGTAGTCATGCTGGATGTCGAGGAGGGTCTGCATGAGCCCCCGCTGGGTATGGTCATAGACCATGGTGATGACCCCCTGCCGCTCGCCCTTCACGTCGGACATCCACTGGTAATGGTTGATATAGGCCCGGATTGCGTCCCGGATCCCCTCCGAACGGGAGGAATAGCCCCGGATGGTGATGATCTCGTCGAACTTCTCCAGGAGGTTCTCGGGGAGGGAGATCCCGATCCGCGAGAGCTCGGTCTCGTTCACCACGGCAGACTCACTGAAAGGGGTTTAGGAGGGGCGAGACATTGAAGATTTCGCCCGGCCATGCCCCGGATGGTGGCGGTCCGGTCCGGAAGGGATATCGGGGAACATCTCCCCCTCCGGGGGGAAATTGCGGATTTCTCCGCCTGTAAACCCGCGCTAGCTCGGATCAGGTATAAGTATACCGGAGCTATATACGTTAGGGAGGTTCGAGGTCGTTTGCGGGATGTCACCATACCGGGAGTGAATATCGGGGTCGTCGGGCACGTGGACCACGGGAAGACCACCCTCGTGTCTGCCCTCACCGGGGTATGGACCGACCGGCACAGCGAGGAGATCAAGCGGGGGATCTCCATCAGGCTCGGGTACGCGGACGCAACCTTCTACCGGTGCGACGGGAACGAGGACCCGGACGCCTTTGCGACCGGGGCAGCCCCCTCCCCAATCTGCGGCGACAAGGCGGTCCCCTTCCGGACGGTTTCCTTCGTGGACGCGCCGGGCCACGAGACCCTCATGGCCACGATGCTCTCGGGCTCGGCCCTCATGGACGGGGCGATGCTCGTCATCGCCGCGAACGAACCCTGCCCCCAGCCCCAGACGAAGGAGCACCTCATGGCACTCTCGATGGTGGGGATCAGGAAAATCGTCATCGTCCAGAACAAGATCGATGTAGTGACCCAGAAGGAGGCGGCCGGCCACTTCGAGCAGATCCGGAAGTTCATCAGGGGGACCCTCGCCGAGGGTGCCCCCATCGTCCCCGTCTCCGCGCAGAAGAAGGTGAATATCGGGGCCCTCGTCCAGGCCCTTGACATGACCATACCCGAGCCCGAGCGGGATCCCTCGGCCTCGCCGGTGATGCTCATCGCCCGGTCCTTCGACGTGAACAAGCCGGGCTCGAGCTGGAAGGACCTGCGGGGCGGGGTCATCGGCGGTTCGCTCATCCGGGGAGTGCTCCACGAGGATGACGAGCTGGAGATCCGGCCCGGCCTTTCCATGCAGGTCGAGAACCGGACGAAGTGGGAGCCCATCGTCACCCAGGTCACCTCCATCCAGACGGGTTCAAAGAGGGTGGCCGAGGCGACCCCCGGCGGGCTCCTCGGGGTGGGGACGAGGCTCGACCCGGCCCTTGCGAAGAGCGATGCCCTTGCCGGCCAGGTGGCCGGCCTCCCGGGGAAGCTCCCGCCGGTCTGGGACCGGCTCCACTGCCAGGTGACCCTCATGGAGCGGGTCGTCGGCTCGGAGAGCGAGGTGAACGTGGAGCCCCTGAAGATCAAGGAGCCCCTCATGCTCTCGGTGGGGACCGCGGTCACCGTGGGGGTCGTGGGGAACGCGAGGAAGGACCACATCGAGGCGATCCTGAAGCGGCCGGTCTGCGCCGAGGTCGGGGCACGGATCGCCATCAGCAGGCAGGTGGGCGGCAGGTGGCGGCTCATCGGGATGGGAGTGCTGGGCGAGTGAGGGTGCTCCTCGACACGAATGCCTTCCTCCTCCCGGTCCAGTTCGGGATCGACCTGGTCCGGGAGCTCGAGGGAATCTTCGGCGCATGCGAGCTTCTCACCCTGGAAGGGGTGGTCCGGGAGCTCCAGGGCATCGGGTCAGGCCGGGGCCGGGACGCGGCCGCGGCACGGGTGGGGCTCGGCCTCGCACGCGGCTGCACCGTCCTGCCCTCTCAGGGAGATGCATCGGACGTCGACAATGAGGTGATCCGGGTGGCGGAAGAAGCAAGGTGTATCGTCGTGACGAACGACCGTGCGGTGCGGAATTCCCTCCTTGAGAAGGGACTCGGGGTGGTAACCCTCAGGGGCCGGAAGCGGCTCGAATTCATCCGTGGGTGAGGTTGGAAGCCATGTATTACAAAATGAAGCTCGTGGACAAGGTCCGGGTACCCCCGAACAGGCTGGGGGAGCCCCTGAAGGCGGTGGTGTTAAACGTCCTCCAGCAACAGCTCGAGGGGGCCATCGACCGGGAGATCGGGATCTTCATCGCGGTGACGAAGATCCTTGACGTCGGCGAAGGGGAGCTCATCCCCGGGGACGGCGCGGTGTACTACGACGTAACCTTCGAGGCCCTCGTCCTCCGCCTCGCCCTCCAGGAGGTTGTCGAGGGAGACGTGGTGGAGACCACCACCTTCGGGTGCTTCGTCTCCCTCGGGCCCATCGATGCCATGCTCCACGTGAGCCAGATCTCGGACGACTTCATCAACCTGGACGAGAAGAACGGGAGGCTCATCTGCCAGGAGTCCAAGCGCTACATCGGCGTGGGGGACGCGATAAGGGCGAGGGTGGTCACCCTCTCCTTAAACGAGCGGGAGCCCCGGGAGTCGAAGATCGGGCTCACGATGCGGCAGGCAGGGCTCGGCGTCCAGCGCTGGCTCGCCGAGGACCTCGAGAAGGAGCAGGAAAAGGGGAAGAGCCATGGTGGTGCGTAAGAAGCAGGCGAACGTCTGCCGGCAGTGCCACCGGGTGGTGGAGGGGGAGGCCTGCGCCGTCTGCGGTTCGCCCATGCTCACCCAGGACTGGGCGGGCTACCTCGTGATCATCGACCCGGAGCACTCCGAGATGGCCCGGCGCCTGAACATCAAGCTCGCCGGGCGCTACGCGCTGAAGGTCCGCTGATGCACCGGCGCCTGCCCGAGGCCGAGCGGTCCTCGCTCCAGAGGCCCTTCGGGCAGGTGTATCCGGACATCCGCGCCCTTCTCCCGAAGATCCGGGGCCGGACGGTCTATGCCGTGGGGGATGTGGTCACCCATAACCTCGTGAAGGAGGGGATCATCCCGCAGGTCGCCATCATCGACGGGCACACGATGCGGGCGCCCTGCACCCGGGTTCCCGAGCTTCCCTCCCGGCGGATTGAGGCAAGGAACCCGGCGGGCACCATATCCGATGACCTCGTCCGGGCCATACGCGATGCTGTCTCCCATACCCCTGCCCTGATCTTCGTTGAAGGAGAAGAGGACCTCGCGGTCCTCCCCCTCGTGCTCGCGGCTCCCGTTGGTGTGGTGGTCCTCTACGGGCAACCGGGGGAGGGGGTGGTCCTCAGGGAGGTGGACCGGGAGGCGAAGGTTCTCGCTGCGGCCTTCGTCGACCGGTTCGTGCACGAGGAGAATTCCTCCGGAGCCGGGGGGGCACCACCCTTTAAATAAACAGGGAGCGAATGTATGGAGGATACCGATGATACCAACGGCTGATCTCAAGATCACGGGAGACCGGAGGAACGAGCTCCTGAAGCGGAGGGAGCTCTCCTTCACCCTGGGCTATACCGGGAGCACCCCCTCGCGGAGCGAGGTGATGGGCAAGGTGTGCGCCATCCTCTCCCTCGACGAGAAGAAGGTGGTGCTTGACTCGGTGAAGACCCGGTTCGGCGAGAGGACCATGGCGGGAATTGCCCGGGTATATGACGACGAGCAGATGCTTGCCCGGACCGAACGCCCGTACCTCGCGGCGCGGGGGAAGCCCAGGGCGAAGGAGGGGGCCGAACTCGAGGCGGCGAAGCCAGCACCGAAGGAGGCCGCAAAGGAGGCCCCCGCGGAATCCTCCAAGGCTGCCCCGAAGGAGGCTGCAAAGGAGCCGGCGAAGCCTGCACCGAAGGAGGCGGGCGCCTGATGGCGGCGAAGCGTTCCAGCTACTACACGCTCCAGGAGGGGAAGGCCGTCCTCACGAGGAGACATTGCCCCAGGTGCGGGCCCGGGGTCCTCATGGCCGAGCACAAGGACCGGGTCTCCTGCGGCAGGTGCGGGTACACCGAGTTCAAGAAGAAAAAGGAAGAAGAAGCGAAGTAGTTCCGATGCAGAAAGGCCCGGTGCTGGGGATCGAGGGCACGGCCTGGAACCTCTCTGCCTCGGTCTTTGATGAAGATCTCCTCACCCTCTCTTCTCACGCCTACCAGCCCCCTCAGGGCGGCATTCACCCCCGGGAGGCCGCCCAGCACCATGCCCGGGTGATGAAGGAGGTCGTCACCCGGGCGCTCGAGGGAGCTCCTCCGGTGACCGCGGTCGCCTTCTCCCAGGGCCCCGGCCTCGGACCCTGCCTCCGGACCACCGCCACGGCGGCCCGGGCCCTCGCCCTCGGGTTGGGCGTCCCCCTCGTCGGGGTGAACCACTGCGTCGCCCACGTCGAGATCGGCCGGTTCGCCACGGGGTTCGACGACCCCATCGTGCTGTACGTGAGCGGGGCGAATACCCAGGTGCTCGGCTTCCTGAACCGGAGGTACCGGATCTTCGGTGAGACCCTGGACATCGGCCTCGGGAACGCCCTGGACAAGTTCGCCCGGAGCCGGAGCCTCCCCCATCCCGGAGGCCCGGCCATCGAGGCCCTCGCCGCGAAGGGAGAGCCCCTCGCCCTTCCCTACACGGTGAAGGGAATGGACCTCGCCTTCTCGGGCATCGTTTCCGCGGCAAAGGATGTAAAGGCCCCCATCGAGGACACCTGCGCAGGCCTCCAGGAAACCGCCTTTGCCATGTGCGTGGAGGTCACCGAGCGGGCCCTCGCCCATGCGGGGAAGGAGGAGGTCATCCTGGTTGGCGGTGTGGGAGCAAACCGGAGGCTCCAGGAGATGGTCAGGATCATGTGCGAGGAACGGGGGGCACGGTTCGCCGTACCGGAGCAGCGCTACCTCGGGGACAACGGCGCCATGATCGCCTTTACCGGGAGGCTCATGCTCGGTTCGGGGCGGTCGCTTCCCGTCGAGGAATCGATGATCATCCCCGGTTACCGGGCCGACGACGTGGAGGTGACCTGGAGAAGCCCGGGCGAGGGAATGATTATCCGGCACCATCTCAGGGAGGACGGGACCGAGGAAGCCCGGGGAGCCGAGGCGGTGGTTACCATCCGCGAGGACTCGGTCGAGAAGCGTCGCTGCAGCAAGCGCTACCGGGTCCCGTCCCTGGACATCCGCCTCATCGCCGAGAGGACCCGGGCCGAGGCAAGGATCATCTCACAGGCGCGGAGGAATGGTGTCCCGACCCCCATCATCCGGGACGTAACCGGCGATACCCTGGTCATGGAGCGGATCGCGGGGCCGCTCCTCAAGGAGGTGCTCACGCCCGGGAATGTCCGCGAGGCAGGGAGGATGGTGGGGAGGCTCCATACCGCGGGCATCATCCACGGGGATCTCACGACGAGTAACATCATCGTCCGGGACGGGAGGTGCGTGCTCATCGACTTTGGCCTCTCCCTCGTCTCATCGGAGATCGAAAACCGGGGGGTCGACCTCCATGTCTTTTTCCAGACCCTGGAGAGCACCACAACCGATCACCAGGCACTCCGCGATGCCTTCATCGGGGGATACGGGGAGGAGTTCCCGGAATTTGCCGAGGTGCTGGCCCGGGAACAGGAGATCGAGCACCGGGGGCGCTACCTGTGAGGCTCGCCGTCGTCACGTCAAACCCCCACAAGGCGAGGGAGGTGGCGGCATTTTTCCAGGGCGAGCCCGAGGTCGAGCATGTGGACCTCGAGTGCCCGGAGTTCCGCCATTCCGACGTCGGGGAGATCGCCCGGGGGAAGGCGGGGTTCGCCTTCGAACGGCTGAAGCGCCCCCTTATCGTCGACGACACCTCCTTCTCCGTGGAGGCCCTCAAGGGTTTCCCCGGGCCTTATGCCGCGTACGTCCTCGATACCATCGGGTACCCGGGCATCCTCCGGCTTCTCGACGGGGTGAATGAGCGGGGCGCTTTTTTCGAAACGGCGATTGCCTATGCCGACGAGGAAGGGATCCGGATATTCAGGGGAAGGATCGACGGGGTCATCACCCGGTCACCCCGGGGCCGGGAGGGGTTCGGCTATGACCCCATCTTCGAGGTGGAGGGGAGGACCCTCGCCGAGATCTCCCTTGAGGAGAAGAGCGGAATTTCCCACCGGGCGAGGGCCCTCGGGGCGTTCCGCGACTGGTGGCGTGAAAACTCCCGGTAACATTTATCATTTTCCAGGTGCGAGCGTAAAAACCATGAGAAAAATCGGTTCGTTTACCCATGTGTCCCTCGATGGTTTCTTCGCCGGACCGAATGGCGAGATTGACTGGTTCAAGGGAGAGGGCGAGGAGGACAGGGAATTTTCTGCACATGCATCGGGGCAGTCGGGCACCCTGATCTTCGGCCGCACGACCTATGAGATGATGGCCGCGTACTGGCCGACCCAGGAGGCAATGAAGGGTAACCCCGATGTTGCCAGAGTGATGAATACCAACCCGAAGATAGTTTTTTCGAGGACCATGAAGCCCGTTAAGGATGTCCTGGTCTGGAAAAATGTGCGGATCATTCATGAAATAAAGCGGGATGAGATCCTGAAACTGAAACAGGAGGCCGGGAGGGATTTTGTGATCCTCGGGAGCGGCTCCATCGTGCAGCAGTTTGCGCAACTCGGCCTCATCGATGAATTCCAGCTGATGGTCAACCCGGTGATTTTAGGTGCTGGCAAATACCTGTTCAAGGACGTAAACCGGATGAACCTTGAGCTCCTCGAGACGAGACCATTCAGGAACGGGAGGGTATTTCTCAGGTATCGGCCGGTCTGACCGACTCAATGATCATCCTGGCAGAAATCCGCTGTTCGGTGAAAATTCGGCTCGTGGACGCTCCTGGGGGCTCCGCCTTCGGCTTCGCCCCCGCCGCTGTGGCGTCCCGGGGTGTTGGAGGGGGACCTTACCCATATCCGGGGCTGGAAAGGGGTGGCGGTGGGGGCGGCGGGCGGGATCTGTAAACGCATGGGGGAGGGAGGGCCCGGAGAACCATGGGACGTTTTATTTGTAGCGGGAACCCGGCATAATCCTTATGACCGCCGGCATCATTTTATTAAAAGCAAATTGAGGTCAAGTCATGGCACGGTTCCCTGAAGCGGAGGCACGCCTCCTGAATGTGCAGATCTGCATGCGCTGCAATGCGAGGAACGCCCCCCGCGCCACCCACTGCCGCAAGTGCAACTACACCCACCTGCGCCCGAAGAACAAGGAACGCAAGGACTGAACGGAAATCCTTTTTTTCAAATTTTCTCTGATTTTCATTCAAAATCTTGTTTTTTTGGCCTCAAACCGGAAGGTTCATTTTGTTATCCGGACGCTCCCCGGGGGCTCCGCCCCCGCCGCTATGGCGTCCCCCGCGTGGGGATAGGGCTGCACGGAAGCAAACGAATTTCACCCGAAAACCATATCACCGAAATTCCCGGAATCCGCCGGGTACGAATCCCCGGACTCCGGGGGGATGGCCGCGCCGCAGGAGGCGTAGCCCCTCGCGACTTCGTCGCTCGAGGTCGTTTTCTTATGAAACCTCTCTCCCCCAAGAGCCATGACAAAGACAAAAAGAAATGCCGTACACCGATATTGTCCGAACCACGGGTGGCCGAAGATCGGGAAGAATCGGGTCCTAATCGAGGGGTTACCGGAAAGGTCGATCCTGAGTCGTTACACGCTGTAGTAGGTGACTTTCTTTCCTTTCTCGCTGTATTCACCGGCGAAGGTCTCGATGTTCCGCTTGTACCCGATCCGCTCGATCACCCCCATTTCCCTGAGCTTCTCCCGGATCCTCATCACGTCCGCCTCGTCGGCCCAGTCCTTTGTGTAGACATAGATGACCTTCCGCTCGTCCCTTGACTCCGGGTTCGGTTTTTCCGTCGAGACCTTGGCCGAGATCCCGAGCTCCCCGGCCGCTGTCGCGTTCCGGACCTTCTTCCAGAGCCCGTCCACCCGGTCGTCCTCGCGAAAGACGAGCCACTTGCCGGCCATTTCGTCGTCCATGTCCTCGCTCCTGAAGTCAGGGGCGTCCTGGACGATCCAGTACATGAGGGTGGTTTTCGTGGGGATAACTCCCTCTCCCTCGGTGAGCATCCCGTAGAGGGCATCAACTGACCCGAACTGCTCGGTGAGAGCCTCGGCAAGGGCCGGATAATCGGAGGCGAACCGGGCGAAGATGGAAGCAAAGTCCTCACGGAAGTCTGCGCCCGCTTCCACGAGCCCGAAGAGGGATCGGCCCTGCTCCCGGAGCACCCGGTTGAGGAGTATCTCGAAGAGGCCGTAGGCAACGTCCGAGAGTTCCCCCGTCTCATCCTCGCCCATACGATCCAGTGTCGGACGCCTCCCTGTAAAAGGGTTATCCATGGGGAGAAGAGACCTGTGGTTTGGCCCTGTCCTGTTCCACAGTAGCCGGGTATCTCCGGGGATGATGGTCAATAATCACGGAATCCAGCTGAGAGCGCGGAGAGGGGCGAGGGGGGGTCAGCCGATCAAAGGACCCTTCCGGAGCCCGGGGAGGGGGGTCCATGCCCCGGCCGCAGGAACCCGGGAGGAATATCTTATCGGAAATCCTTTGGTTTGCCTCCTGTTGCCACCAAAATGCCCGAAATTCCCCCGGGTCGAATGTATTAAGAGGAGGATTCTCTAATAGATAGGAATACTATGAAGTGGCAGCGCGACTTCGGACTCACCATGCGGGTATGGTTCACGATGTTCCTCCTCCTCATCGTGTACCTCATCTTCATCTCGGTGCTCTCGGCCCTGGGGGTGGGGATCGGGGGGCTCATCCTCGTTGCCGGGGGGCTCGCCTTCGTCCAGTACTTCTTCTCCGACAGGCTCGTCCTCTGGACCACGAGGGCGCACATCGTCGGCGAGCAGGAGTACCCCGAGCTCCATGCCATGGTCGCCCGGCTCGCGGCGGAGGTGGATATCCCGACGCCGAAGCTCGCCATCGTCCACACACCGGTCCCGAACGCCTTCGCCACCGGCCGGAGCCCAAGCCATGCGGTGGTCGCGGTGACCGACTCCATCCTCCGGCTCCTCTCGCCGAAGGAGCTCGAAGCGGTCATCGCCCACGAGCTCTCCCACGTGAAGAACCGGGACGTCCTCACCCTCACCATCGCCTCCTTCCTCGCGATGGTCGCGGCGATCATCATGCAAAACGCCTGGCTCTTTTCCATCGGGAACCGGCGTAACGAGGGGAACCCCTGGCTCATCGCCTGGATCGTCTCCATCGTCGTCTGGCTCGTCTCCACGCTCCTCATCCGGTCCCTTTCCCGGTACCGGGAGTTCGCAGCCGACCGGGGGAGCGCTCTCATCACGAGGCGTCCCCACGACCTGGTCACCGCCCTCGAGAAGATCAGCCAGCGGATGGACTACGTCCCCCCCGTGCAGAAGCAGGCCGTCGAGGGGGCAAACATGTTCTACATCATCCCCGCACTCTCGGGCAGGAGCATCACGGAGCTCTTCTCCACCCACCCGCCCCTGGAGAAGCGGATCGCAGCCCTCGAAAGAATCGAGGCCGAGCTGGCATCCGGGGTATAATTCCCTTTTCCATCCCGGCAGTGGAGCGATATGCGAGCATGGGGGGACGAGGACCGGCCCGTCGTCGCCGTCGATCTTGGGGCAACGACCACCCGCGTCGCCCTGTTCGGCCGTGATGGGGCGATTCCTGGCAGGGCCTCTACCCCGACACCCGTTTCCGGCGATGATCCCGGGATCATCGCCCGGTATCTGGCCGAACTGGTCCAGAGGGTTCTTTCCGCCGGGACGGAGGCCGCACCCGTTGCCATCGGGATCTCAGCCGCCGGTCCCATCGACCACAGGAAGGGCGCGGTCGTCCGGCCCCCGAACCTTCCCTTTGCAGAAATCCCGCTCGCCGATCCCCTGGGTGCCGAGTTCGGCCTCCCCGTGCGGCTCGCGAACGACTGCCACGCCGGGGTGCTCGGGGAGGTCCTCTTCGGGGCGGGTGCGGGCTGCAGGAACCTGGTGTACATCACCCTTTCGACAGGCATCGGCGGAGGGGTGGTGTGCAACGGGCGGCTCGTCCTCGGACGGGACGGGAATGCCGCGGAGATCGGGCATTTCCGCGTGGACAGCACTTACAACCTTCCCTGCGGCTGCGGCGGGACCGGTCACTGGGAGGGATATGCCTCGGGACGTTTCATCCCCCGGTTCTATGCCAGGTGGTGCGAGGAAGAGGGGATGGATCCGGGAGAGGGAAAAACCTCGGCCGCCGGGATCTTCGCGGCGGCGAGGAGGGAGGATGCGGCCGCCCTCGGGTTCATGAAGAGCCTCGGGGAGATCAATGGCCGGGGTATTTCGGACGTTATCGTCGCCTTCGACCCGTCCCGGATCATCCTGGACGGGTCCGTTGTAATCAGGAACGAAGGCCTGATCCTCCCCTATCTCCTCCCGAACATCGACCGTTTCCTCCCGCTTCCCGAGATCCGACTGACCGCCCTCGATGGTCTCGCCCCCCTCTACGGGGCGTCGGTCATCGCCAGGGGCTACGATACGCCCATCGGGCCGTTCCTCCCCGGGTGAGACCCGCAGGTTTTAATCCCGGTCTGGCTTACCCTCCAGTGGTCGGCATATGGCGCGTCATTTTCCCCACATTCCCCACCTTAGCGAAAGGATCCGGGACCTGCGGAGGCAGTACGAGCGGGACCTCACACTCCTCGTCGGCATCCCGAGCGTGAGTTCGGAGCCGGACCATGCCGCCGACGTTCGGCGGTGCGCGGAGGCGGCGGCAGGCCTCCTTGAAAGCATCGGGGGTACCACCGAAATCGTTCCGACGGGCGGCCATCCGGTCGTGCACGGTTCCCTGATCACCGATGCCAGATACCCCACGGTGGCCATCTATAACCACCTCGATGTCCAGCCGGCCGACCCCGCCGAATGGAACTCGGATCCCTTTACCCTGACCGTCTCGAAGGGACGATATTACGGCCGTGGCACCACGGATGACAAGGGGCCTGCACTTGCGGCAATGACCGCTGCAGGGCTCGCCCATGATGCCGGCATCCCCCTCAACTTCCAGTTCCTATGGGAACTCGAGGAGGAGAT
>DATKKN010000011.1:0-5199 GCA_035542895.1 Methanomicrobiales archaeon | reverse complement strand
GACGTCCCTCGGCGAGATCATCCAGGACTACACGAAGCAGCACATCAAGGTCCGGGTGAAGGTGACCTCGGTCGCGGGCGATGCCGCGTACACCGAGTTCGTGGGCCACGAGCTGACCCGGGACTACATGCGGTCCATGGTCAAGCGGCGCACCTCGCGCATCGATACCGTCCTCCCCGTGACGACGAAGGACGGGAAGACCCTGCGCATCACCATGACCTGCCTCACGCTCACGCGGGCGAACCTCTCCCAGGTGCACGCGATCCGGTCGGCGATGACGAAGTTCATCCAGGACTATGCGGCCCAGCGGGAGTTCCCCGCCTTCGTGAAGGAGATGGTCGCCGGGGAAATCACAAAGGAGCTCTTCAAGCTGGTGAAGCCCATCTACCCCCTGCGCCGGGTCGAGATCATCAAGTCCCGAATCGAGCCCGAGGCAAAGGCCGAAGAGGCCGTGCCGGCGGCACCGGGGCCCGAGATCACCGGGGAGAAGCCACAGGTGCCCCCGGAACCGAAGCCCGGGGAGAAGGCCGAAGCCCCCGCCCCGGCACCGGCGGCCTGATACCCCTTTTCACAGGAATCCGGGGGATGTTCCCCCCATCCCGCACGCATCTTTTTTCATCGCGATCCTCTCTATTGTCTTTTCTCCATCCTATCCTCCGTCAACATTTCGGGTGGGTGGCGGGGCGGCGGGTGGGTTTGGGTCACTGTGGGATCGATGACGGTTGTCGGGTCGACCAAATTTAGTCCACCCATGCCAGGTCCTGGTCGCTTCGAAGCCGGTATGGATCCCCGGCACGGACCATGAAGGGTAATGAAGGGGGAGGAGCAACACTCTCTCATGACTGCGGGGAGAGTGCTCCTCCTGGTCCTGGACGGGATCTCTGACCGGCCATGCCCCGAGCTCGGCGGGAAAACGCCCCTTGAGGCCGCCGAGACCCCGGTCCTCGACCGGATGGCCCGCGAGGGCATCTGCGGTATCATGGACCCCATCGGGCCGGGCATACGGCCGGGCTCGGACACGGCCCACCTCTCCCTCCTCGGCTACCCGCCTGAGCGATATTACACAGGCCGCGGCCCCCTCGAGGCAGAGGGGTGCGGGATCCACATGGAGCCCGGAATGATCGGCTTCCGGGCAAACTTCGCGACCCTTGATCCGTCGGGGAAGGTCTCGGACCGGCGGGCCGGCCGGATACACGGGACCGCGGCCCTCTGCGATGCCATCGAGGCGGGGGTCCGGCTGAAGCACGGCGTCACCTTCCGCTTCCGGCCCGGAGCGGGGCACCGGGCTGCCCTCGCCCTGAAGGGAAAGGGCCTCGGACCATGCGTTTCCTCGAACGATCCAAAAGCCGAAGGGGTGGAGCCGCCCGAGGTGAAACCTCTCACGAATGAGGTGAAGGACCGGAGGACCGCCAATGCCTGCAATGACTTCCTCGCCCAGGCCAGGGCCATCCTCGCCGATCACCCGGTGAACCGGGGCAGGGAGACGGAAGGGCTCCCGCCGGCGAATGCGGTCCTCATCCGGGGGGCGGGCGAGATGGGGAGGTTCGAGCCCTTCGCCGAACGGTACCACATGCGGGGGAGCGTAATCGCCGCTGCAACCCTTATCACGGGCATCGGGAAGGCCGTCGGGCTCGAGAGCGTCCCCGTCGCCGGAATCACCGGGTCGGCGGACACGAACCTCGAAGGGAAGGTGGCGGCCGCCATCGCCGAGCTCGGGAGGAAGGAGTTCGTGCTCCTGAACATCAAGGGGGCGGACGAGGCGGGGCACGACGGCCGTCCCTTCGAGAAGCGGGACTTCATCGCCCGCGTCGATGCGGCCCTTTCGCCCTTCCTCTCCCTCACGGACACCCTCATCGTCGCCTGCGGGGACCATAGCACGCCCTGTGCCGTGAAGGACCACAGCGCCGACCCGGTTCCCCTCCTGATCCGGGGCGACGGGGTGCGGGTGGACCGGGTCGCCCGGTTCGCCGAGACCGCCTGCGCCGAGGGGGGCCTCCACCGGATCCCGGGATCGGCCCTCATGCCGATCCTTCTCGACCTGGTGAACCGGGCGAAGAAGTACGGTGCCTGACGGGTGGGGGATGAAGGCCGCCGGGATCCTCGGGCTCGATGGGGTCACGTTCCTTGAGCCCGGTTTCTCTGATCTCACCGCGGACCTGTACACGTCGGCCCTCCTCGGGATACCGGCCGCCGAGGGAAGGCTCCTCGTCGACATGGCCGAGGATCCCCTCGCCATGGCGGTCTCCGACGGGAAAGACTGGTATGCCACCTCTTTCCTCTTCCGGAAGCCCCCCCGCGAGGTGATCGGGCTCTGCGAGGAGCTCGGTTGCGAGCTGTATCAGGAGGAGCGGTCCCTCTGGCTCGGGGCGGTCCGGGAATATTACAGCCTCCTCCTCGCGGGGACCACGACGCCGGCGATGGAGGACCTCCCGCCGGGCCGGATCGAAGACCTCGGGAGCCTCCTCGAGGAGGCCTGGGGCAGGGGAAAGGATGTCGCCTGCCTGGACTGCTGCTGCGGATCGGGGGCCGGGTCCGCGGCTGCGAGGGCCCTCGGGATGCGCCCCCTCTCGTACGACAACGACCCTGCGCTCCTCTCCCTCGGGCTATCGACCGGGCGGCTCCTCCCCGCGGAGACCATGTGGATCGACGCGACCCTTGCCTCGCAGTACCTGGAACCGGTCCCCCGGGGAATCGCGGTGATGGTGGGGGAGATCAATACCTTCACCGAAGGGGCCTGGGAGGCCATTACGACGGAGTTCCTGGCGCTCGCGGGCGAGGCGCTCGTCACCGTCGGGACCGAACCCGAGGCACGGAAGGTGGAGGGATGGTGCCGGTCCGCGGGCCGCAACGCCGAAGTCTCCGAGAACAGGCGGGATGCCTTCTATGACCGCTGGATCTGCAGATCGGCAGGGGCACGATAAAATAGGGCAAGGTGGGGCCTTTGAAAAATGGAAAGGAGATAAATCCTTAAGGCCGCGGGATACGCTTCAGCCTCTCGAGAACGACCATCGGGTTGGGGAGCTTGTGGGCCATCCGTTCCAGGAACTTCCGGACAAAGAGGTCGCTCGATCCCTGCTTCTCGATGATCTTCTGGATGTCGATCCCTACCGGTGTGATCGTCTCTGATATGTACTTGAGCCGCTTGTCGAGCGCTGCATCCAGATACATGGTGTTGACCGTTACCATAGACCCTGATAATCATATGCCATTTCTTCTATAAATAACCTTTCGCAATACCGACGGACAGTAAACTGGTATTCGTTATATTCTCTCTTCTTTTTGGCCATTTTTTAATGCCCTTTCCTTAATATTCGGGAGCACCCTGATTCGGGAAGGATCGCGGATATCATCCCGTACATGCCCCGATCCACCTCCTCCGTCGGGTACCCCCGCTGCGCGCCCCCTCACCGTTCGTGCAGAGTCCCCCCGCGCCGGGAAATGGCAAAGAAGAGGAGGATGCAGCCTGCGGCGGCGACCAGGGCGCCGCCGGTGGCGAGGAGGAACCGGGCCATCGGTGCGGGAAAGAGGGCGAGGGCCAGCCCGGCAAGGAGGAACGCGAGGCCTGATCCCAGAAATGCCCGCCTTGCCCATCCCGGGACCGAGAGGAGGAAACCGAGGAAGAGCAGGAAGAGCCCGGCGAGGATCGCGAGGGCGGCCCCGAGGTAGATGACCAGGTCAAAGACCAGGTCCCGGCGGAGGAAGGCGAAGATCCCGACCAGGATGGAGAGGATCCCGGCGATAAAGAGGATTGCCAAAAGGAAGCCCCGTCTCCCCAATAAATATCCTGCCGCGAGGAGCCCGAGGCCCAGGAGGAGGGCGAGGATGCCCAGGAACACGGCGACGAGGTTGACGATCAGGTCGCTCCAGAGGACAAGGCAGATGCCCGAGAGGATGAGGATCACCGCGGCGGCGACCAGTGCGGCGGGCGGAACGGCGATCCAGGTCTCTCGCATCTCCCCGTCCATCGGAGTACCGGATCCTGCGTCATCCCTGATAAAACCGGATCCTTTGCCACCGGGAAGGGTCATCTCCCGGGCTCCTCCGCGGCGCACTCGAGCTCGGCGATGATGGCGACCGGATCCTCCATTTCGCCGGCGAGCCTCTGGAGCTCGAGGAGCCGTTCGAGGCCGATGAAGTGCTCGGCCATGACCCGTCCCAGCGGTGAAAGAACGAGGGTTCCCCCCTTCCTCTGCACGAGCCGGTGGGAGAGCAGCTCGGGGAGGACGGGCTCGAGCTCCCCGACCATCGTACCGGATATCCTCGCTATGGCCTCCTCGTCCCCGCGGGCGACCACGGCATTCGCGGCAAACTCCTCGGCGCTCTCCTCCAGGCCGTACGAGGGCGCCACCTCCTCCATCTCTCCCCTGAGGAGCCGGATGGCCACCTCCTCCTCGGTCGCTCCCAGGTCCCCCGAGTACACGGCACCGGGCTCGGCGAGGATCACCACCTTCCCCCGGTCATGGAAATCGGGCCTTCCCGACCGCCCGGCCATCTGCGAGAATTCCTGGACCGAGAGCCACTCGATCCCCATCGCAAGGGAGTCGAAGATGACCTGGGAGGCAGGGAAGTCCACTCCGGCCCCGAGGGCCGCGGTGGTCACGACCGCCGCGATCTTCCCGTCGGCAAACCGTCGCTCGACTTCCCTCCGCTCCTGGGCGGTGAGGCCGGCATGGTAGGGGGCGGCCCTTTTGCCGAGTGCCTCGGCGATGACATGGCACCGCGCCCGGGAGTTGGTGAAGACGATGGTCTGGCCCCGGAATCCCTTCGACGAGACCAGGGAGAACTCCGCATCCACGAGCTGCTTCTCGTACCGGATCTTGTCGTTCCTCGTGACGAACAGGAGATAACGCTCGAGGGGGACGGGACGGTCCGCGTAGGTGACCAGGTGCGCCCCGAGCTTTTCGGCGAGGAGGTGGGGGGCCCCGACCGTGGCCGAGAGGTAGAGGAACTGGGCCCGGGGGGCCAGGTACTTGAGCCGGGCGATGAGCCCGTCAAGCCGGTGCCCCCGCTCCCGGTCCTCGAGCATCTGGATCTCGTCGATGACCACCGTACCGACGGAGGAGAGGGTCCTCCCGCACCGGATCAGGTGGTCGAGCCCCTCGTACGTCCCGACCACCACCTGCGCGTCGGGGTCCTGCCTCCCCCTCGACCGGTTCTCGGGGAGGTTCAGCCGGTTCCGGCCCGTGAAGAGGGAGACCC
>DATKKN010000010.1:0-2038 GCA_035542895.1 Methanomicrobiales archaeon | reverse complement strand
TCAATCCCCGAGGGAGGAGAAAAATCTATTTTTCGAGCCCGAAGGGGATCTCAATCCCCGAGGGAGGAGAAAAATCTATTTTTCGAGCCCGAAGGGGATCTCAATCCCCGAGGGAGGAGAAAAATCTATTTTTCGAGCCCGGACAGGGGCCGGACCAGCTCGGGCCCGTCCTTGGCCGGATCGTTTACCGCCCCCGAGACCGGGAATGCCTCCATCTCCGACGCGGGGTACGGGGAGAGCAGGGATGCGAGATCGGCGGGACCGACCGGGCCCTGCCTGAGCCAGGTCTCCTCCCTCTCCACCGGCAGGATGGCCGGCATGCGGTCATGGAGTCCGGCGACGAGCCGGTTCGGTCCGGTGGTGATGATGGCAAACGTGCGGTGCTCCCCGCCGGCGATATCCCTCAGGGTACTGTACAGGCCGGCGAAGGCGAAGAGGGGCTCCCCGGTGAGCCGGATGTAGAACGGGATCTTTCGCCGCCCCTCCTTTTTCCATTCGTAGAACCCGCTCGCCGGGACCAGGCACCGGTGCTCCTGCACGGCATCCCGGAAGGAGGGCCTCTCGAGGAGGGTCTCGGCCCGGGCATTGATAATTGGCCGCCCCGCCGCAGTGTCCCGGACGAAGGGGGCGATGAAGCCCCAGGCCATCGGCACCAGCCGGTTCCCGTCTCCGCGGACGATGACCGGGAATTCCTGGCCCGGGGCGACGTTGTACCGGGGCGCAATCGCCGGGCCGGCCGGGAGGCCGAACCGCTCGTGAAAGTCCACCGTGGGCACGATGGTAAACCGGCCGCACATACCTTACCGGGCTCCCTCCCCGAGGATCTCCCGGATCCGTTCGAGGGCCCGGATCGCATCCGCCCGCTTCAGGTCGACCGCCCCGGTCTCCACCCATCGAACGAACCGGGAAAGGGTCCCTGCGTCCACCGATCCCTTCGCCTCCCTGGCCAGGCGGGGGTAGGTCCGGTCGGGGTAGTAGAGCGCCTTTGCCGCGTCGAGGAGGGCCTCTCCCGCCACCTGGTCGATAATCCCTTCCTCCAGGGCCCGGGCGAGGGTCGCCCGGATGTTCACCAGCGGCTCCGAGAGGGCGAGGCAGGACCCGGGATCGAAGGCAAGCGCCACCTCGTCGTCGGATACCAGGAGACCGTCGCGGTACATGCGGAACACCTCACCGACCCCCTCCATCCCGAGGGTGTGGAGCTCGGCAGCCCGGAGCGCCCCCATGCTCGATGCGCCCACCACCCGCACGCCGGCCGAGAGGGCCGCGAGAATCTCGCGGTGCCCCACCGAGGATTCCTGGAAAAAGACCCCGTCGATGAGGCCGATGACCCCGGCTCCCTCGGAGACCGCACGGGTGATGTCGCCCCGGGCGGCCGGGGGCCGGTAGTCGGCGTCCAGTATCGCCCGGGCGGCCCCGCGCTCAAGGCTCGGGCCGAGAAAGACGGCCGCGCTCCGCATCCCTGCACCGTGCGCCTATCCGCTCGTTGTCCATGGCATAGACCTCGAGGCCGGGGACCACGACCCGGACCACGGGGACGCCGATCTCCCCGCGGGTCAGGTCGGCGACGAGCACCCGGTCCATGCCCGCCTTCCCGAGTGACGTGACGATCCCGCCGATGTCCTTCAGGAAATCGTCGTTCTCGGCGGTGGGGAGGGCCGAGAAGGGGACCTCGGAGTCAGCCTCGAACCAGTACCGGTTCATCCGCCGAACCCGCTCGTATCCCATCCGGGTGCGGAGGTCGGCCGTGGTGGTGTCCTCCCGGGCACCATGGATCTGGGTGAGCCGGCTCTGGGCGACTTCGGTGAGGGCCCGGAGGAAGGCGATCCGGGACGAGGTGTGGGTCCCCATACCGATGGTGAGGAGCCGGGGGTCCCTGAGGAGGGCGTCGTCGGCGACCGCGGCGCAGGTCGGGATCCCGAGGTCGCTCGTGATGTCCCGGACGGTGACCTCCACCTTCGCCCCGGCGAACTTCCCGCAGAGATCGGCGGGGAGGCCGGCGGGCGGGCTCGTGATCCTCGGTCCGGGTTTCTTCGTCACC
>DATKKN010000009.1:0-5665 GCA_035542895.1 Methanomicrobiales archaeon | reverse complement strand
TCTCCAGGTCAGGTTCCGGTTCACCAGGTAGTTCCAGGCAAAGGCGACGAGGATGGCGACGAGGTTTGCGAGGAGCCAGAATACCCCCGCCCACCGGGTCAGGAGGAAGTAAAGGACCCAGTTGATGAGTGCCCCGCCGATTGACACCGCCTGGAACGAGACGAACCGGGTCCGGACGTCCCCGAGCCGGTGCCCCTCTCCGCCCCCGAAGGTCCAGTGCTCGTTCCAGAGGAAGTTATTCACGATGGAGAGCTCGATGGCGATGGCAAGGGAAACGAGGTCGGGGATCCCGGCGAAGGCGGTGAGGACCCAGAGGAGCCCGATGTTCACCACGATCCCGGAGAGCCCGACGATCCCGAAGCGAAGTATCCTCCTCCACTCCTCCCAGGCAGCCCCCCTGCGCTCGGTGAGGGCGTAGATGGAGATATCGCTGACCTGCCGGACATAGTCAAGGATAGTGCTGCCCGAAAGTTTGCTCGATCCCGACTTCCGGTTCCTGAAGACGAAGGGGATCTCCACCGCCCTCGTCCACCTCCCCTTCCCCAGGACTTCCATGAGGATCTTATACCCTCTCGGGTGGAGGGGTGCCCCTGCGACCACCTCCTTTTTCACGGCAAAGAAGCCGCTCACCGGGTCGGTGATCTCGGGGAAGAGGACCCGTCCGAGGAGGGTCGCCCCCGACGAGATCACCCGGCGGGAGAGGGGCCAGTCCTCGATCCCCCCGCCCTTCATGTACCGCGAGCCGACGACCACGTCCGCCCCCCTGCGGATCTCCCCGAGGAATCGCGGGATAAGCTCGACCGGGTGGGAAAAGTCGGCGTCGATCACCATGAAAACGGGGGACCGGGCAAGGCCGAAGCCATCCACGACCGACTGGGAGAGGCCCGGGTCCGTGGTCCGGACCACCAGCCGGAGGTTCGGGAGGGTCGCCTCGAGTGCCCGTACCGCGGAAATGGTCCCGTCGGGAGAGGAGTCGTCGACGACGAGGATCTCGCCGTTGATCCCGGAATTTGCGAGGACACCTTCCACGGTATGGATCATATCCGCAATGTTCTCCCCCTCCCTGTAGGTGGGGATGATCACCGTGAGATCGTACTGGGTATCCATCGCTCCGGCCCTCAGCCCGAGTACTTCAGGAGAAGGATCCCTCCATTCGTGTCCTTCCACGCGAGGGTGGTGTGCTGGTTGAGCCAGGAAATGACCGTTCTCTGCGGATCCGTTGAGTAGAGATCTCCTGTCACCACGAACCAGACAGAATGGCCAGGGTTGGCTGTAATGGCTCCCTGGATGTCCGGGAGCTGGTACAGGCCGACTTCAAGGGTCCCATCGCTTGCGTTGTTGTAGTAGAAGTTCAGGGGCTGCCGGACGTAGGCGGGGAGGACGATGACCAGGTCGCCGGGGGCCGCGAGCGTTTTCAGCTCTTGCGATGCCCCCCTCCAGTCGTCCTTCTGCTGGGTGGTGTAATAGGGATAGAGGACAGGCAGGTTGACCACAAGGGCAAGGATCAGGGCTCCGTAGACCAGATTTTTGCTCTTCACGAGGGAGCAGGCAGGCCGGAGGGAGAGGGCGATCCCGGGGAAGAACGCCGCGAGGAGGTAGATGAGGTACCTCGGGACCATCGGCATCCGGTACGAGAGGAGGACCGAGACGAGCAGGGGGAAGGTGAAGGTGAACACGAGGAGGAGGGACCTGACCCGGTCTTTGCGATAGAGGGCTACAACCCCGATGATGAAGAGGGCGACAAAGATGCATGCGAGGATATCCGAGAACCCTGAGATCTGGATGATGGTCTCGGTGATGGTATCGAGTCCCTGGATGCCGAAGGCGGGCGCACCGCCGGTCCGCGCAGCGAAGAGCTGCACGGCATAGAAGATGAGGGGAAGGGAGAGAATCACGAAGATAGCGGCGGGGATCGCGAGCGGGATCGCCGTGCGGAGGTCCCGGAGGATCTCCTTTCCCTTCAGGCAGAGGGCGAAGATGAAGAGGGCGAGGATGGGCACGAAGGCATAGAAATGGGTCCAGAAGGCGATGGCCGAGAAAATGCCGAAGAGGATGGCATCCCTTCTCCCCCAGGTCCGGATGAACCGGAGGTAGAAGAAGAAGGCGATGGAGAAGAAAAAGAGCATCGGGGCATAGGCACGGGCTTCCTGGGAGTAAAAGATATGGAAGGGGGAGAAGGCGAGGAGGGCGGCCGCGAGGATACCGGTGTTCCGGTCGAGGATCTCGGTGCCGATGAAGTAGAAGACCGGGATGGTGAGGATCCCGAGGACGGCGGGGACGAGCCGGAGGACCACCTCGCTCTCCCCGAATATGAGCATGGCATGCTCCACCCAGTAGAAGAGCGGCGGGTTGAACTCGCCGGCCGAGAGCGATCCCCAGATCTGGGCCGGGGACTCCCGGGCAAAGGTGAGAGTCGAGGCCTCGTCCAGCCAGAGGGATGCTGTCCCGAGCTGGAACAGGCGGAGGAACGCACCAAGGAGGGTCAGGAGGATGAGGATCTGGAGGTAGCGGCTGCTCCTGACCGAGTCCAGGATCCCGGCCCAGCTTATTGCGGGGGGGGCCTGCGGAGACCCTTCGAGGTCGCAGGTGGTTTCTGCAGCCGGTGTCTCCTTCCGCTCCTTCCCGAGTTTCTTCCCCTTCGCCTTTTTCGCCATGGTTCACTACCTAGGTGGGAGACGGGGATTTAAAAGAAGATCCCCCGGGGCCATACACCGGGTTTCCCCGGGCGGGACCCGGGGTTAGCCCGCGGATCAGGCCTGGGGAGCTCCGCCAGCGACGGGGGTCTGGAGGAACTCGTCGAGGAGCCTCGAGAGCTTCGAGCCGCTGTACAGGCTCATCAGGAAGGGCTGGGCAAAAAATTCCTGGATGGCATCGTAGAAAAACCCTGCGGGGATCGCCATCTTCGAATCCGGGTCGATGACGAGCCGGAAGCTCATGTACTGCGCGACGTTTTCCTCGTCGTAGACGACCCGCCATACCGTCGGGAGCTTCTCGAAGGAATCGGGGTGGTTCTTCTTCAGCCAGTTGACGAAGGCGGGAAACCGCGCCCGGTCGCCCTTCTCCTCCTCGTCGATCCGCCACCGCAGGTACTCCCGGGACATCTCGTTCCGGATGGACATGAAGTTGTAGGCGAGGATCCCGAGGGTGTAATCGATGTGTGCGATGGCGTCCATGAAGAAGAACCGGAGCACCGGGTGGAAGTCCGACGGGTTATGCAGCTGGAGGCTCTTCTTGGAGAGCTGCCGGATCACCTGCTCGTACTCGTTCGTTTCAAGCATGTACCTCTGGTGGGGGGAAGGGCAGGTAAAAACCTTTTCACCCTCCCCTCTGGATGACGGATCTCTCGAGCCCTCCCGCAGCTAGGGCATTGCCCGCCGGATCACCGGCAATACGGCTCCCGGATCCGCACTGCCTCGCGGAAGGCGGCCTCGAGGTCGGCCCCCCGCTTTCCCCGGATGTCGATGAGGTTGTCGTTCCTGAGGAGGCAGGGCTTGAGCTTCCCGTCGGAGGTAACCCGGATCCGGTTGCAGAATGCGCAGAACTCGGTGTTGTGCCTGGGCCTGACCACCTCCACCTCGGCCCCGTCCACGCAGTACTTCCTCCGGTGGTGCATCCGCCGGGTCAGGATGATCTTCGACCGGGACTCGAGGTCCTGCTCGAGCCGGTTGATCTCGGCATGGGAGGTACAGCTCCCGACATCCACGAGCTCGATGAGCTGGAGGATGAGGTCCCGGTTGCCCCGCACGTACGCGAGGAAGGCCTCCACCTCGTCCTCGTTCACCCCCTTCAGGACCACCATGTTCAGCTTGATCGGGGTCAGGCCCGCATCGAGGCCCGCCTCGATCCCCTCGAGGACCTCCGAGAGCCGGTTCTCCCCGGTGATGTCACGGTAACAGTCGGGGTCCAGGCTGTCCAGGGACACGTTGATCCTCGAGAGCCCGGCATCCTTCAGGTCCCGGGCGTACCGGGCGAGCAGGATGCCGTTCGTGGTCATGGAGGACTCGAGCCTGGGGGGAACCGCCCGCACGATATCGAGGATATCCTCCCGGATGAGGGGCTCGCCGCCGGTGAGCTTCACCGAGCGCATCCCGAGCTTCGCGGCCACCCGGAGGATCTCCCGGATATCGCCGAGCGGGAGCTCAGCCTCCGGGGATCTCTCTCCCTCGGAATGGCAGTAGATGCACCTGAGGTTGCACCGCTGGGTGACGCTCACCCGGAGGTTCGTGACCTGCCGGCCAAAGGTATCGGTCAGCAACTCTCCCGCCCCGCGAAGTTCCTGCCGATGATGTAGCACTCCCGCGATCCCTTCCGTGTTACCCTCGGGCGGTAGACATGGACCGACCGGAAACTCGTCCTCACGCTCGCGAGGAGCCCGTCGAAGTCCTCGCCCTGGAAGGACTTCACGACGAAGTTCCCGCCCGGTTTCAGGGCCCTGCAGGCGAAGGCGAGGGCGTCCTCGCCGATGCCCACGGCCCGGGCCTGGTCCAGGCTCCGGTTCCCCGAGAGGTGGGGGGCCGCGTCCGAGACCACCACCGATGCCTCGGGCACCTCTGCGAGGATGCGCCCCTGGACGGCGGGATCGGTAAAGTCACCGGTGATGGTCACGACCCCCGGGAGGGGCGGGACCTGCTGGAGGTCGACCCCGAGGATGGTGCCCTTCGTGAGCTCCGAGATGACCTGGAGCCAGCTCCCCGGCGCGGCCCCGAGGTCGATGACCGAGTCCCCCTGCCGGATGACGTGGAACCGGCCCTCTATCTCCAGGAGCTTGTAGGCCGCCCTCGACCGGTAGCCCTCCCTTGCTGCCCGCCGGTGAACGGTGTCGCTCGCCCATCCGCTCTTCAAGGATGCACCCTGCCTCATCCGGCCCGTCGGGGACCGGAGCACAACGCGCAACTAAAATATGCTTATATAGTTATTAATAGAGTTTGTTAAGGGGTGAGGAATGCTCAAGGCAAGCATCGATGCAGATATCTTCAGGGAGGCCATCGAGGTGGTCTCCGCCCTCGTCACCGAGTGCCGGCTCCATGCGGACGCAAACGGCATCCGGACCCGGGCGGTGGACACGGCAAACGTCGCCATGGTCTCCCTGGACCTGGGGAAGGACGGCTTTTCCTCCTTCTCGGCGACCAAGGAGGAGATCGGCCTCGACATCACCAAGATGAAGAATATCCTCGGGATGATAAACAAGGGGGACATCCTCTCCCTCCAGCTCGCCGACAGTGCCCGGAAGCTCGAGCTCTCCTTCGGGAGCTACCGGTACTCCGTCACCCTCCTCGACGTGAACACCGTGCGGAAGGACCCGAACCCCCCCACCATCGAGCTCCCCGGTAAGGTGGTCATCTCCGGCGAGGCCCTCTCCTCGGCCATCAGGGCGGCCTCGGTGGTCTCGGACAAGATCGCCCTCGGTATCGACCCGAAGGCGCAGAGCTTCTACATGATGGCCGAGGGGGACACCGACCATATCCGGCTCGAGCTCGGCAGGGACCAGCTCATCTCCATCAACCCGGTGGAGGCCCGGTCCCTCTTCTCCCTCGACTACCTGAAGGATCTCGGGAAGGTCATGGGGAGGGCGAAGGAGGTGCAGGTCGCCCTCGGGGTTGACCACCCGGTGAAGTTCTCCTTCACCTTTGCCGACGGGAAGGGCTCGGTGGACTACCTCCTCGCC
>DATKKN010000008.1:0-5595 GCA_035542895.1 Methanomicrobiales archaeon | reverse complement strand
GCAATTGCCAGGAAGTATACCCCTATCAGGATGATCACCACCCCGATGATCCGGTTGGCCAGCTCGCTGCTTATCCGGGTATACTCCTTAACCTTCTGCCCGAAGGCGCCCCCGATGGAGCTGATGAGGACGAGGGGGATGGTGAGGCCCGCGCCATAGAGGAACATGGTGAGGACTCCCTGCACCACGGTCTGGGAGAGGGCGATGTAGGTCAGGACGATGATGAGCATCGGCGCCCCCCTCCCGATGGTGAGGCCCCCGAAGGAGATCCCGACCAGGAGGGCACCCGGGACCGTCGGGGCGGCCGGCCCACGGAGCCTGGCGAGGTAACTCCATGTCGGCAGCCCGTAGACCCCGAGGAGCTGGAGTCCCATGAGGACGAGGAGGATCCCCCCGACGGCATAGGCAACGGGCGCCGAGAGGAAGACGAGGTACCTCCCGATAAAACCCGCAAGGGCCCCGAGGGGGAGGAAGACGAGGATGGTCCCGAGGGAGAAGGCGATGGCCAGTTTCAGGACCTGGAGGGGCCGGATCCGATCCTTCCCCACGCTCAGGTACCCGATGAGCCCCAGGCAGACGACGCTGTTGCAGGGGCAGATGCCAGCGACCAGGCCGAAGGCGAAGATCCCGAGGGCCGACGGGTCGAGGGCGGGCGCCATCCAGCCCCCTTCAGTTCCCTGTTCTCATGGAAGGTTCCCGTCTCCCATGCACTCCTGCTGCCGCTCCTCGCTCATCTGGACGAGGATGTCGAAGACCTTCTGGACCGATACGGGATCGACCTTGGCCTCCACGGCCCGGTCAAAGGCCCGCTCGAGGACATGCTCCCGCTGGCCGGGGTCGCGGATGGGGATCCCCTCCCGGAACTTCAGGCGGGCCATCTCCCCGGCGAGGCCCTGCCTCTCGGCGATGAGTTTGATGAGCCGGGCATCAATCTCGTCGATCCTCTTCCGGGCAGATTCAAGCGTCATCCCGGGATCATCTCCCGTGGGGGATATACATCTTTGGAAAGGATGGACTTCACGCAGTGAAGGACATCGCAAGGAAGAGCCTCCGAAGGAGGGCTTCCCGAGAGATGACCTCCCGCAGGGAGGGATTCTCGAAGATGGACTTCACGCAGTGAAGGACATCGCAAGAAAGGACCTCCAGAAAAGAGGGCTTTCCGGGGGGAGAGAGCTTCCGGAAGGAAGGGAATATCCCTGATGAGGTCGACCTTCTTTTCCATGCTGGAACGGATCCCTCCCCGCGAGTGGCGCGACCTCGGCATCGCCTGGTTCGCCATCACCCTGGCCTTCTCCCTGGTCTTCATCGGGGGGGTGACCTCCAGAATCTCCATCCCGGACTTCGCGCTCATCTTCGCCCTGTCCGCGGTGACCGTCGGCGTGGGGTTCATCCTCCACGAGCTCTCCCACAAGTTCACCGCGATGCACTACGGGTACTGGGCGGAGTTCCGGAAGGACAACCTGATGCTCCTCGTCGCCGTGGCGATGGCAGCGCTCGCAGGCTTCGTCTTCGCCGCCCCGGGCGCGACGGTCATCTTCGGGGCGAACCTTTCCAGGCGGGAGGACGGCTGGATCTCGGCCTCCGGCGCCATCACGAACCTCGTCCTCGCCATCCCCTTCATGGCCCTGGCCCTCCTTGGCGGGGGCTTCCTCTCGGTGATCGGCTTCATGGGCTGGAAGGTGAACACCATGCTCGCGGCATTCAACATGCTCCCGGTAGGTCCGCTCGACGGGAGGAAGGTCCTCGCCTGGGACGTCGGTGCTTTCGTCCTCCTGATCGCGCTCGCCTTCGGGCTCCTCGTCCTCTCCTACGTCGTTCCGGTCCCGGTCTCCTGAGATCCTAGTGATCTCTCCCCCGGACCCCCTCCCTTCAGCCGGGAGATCACGTTCACTACCTTCCTTCCCTTCTCCTTTGCCTCGGAGAGTGCCGTCGGGTGGTTCCGGATCCCCTTCCACCGGTCCATTTCGTTTGCAATGATGTTATCGAAGTACTCGAAGCCCATGATGTCAAAGAAGGCGGTCATGGTTGGAAAGGCCGAGGAAAAGACGTTCTCCCAGCCCGTGCCGGCCGTGGAGACGAAGATGCCCTTGTGCCGCCGGATGTGTTCGCGGGTATAGTACCGGGTCTTCAGGATGTACTTCTGTGCCCAGAGGTACTGCGCCCGGTCCAGGAACCCCTTCATTTCGGCGGTAATCCCCATGGTGTAGATGGGCGAGGCGAGGGCGACCGCGTCCATGGAGAGGATCCGGTCGAAGAGGGGGATGAGTTCGTCCTTGATGATGCAGACCCCGTCCTTGTGGCAGGCGTTGCAGCCCTGGCAGGGTGAGAACTGCACGCTCTTCAGGATGACCTTTTCGACGAGGCCGCCGGCCTCCCTCGCCCCCTCGAGAAAAGCATCGAGGAGGGTCTCGGTGTTCCCGTGCCGGTGGGGGCTTCCCGAGATGCCGAGGACCTTCACCGGTTCGGGGTCCATCGGGTTCACCGGAGCATCTCGCGGAGCCGTTCGACGGCCATCTTCGCCGTTGCCCGTGCCTCTTCACGTGCCGTCGGATGGGTCTCCACCTCGCCCGCCTTGTCCACTCCCCGGACGAGCAGGTAGAGGATGTCGCGGTCCCTGATCTCGGTGACGTGGAAGAAACACTTGACGGACATCTTCGCGCCGTCGAACACGATGTCCCAGTTCTGCCCCGCCGTCGAGATGAAGACCCCGAGGCGCTTCCCCAGCCGCTCGGGCGGCACGACGGGGAGCTTGAGGACGTATTTCCGGGACCGGAAGACCTGGGCCCGGTCGATGAGCGCCTTTCCCTCGGCGCAGATGCCCAGGCAGTAGATCGGGGACGCGAAGATGACGCAGTCCGCCTCGATGATCTTGTCATGGAGTATGTCCATGTCGTCCCGCTGGACGCACTTGTTCAGGACCTCGCAGGCATTGCAGCCCCGGCACGGGTTCACCGTCACCTCGTCCAGGGCCACCTTCTCGACGGCGATGTCCGGCTCGACGGCCATTCCGGCAAGGACCCAGTCGAGCAGGGTCTCGGAGTTCCCGTGCCTCCGGGGGCTCGTCGCAAAGGCGAGGACCTTGATGGGCATGTCTCATGCTTCTCCCTGCGGAGTTAAAAAGGCTCCATCTCCACACCGGAGTGAACCCCACCTGAAAACGGGCGGCGGCAATTTGGTGGGGACAAGCGGAGAAAAATTCCGTGACCATCCGCTTTTCATTATGCAACTGCATTTTCATATTTCTGGGATGCTCTCGGGGGAGGGAGGGTTCATCAGAACCCGACCTCGAGCGACCCGCCATCGGGCGGGGTGCGATCGGGAGGGTTCACCAGAACCCGACCTCGAGCGACGAAGTCGCGAGGCTACGCCCCCCGCCGCATGGGCATCCCCCGGGGGAGGGGAGCTCTGAGGAGGTTCCAGGTGCTCTGAGAATGGCTACCGGGAATCGATGGAGCCGCCCCCCGTTCAAGATACGGGCTATCGCAACCGGGGGACGCCACAGCGGCGGGGGCGGAGCCGACGGCGAGGCCGGAGGCGCAGCCACCAGGAGCGTCCATAATATCCGATAACAGGCGAACCACCCATCCGAAACGTTCACCTGAAGATAAGGCAAACTCCTCACCATGGGAGAGGAGGGCCCGGCACCTGCCACCGGCGATGATGCCCGGTTCAGCCACTATGTCTCGATGCTCTCCGACGAGGACCCGTCGCGCAGGTGGAAGGCCGCCGAGGGCCTGGCCCGGCTCGGCGACCCCCGGGCGCTCGGCCCGCTCGTCACCCTGCTCCAGGACCGGGACTGGCGGGTGCGGAGGAAGGCGGCCTGGGCGCTCGGGGTTCTCGGGGATCCCCGGGCGGTTATCCCGCTTCGCCGTGCCATGCTGAACGAGATGGACTCGGTGAAGGAAATGATCGAGGAGGCGATGCAGACCATTGCCCGGAAGGGGCGGGGAGGGGAGGCATGGGTGAACCCGTGGGAAAATGAGCGGGGAAATTAAAATCAGATCTTCCTGAAGCAGAGGTACCAGTCCTTGCACTCGTACCCCTCTGAGAGGCGCTTCTCCAGCTCCGCGGTGGTCTTCGGGGCAGGGACTACCACTTTCTCCCCCGGCTGCCAGTTGGCCGGTGTCGAGACCTTGTACTTGTCCGTGGTCTGGAGCGCCTTCACGAGCCGGAGGATCTCGGGCATGTACCTCCCGTTCTGGAGCGGGTAGTAGATCATCGCCCGCATGATCCCCTTGTCATCGATGAAGAAGACGCAGCGGACCGCCGCAGTCGAGGACTGCCCCGGGTGGATCATCCCGTACCGTTTCGCGACCTTCATGGTGAGGTCGGCGATGATGGGGAACGGGATGGTGACGCCCATCTTCTCCTTGATGGCATGTACCCATCCCAGGTGCGCGGAGATACTGTCCACCGAGAGGCCGATGAGCTGGACGTTCAGGGCCGCGAGCTCGTCATGGATCTTTGCAAAGGCGAGGAACTCGGTTGTGCAGACCGGGGTGAAGTCAGCCGGGTGGGAGAAGAGGACCACCCATTTCCCCTTCAGGGAGGAGAGGGCGATGGGCCCCTGGGTGGTTTCGGCCTCGAAGTCGGGGGCCGGCTCCCCGATGACCGGGAAGGAGACGGCCTCGTCGGCCATGGGGATCATTCCCTTCCCATGATCTTTTCCATCGCCGCCCGGCCATAAACATAGGCGGGCATCCCCGCGAGGAGGAAGGTGACCCTGAGTGCCTCCTCGATCTCGTCCGGGGAGACACCGAGGCGCTTCGCCCCCGCGAGCTGTGCCTGCACCGCGTGCTGGTCCCGGAGGGCCGCCGCGATGGAGATCGCGAGGATCTTCTTTGTCTTCCTCGAGAGTGCGCCGTCGTCCCAGATATGCTGGTCAAAGGCGAGGATCGCCTCGTGCATATCCGGCTGGGTCTTCATGAGTTCCTGGAAAAAGACCGGCACCTTCCCGATCTTCTTCTCGAGCTCCCTCATCCCTTTCGTTGCCTGCGGGTTCTTCTTCCCCGCATTGATCTTTGTCGTTTTTCGAACTGCCATATCATCACTTCCTGAGCACCATGGGCTCCCCGCAGCAGACGAGCTCGCCGCCGCCGACCTCCTTCACCTCAACCACGTTCCCGCAGATCATGCATTCGAAGACCTGCCCTACCGCCGATACATTCACCATGCCCTCGAACCTCCCTCCGGCTCCTCCGACGGGCCGGGCCTCACTTCTCCTTCCTCACCATGGGCTCGCCGTGGCAGACGAGCTCGCCGCCACCGGCCTCCCTGACAAGGACGACATTCCCGCAGACGGGGCAGACATAGACCTCTCCCGGTTCCCTGACGTTCACCATGCTTTCCCCTGCCCGAGCCTTCGCTCACCAGTGGAGAGTACAGGCACGGACGCTATAAAAAGGTGATTACTTCAGGTACTCCCGCTTCTTGGGCGGGTTCCTGGCGTCCTCGGGGGTCTTGATGTCGGGGCGCATGGCAACCATGGGGAAGCAGTTGTACTCCTCGCAGGCGCACATGGGGCACTTCTTCAGCTCCTTATCCCTCGAGGAAAGCTCGAACTCGTACCCGCAGTCGATGCAGACGTACCTGCCG
>DATKKN010000007.1:0-6082 GCA_035542895.1 Methanomicrobiales archaeon | reverse complement strand
ATCCCGCCCGAGGCCTCCAGGAGAACACGCTTCCGGAGACCCCGCGATTCGAGGCTCCGGATGGCCTCCCTGATTGAGGCAGGATCCATATTGTCGAACATTACGGCCCCTGCGCCAGCCTCGGCCGCCATGACGGCCTCCCCTCCGCTGGTAACCTCGACCTCGATCCTTCCCGATGGCGCCATTCTCCTCGCCCTCTTCACCGACTCCACGAGGGGGACGAGCTTCAGATGATTATCCTTGATGAGGATCATATCCGACAGGGTTGCCCGGTGGCCCTCGCCGCCCCCGATGACAACGGCCTTCTTGTCGAGGGCCCGCATCCCCGGGCAGGTCTTCCGGGTCGCCGCGATCCGGAGGGATGGTCGTATCCTCCCCGCCTCATTCACGAGAGCACGGGTCGCCGTGGCGATTCCGCTCATCCGCGAGAGGATATTCAGGGCCGTCCTCTCCACGAGGAGGATCCGTTCCGCGTCCCCTTCGAGGGACATGACGAGGGAACCCGGTTCGCAGGCATCGCCGTCTGAAAGTCCCCTCCCTACCGAGACCCCGAAGTGCGCGAAGAGGATCGAGGCCTCCTCGATCCCGGCCACCACCCCCGCCGCCTTAGCCCGGATCTCGGCGCGGCACCGGCCCAGAGGGGCGAGGGCGGAGGAGGTGAGATCCCCGGAGGGGGCGTCCTCCTCGATGAACCTGAGGAGATCCGCGAGGGGAAGGCCGGAGGCCATTTCAGGTGCCCACCACGAGAGGCTCGTCCAGGTTCTTAAGGAGCGTGAGTATCGAGAGGGCGGCGAGGTAACTCGTGGCCGGATTATCAGGGCTCGGGACATTGGACACCTGGATAAAGACCTCCCCGAAGTCCCCCTCGGCGATGATCTCGTGGATGTTCCGGTCAACCGCCGGATCGATCCAGATCTCGACGTCCGCCTCCCGGCCGGCCGCGAGGCCGAGGGCCACCGCGACGTTGATGTTCTTCGGGAACTGGCGGATACAGTCATTGGCCTTCCCAGAGAAGATCATCATCCTCTTTTCGGCCCGGATATTCAGGGACTCCGGGCTCTTCGTGGTCCTGAGGAGGAGCCTTCGGAGAGGCGTGATCTGGCCGACCTTCAGGTTGTCCAGGCCGAAAATAGCACCGCTCGGGACGTGGATCCTCCTCCCTTTCTCCCTGGCGAGGGCGGTGATCCGGCCGAGGAAGGCCCGGTCAGCGAGCGCCCCGACCGAGAGGATGACCAGGTCCTTCCCGTTCGAGAGGATTTCCTCCGCATGGTCCCTCACCGCGGCAACCGAGGCGGCCTCGACGACGATATCGAAATCCGCCCTGACGAAGGTGGAGAAGGCCCGGTGGACCTTTGCGTCACAGAGTTTCGCCGCCTCCTCGGCCCTTTCGGGGATCCGGTCATGGATGGCGGCTATCTCCACCCCGGTACGGTCCTTTGCGATGATGCGCCCGACATTCCCGCATCCCAGGAGACCGACCCGGATCATTACTAACCGGATATCGCTTTTCACGGTTAAGCGTTATGCTCGTGCCATTGCGTCGCAGGGGGGGCAGGGGCTGCTTCGCCATGATTATGGCACGGGAAGAGAAACCGGAGGGGGAAGGGCATGAGTGAGCGTGAGGTGGAGAGAATCCGGGGGGAAGAGACCCTGTACGTAAGGGACCGACAAGAATGGCGTGCCTGGCTCGACAGGAACCATGACAGGGTCGAGGCGGTCTGGCTCATCTACCCGAAAAAGCACACGGGGAATCCCCGCATTCCGTACGCTGACGCCGTGGAGGAGGCCCTCTGCTTCGGCTGGATCGACAGCACCGCACGGAGGATTGACGATGACACCTATGCCCAGCGCTTCTCCCGGCGGAAAAGAAAAAGCGCCTTCTCCCAGCCAAACATCGAACGGATGAGGCGCCTCATCAGGCAGGGGAGGATGACCCCCGCCGGCCTCGCGGTGGTGGCAGACCCCTCGATCCTGGAGGCGGACCGCCCCCTTGTTATCCCCCCGGACATCCTCGGGGCCCTGCAGGAGGACCATGAGGTATGGGACAACTTTCGGAATTTCCCCGCAGTCTACCAGCGGATCCGGATCTCCTACCTCGAGGACGGGCGGAGGCACGGCAGGGAGGAGTTTGACAGGAGACTCGCTCACCTCATGAGGAAGACAAAGGCGAACCGGATGTTCGGGTTCGGGGGCGTCCAGACGGAGTAAATTCCGCCCTGGGCCGCGGTAGGGAGTGCCCTGTCATGAGGGCCATTCCGGGGAAATGTGGCGCGCTTTTATGACCTGAGCGATCCCTCAGGGATTGAGCCGGGAGAGGTATCCCATGGATGACATCGAGAAGGGTTTTGACGCGATATTCGAGCAGCTCGACGAACTGAACCGGGGGAAGGAGGAAAAGTCGAGGCTGATCCTCGAGGGAAAGGCAGAGCTCCTCGGGAAAATGGCCGGGATATCGGCCCCTGTTGTGGCCCGGGTCGGCCTCTCCATGGTGAACCGGGCGAAGCTCGACGCCAGGGGGGAACCCTACAATGCCGAATACTACCCGAAGAAGATGCTCGTCCTCGGGAAGACCGAGCCCATGAAGTACCGGCCGGACGACATCACAAAGGCCGTGGCAGACCAGTTCTGCGTCCTCTCCGAGGATGGAAAGTTCTACGAGATCATGTACAGCTCGACCGAGGTCTCCATGGACTCCTACCTGAACCCGCTCACTCCTGAGCAGGTCATCGATATCTACGGCCTCGATATCATGTTCATGCTCTACCGGGCCCTGAGGGACTACCTGGATGCGAACCGGGATCTCGTCGACGCCCTGGGGAAGGTGCTCGTCTTCGTCTTCGGCGAGCCGTCAGGTGGGGAGCCGGCAGGACCGGCACCTCAGCCCGAAGGTGGGAAAGAGGGGATTCCGGGCGAAGCGAGGAATAACCCTGATCCCACCGAAGGTGGGAAAGAGGGGATTCCGGGCGAAGCGAGGAATAACCCTCACTTCTCGCCTTCGGCGAGAATAACGAGTTCGCTCGCCTGTAGCTCGCGAACCCGTTACTTCCATCCAAAGACGGGAAAGGGGGGCTTCAGGAGATCCTCGTCGCCCCGGTCGGTTGCCGAGAGCCTGATGGACCGGGAGAACTTCCTTCCATCCGCACTCTCGTACGTGACGAGGGCCTTTGCCTCTGCGACCATTGAGGCGAGCGGGAACTCGTGGCTCGCGTCGGGAGGGAGCTCGGCAAGGTCAAATTCCCGGTCGAGCGGGACGAGCGTGACATGGATCCGGAATGCCCGGTCATTCCCCAGGTTTACGAACACGACCTTCCGTGCATCCTCTGAGAGGCGGGCGGCGATCTGCGGAAGGTCCTCGGTGTCCCCCATGATGAAAAAGGCCATGGCGAGGGCGAGATCGATGATGAGGACGATCCCGCCGAGGTAGGGATCCACGCGGAGGAAGAGAGCCCCCGCAACGACGAGGCCCGCGACGATAACCGCTGTCTGCCTTGCTTCCGTGGATCTCCCTCCCCGCATGACGGAATGGGCCCGATGCGGTTCGAACGCATGACCTCCCGGTTATCAGCCGGGCGCACCACCTGGCTATGCTACGGGCCCGAAGAAGATGATACTCTATACACTAAAACACCCGGGTTTTTATAGGTTATGAATAAGAGAGAGAATAACGAGCCCCGTCACCGGGAGCGCCCCGGTGGCCGGCAACCGGTGTTTTTCCCCATGACACGGCGGTATCTGTTAGGCAACGAGGCAATCGCCCATGCGGCCATCGAGGCCTCGGCGGACTTCGTGAGCGGTTACCCCGGCACCCCTTCCTCGGAGGTAATCGACATCCTCCGGGCACAGGAGGAGCGGCCCCTTTACGTCGAGTGGTCCGTGAACGAGAAGGTCGCCTTCGAGAACGCCCTCGCGGCCGCATGGTGCGGCAGGCGTGCCCTCGTGACCATGAAGCACGTGGGCCTGAACGTCGCCGCCGATCCCCTGATGACAAGCGGGTATACCGGCGTGAACGGGGGCTTCGTCATCATGAGCGCCGACGATCCCTTCGCACACAGCTCACAGAACGAGCAGGATACCCGGTGCTATGCCCGGTTCGCCCACCTCCCCTGCCTCGACCCGGCCACCGTCCAGGAGGCACATGACATGGTCATCGATGCCTTCGCCATCTCCGAGGAGCTGGGCCTCCCGGTCATCTTCCGGCCCACGACCCGGATCTGCCACTCCCGGAGCGACGTCACCATCGGGCAGCCGGGCACGGAGTCCCGGAAAGGGGAGTTCCCCCGTGACCCGAAGCGGTTCGTCCTGATCCCGGCCCATGCACGGCCCCTGCACAAAGCTCTGAACGAGAAGCAGCCGAAGGTCGTCAGGGCCATTGCAGACCGGAAGTATAACCGGTTCGCGAAGAAGGGGAAGGATGCCATCATCGCCGGCGGGATCGGGGTGACCTACGTGGAGGAGATCCTGGCGAAGGGGGTCTCCTTCGGGAGGATCGGCGCTTATCCCGTTGATTGGGAGGCGCTCCGGGCCTTCGTTGCAGGGCACCGGAAGGTCCTCGTCATTGAAGAAGGGGAGCCGGTTATCGAGGAGCTCGTGCGCCAGGTCGCCGTGGGGGTGCCGGTCTCCGGAAAGATCGACGGAGCGGTACCGTCAGAAGGAGAGCTCAACCTCGCCTCGGTCTCCGCCATTCTCGCGGCACAGGGGTATATCCCGAAGCCATCCGGACCCCTACCCGCCCCGGCCACGGATGTCCCGGCGCGGCCGCCCATCATGTGCGCCGGGTGCATGCACCGTCCCACGTTCTATGCAATAAAGAAGGTCTGGCGGGACGCGGTCTACCCGAGCGACATCGGCTGCTACACCCTCGGCCTCCAGCTCGGGCTCGTGGACACGACCATCTGCATGGGATCCGCCCCGTCCCTCGGGAGCGGGATCAACCATGCCGGGGACCAGCGGGAAGTGGTCGCCACCATAGGCGATTCCACCTTCCTCCACTCGGGAATCCCCGGGCTCCTGAATGCCGTGTACAACGGCGCAGAGATGACCCTCGTGATCCTGGACAACCGGACCACGGCGATGACCGGGCACCAGCCGAACCCGGTCAGCGGGACGACGGCGAGCGGGGAGGTGAAGGCGCCGGTTTCCCTCGAAGCCATCTGCCGGGCCTGCGGGGTCTCCTTCGTTGAGACGGTCTCGCCTTACGACCTGCCCTCGACCATCGAAGTCATGAAACAGGCAAAAGCCCAGAAGGGGGTGAAGGTGGTCATCGCAAAGCAGCCCTGTGTCATCACCGCGCGCAGGGCGGGGGTGAAGCGGATCTCCTACGCCGTGGATCGTGATGCCTGCACCGTCTGCGGGACCTGCATCCGGTTCGGGTGCCCGGCCATCAGCATGGTGGAGGACCGGGCGGCCATCAGCGAGCTCTGCAGCGGGTGCGGGGTCTGCGCCCAGATCTGCCCGTCGGGGGCTATCGGCCCGCAGGAGAAGGAGAAAAAGGAGGCGGAGCCATGACCGGGTCCTACGACCTCCTCATCGTCGGCACGGGCGGGCAGGGGGTGATCCTCGCCTCGAACGTCATCGGGGAGGCCTGCCTGATCGAGGGCCGGTCGGTGAAGGCCGCCGAGACCCATGGCATGGCCCAGCGCGGGGGATCGGTGGAGTGCCACGTGCGCATCGACGGGAAGTTCGGGCCCCTGATCCCCCCTGGCGGTGCAGACCTCCTCATGGCCTTCGAGCTCATCGAGGCGCTCCGGTACCGCCACTACCTGAAACCCGGCGGGAGGCTCGTCGCGAACCGCCTCGTCCAGGTCCCCACCTCGGTCTTCATGCAGAAGCTCGAGGCGCCGACCGAGGAGGGGATCCTCGGCAGGCTCGCCGATCTTACACCCTGCATCCTCGATGCCGATGCAAAGGCCGTCGAGGCGGGAAGCCCCCTCACCCAGAACATGGTCATGGTGGGGGCCGGGTCCCTCACCATCCCGCTCAGGGTGGAGTCCCTCGAGGAGGCCGTCCGCCGTTCGGTGCCGGAAAAAACCATCGAGATGAACCTGCGGGCCTTCCGGCTCGGGCGGGAGGCCGCAGGGGGATG
>DATKKN010000006.1:0-27763 GCA_035542895.1 Methanomicrobiales archaeon | reverse complement strand
GATTAACATTCGTTACTCTGATGAAAGTTCATCGCTGCGATTAATCTTAATTATCGCGATGAACCGGTAAGGTCGGGATTAATATATAACTCGCCTGATAAAGTTATTGATCGGGGTGAAGAGGCGAAAAAGGCACATCCTTCTGTTTCGCCAGCCACACCACTCACCAGTTTCACCCCTTTGAATCCAAGAGAAATCCAGTAAATAAAACACAGGGAAGGGAAAAATCACCATGGAATGCGAGAACAGAACAAAGACGGGGGAGCTCCTCCTCGAGATGATCCTGGCCTCCATGGCCCTCGGCCCCCGGATGAGCACGGAGGAAAGGATCCTCGATTACAACCAGGAGATGCTCCGGTCCTCGGGGATCTTCGTCCATGATCTCCGGACCATCCTCCTGGACTGCAGCCGCATCGGGGGAAGGATTATCCGGATCGGAAGGTTCATGATCGATCTCGAGACCAAGGTCGGGGACACGGCAAAATGCGTCCGTGACGAGGGACTCATCAAGGGAATCATCCAGGCGGACGGGACGGTCAGCATCGAGTACATCGGCGACAGGTTCCGGCGGAAGCTCGAGTTCGTCTCATACGAGAGTATCGATGCGGGCATGAAGCTTCCTTTCCCGGGCATTGCCCTGGACCATCCCCGGACGGAATCCAGGCAGGCCTCCTGAGGCAGGGAAACCCCCGGCCTTCTCGCATTTCTGGAATCCCGCAGATTCTGCCGGACTTTTTTCAGGAAATCGTTTCACCCAGGCATATTTCGGGCCGGTTTCACCTTCATGCCCTGAAGCCATACCCTCATGTGGGGGAAGGAGCATGATTGATCCATGGACCCCCCGCGGATCATCCTCCACCTGGATATGGACAGCTTCTTTGCCTCGGTGGAGATCCGTGAGCACCCGGAGTTCCGGGGGAAGCCCCTGGTGGTGGGGGCCGACCCGAAGGGTGGGAGCGGCCGGGGGGTTGTCTCCACCGCGTCGTACGAGGCGAGAAAGTTCGGCATCCGCTCGGGTATGCCCATCTCCCGGGCCTATGCCCTCTGCCCGGATGGCGTGTACGTCCGCCCGCACTTCCCGCTCTATATCGCGGCCTCCCGGGGGGTGATGGAGGTCCTGTCGGCCTACTCCGATCACCTCCACCAGGTGAGCATCGACGAGGCCTTCCTGGATATCACCCATGCCGGGGGTTACCGGGAGGCAGAGGAGACAGCCCGGCGCATCAAGGCCGAGATCCTCGCAAAGGTGGGCCTCACCTGCTCCATCGGGATCGGCCCCTCGAGGATCGTCGCGAAGATCGCGTCCGACCTCGAAAAGCCGGACGGGCTGACCGTAGTCACGCCCGAACAGGTCACGAATTTCCTGGTCCCGCTCCCGGCGGGCAGGATCCCGGGGATCGGGAAGAAGACCCGCGCGGAGCTCGAGGGAATGGGAATCCGTACCATCGGGGAGCTCGCGCAGGCCGATGTCCAGCTCCTCCAGTCCCGTTTCGGGAAATGGGGCATCCACATGCACGAGCTCGCCCATGGCCGGGACATCCACGAGGCGAGGGGGGACGGTGCCTCGCGGTCCATGAGCCGGGAGACCACCTTCGAGCAGGACACCGGCGATCCCGCCACCCTCCTCGCGGCCCTCGGGGAGATGGCAGCCGACCTCCGGGAGACCCTTGCCCGGGAGAACCTCTTCTTCCGGACCCTCACCCTGAAGATCCGGTACACGGGTTTCGTCACGAAGACCCTCTCCCGGACCCTCCCCCATGCGACGAACGGCCTCCGGGAAATCCGGGACCTGGCCGGGGAGCTCCTCGCCGTGGCCCCCCGGAAGGGGACCGTCCGGCTCCTCGGTATCCGGCTGTCCAACCTGCAGGAAAAGGGGCCGTCGCAGCGGTCCATCGGGGAGTACCTGCCGGGGGGCGGTCCCGAACCCGCGGACGGAGGGGAATAACCCACTGGAGCGGTATCCCCGGGCCCCGGCCCCCGCGCCCGGACCTACCGGCCGAACCGGTAAACACCTCTCGGGGCGACCATCCTGAAATGGGCCCCCCCGCCGGGCCTTCCCTCCTCGTGGATGGAGATGCCCGTGATCCCGAGGATCTCCCGGACGAGGAAGAGGCCATAACCGGAGGGCTTCGCAAACCCCGGGGAGAAGATGCGCTCCCGGTCCTGGGGCGGGATGCCGGTGCCGTCGTCCTCGCAGACGATGGCAAGGCCGGAGGGGGTCTCCTGGGCAGAGAACCGGATCCAGGTCAGGGATCCTCCATGCTTGAGTGCGTTGTCGATGAGGTTGGAAAAAACCCTCTCGAGGAGGGGGTCGGCGAGGAGCTCGACGTTCCCGAGATCGATCCGGAGCTTCACCCTCCCGGGGCTCAGCCTCGCGCCGGCACGGCCGATCACCTCCATCAGGTCCTGCCAGACTGGAGAGTGGATTCCCACTTCCTGGTACTCCCGGGTGAATTCGATCTGGTGCTGGATGGTGCGCGCCGCATCCTCCATCGAGGCGATGATCTTTCCAGCCTGATCGGCCCGCAGGTCCTGTTTGAGGAGATCGGTGGAGCCAAGGATAACCGTGAGCTGGTTCCGGATGTCGTGCCGGGTGATGGAGGAGAGGAGGTTCAGCTTCCGGTGGGCCGTGAGGAGGGCCTCCTCCGCCTTCTTCCTCTCGGTGATGTCCCGGATAAAGGCCAGGGTCGCAGGAGACCCCTGGTAGCTGATCAGCCCGGCGTTGATCCCGAGGTGGACCTGGGCCCCGTCCTTCCGGTGGAACCGGGTGTCGTAGCCGTGGGGAACCGGGCGGCCCTCGAGCCGTGCCTGGTAGATCCCGAGGACCCGCTGGACTTCGTCCTCGTCCAGGAGCTCCGTGAACTCCCTGCCGATGAGATCGCCCGGGATGCCCCCCCACAGTTCTGCGGCACGGCTGTTGCAGAACCTGATGACCCGGTCCTGGATCACCATGATGCCATCGTTCGCACTCTCGACCAGCGTGCGGTACTTCGCCTCGCTCTCCCTGAGTGCATCCTCCGCCTTCTTGAGACCGGTGATGTCCATGATGGAGATGACACTGTGCCGGCTCCCGGGGATGAGGGCTACCGAGAAGATGCCATGCTTCGTGGCTCCCCACCGGTCCAGGAGCCGGGCCTCGTAATGCTGGGTGGAGGAGACGGGGTCCTCGCGGAGGAGCCTGAAGTATTCCGCGAGCCGGGGGAGCTCGTCGGGGGGAATGAAGGCCGACCAGTGTTCCTTCCCCTCGAGCTCCCGGGGCGCGAACCCGAGGAGGGGCTCCACCTCCCCGTTCGCGAGGAGGATGGTCCCGTCCTCGTCGAGGATGGCCGTCGCCGTCCCGGTCGTCCGGAAGATGGTCCGGTAGAGGTTTTCTGAATCCCGGAGCTTCTCGTCGGTGTTCTTCAGCCCGGTGATGTCCGTCACGGAGACGACGCAGTTCTCCGAGCCGGGGATGAGCTTCGCCGTGACGATCCCGTACCGGTTGACGCCGGACCGGTCGACGAGCCTCATCTCGAACCGCTGGGCTGCCCGGGCAGGATCCTCGTGGAGGAGGCGGAAGTACTCGTTCATGCGGGGGACCTCGTCGGCCGGGATGAACCTCGACCAGTGGAACTTCCCCTCGAGCTCGCCGGGAGAATACCCGAGGAGCTGCGCGGTCTCGGTATTCGCGAGGAGGATGGTCCCGGCGCCGTCGAGGATCACCGTCGCCGAACCCGTGATCTCGAAGATGGTCCGGTAGCGCCCCTCGCTCTCCCGGAGCGCCTGCTCGGTCCGGTGGTTCTTCACCGCGAGCCTGACCATCCGCCCGAGCTCTGCAAAGAGGGCCTCGGGCTCCCCGCCCTTCGCAAGGTAAAAATCTGCCCCGTTGTTCAGGGCGTCCATGGCGACCCGTTCGCTCCCCTTCCCGGTGAGGATGATGAAAGGGGTGGTGTCCCCGGCCTCCCGAAGCCTCCTCAGAAACTCGATCCCGTCCATCTCGGGCATCAGGAAATCGAAAACCACGGCATCAAAGGGACGGTCCCGATGCAACCCGAGGGCTTCTGTCGCTGATGCCGAGGTGGTGATCCCGATCTCGCCGCCCTTCCCGAGGAAGTGCCGCGCGAGCTCGAGGAGTTCCTCTTCATCATCGACCACAAGGAGGGAGATCATGGTTTCCCGGGGACGGAAATCCGTTCTCTGATCGACGAACTTGGAGCTCCTATACCATCTATTTTTCTTTTCTCTCCTCAATTTTTCCGGGTTTTTCCCTTCCCGGGAGAGCCGGGTCAGGCCGGGTGAAAAATGGAGTGAATGGCCCTGGCTTTACTCGATGGTCCGCTTGTAGGTGAGGATTCCGAGGATAATTGCCGCAGCCGAGAATACGCAGAGGGCGGCCAGGTCGTACCCGATGACCGTGAGTCCCTGGCCCCGGAGGAGGATGCTCCGCAGGGCATGGACGGTGTACCACTCGGGGTTGATCACCGTGATCCAGCGGAGCCAGCCGGGCATACCCTGGGGGGGATAGAAGGCGCCGCTCGTCATGAAGAGGATCAGGTTGAAGAAGGCGACGGTGGAGGCGTACTCTTGCTGGGTGTTGAACCGGGAGGCGACCGAAACGACGAGAGCCGTGACCCCGATGCTCGATATGGCGAGCACCAGGAGCACGAGGAGGAACTGGTCGAGGGTGCGGATGATGATCCCTGCGATGACCACATCCACAATCACGATGATGAGCCCCGAGAGGAAGGCCTTCACCGAGCCACTCCCGATAATCCCGAGGATGATGGAGGAGCGTTTCACCGGGGTGACCAGGTACCCTTCGATGATTCCCTGCTCCCGGTCCCGGATCAGGGCAAAGGCCCCACCCATCATGGTGGTCATGAAGATGGCCATGACGATGACACCCACACCGAAGAACTGGAAGTACTCGATCTTCCCGTAGACGCGACTGATATCGACGGGGTTCTTCATCCCGGTGCTCGCGATGGCCGCGGTGATCCCGCCCTCCATGAGGGCAGGGATCGCGTAATCCGAGCTGTCCTCGAAGACTCTCACCGTCGTATCCCCGGGGAGGGTCGACGGGAACACCACCGCCCCGCTGATCTCCCCGTTCGCAAGCGCACGCTTTGCACTGTCCTCGTCGGAGTAGACGGTGACATCGAAGACGGTGGGCTTGTCGGCGGCGGAACGGAAGTTCCGGAGGGCCTCAACGCTCCGGGTGAAGAGGGGGGTCTCGATGGTGTACGGCTCGGCCTGGACGACGCCGATGTGGATGCCCGTGATGGTCCCGCCTATGGCATTCCCGAAGATGACCAGATACATGATGGGCATGAAGAGGGTGAAGACGATGACGTAGGGCGTGGAGATAAACTTCTTGATGTCCCGGCGGAATATCGCAACGGCCCCTTTCAGGAGGGTCATGCCGGCCGCCCCGTGGCCGCGAACCAGGGCTGCGGCTGTTCCCCTTCGCCGGAGTCGAGCTTCCTCCCGGTGAGGTGGATGAAGACGTCCTCAAGGGAGGGGGAGCGGATGGAAATGGAGGTCATCGGGACCGAGAACCGCTCGAAGATGCCGATGATCCGGGGGAGCACATTGTTGCCGTTGCGTGCCGATATCCGGATGGTTTTGTCCTTGACCTCTGCCGAGGTGACGATGCCCGAGTCCCGGAGCGCGGGGAGGACCCGCTCGTCCAGCCGGTCGAAGCCGATGTCGATGAGATCTCCCGAGGGAAGGGCCCGCTTGTGTTCCTCCGGGGTAGCGAGGGCGATGAGCCTCCCGTTGTCCATGAACGCGACGCGGTTGCAGAGCTTCTCGGCCTCGTCCATGTAGTGGGTGGTCAGGATGATGGTCGTCTCCGCGGTATTCAGTTCCTTGATCTGCTTCCAGACCTCGAACCGCGAATCAGGGTCCAGGCCGATGGTCGGCTCGTCCAGGAAGAGGATGAGCGGCCGGTGGAGGAATGCCCGCACGATCTCGAGCTTTCGCCGCATCCCGCCCGAGAAGGTACTCACCCGCGAGTTTGCGCGGTCGGTGAGGCCGGTCATCTTCAGGAGCTCCCAGATCCGGGTATCCCGTATCCCATCCTCGACGTTCAGGAGCCTCCCGTAGAAGTCGAGGTTGTCGTAGGCGGTGAGTTCGAGGTCGAGGGTGCTGTTCTGCGGGCAGACGCCGATGATGGACCGGACCTCCTCGGCATTTTTCGTGACATCATAGCTGCCCACCCAGCCCGTGCCCGAGGTTGGGGCGAGGAGGGTGGTGAGGATCCGGATCAGGGTGCTCTTCCCTGCCCCGTTCGGACCGAGGAGCCCGAAGATCTCGCCCTTTGCCACGTCGAATGACACGTCATCCACTGCCACCACCGTGTGGTTGTTCCGGAAAACCTTCGTCAGGTGCAGAAGCCGTATGATCTTTTCCTCGGTCATGGATCCACCGGTTCCGGGGGTCGGCCGGGAGAAGATGCCCGGGGAAGGGACCTCTCTCTCCGGACCTTCCCGAGTATTGGCTCTCCTCCTGTTTCATAGTATTGGCCTTCCGCTGGGATAAATCATTTGTTGTAAAAACAACAACAAAATGATTCAGGCGGATGAGGGGCGGGAGGAGTCCCCTTTCGGTCCGGGAACGGCGGATCCTCGAACCGCCCTGGCACCACCCCCCTCGGGCGACCATCCGGGGGGGAGGATGGATAGATCACCTTAATTTTAACCTGTTCCTACATCTGTACCGATGCTCCCCCTCATCCTCGATCTCTCCGGGCGCAGGGTCGTCATCTTCGGAGGGGGACCGGTCGGGGCGAGGAAGGCCCGGTTCTTCCAGGGGGAGTGCCGGGTAGTCGTGGCGAGCCGGTCCTTCGGGAAGGAGATCCGGGGCATGGACGTTGACCGGGTGCAGCTCGATATCAGGAAAGCGCCTGACGGGGACCTGGAGAAGCTGATGGAGGGAGCGTTCCTGGTCGTAGCGGCGGTGAAGGACCGGTCCCTGAACGGGCGGATCCTCTCGCTCTGCCGGGAGGCCGGGATACTCTGTAACACCGCCTCGGGGGAGCCTGGCGAGGTGATCATCCCCTCGGTATGGAAGGGCAGGTCGCATGCCGTTGCCGTGACGACCTTCGGGAGATCGCCCGCCATGGCGCGCTACATCCGCGAGAAGGTGGAGCTGGGCGCCGGGGACATCGACCTTATGATCGATCTCCAGAGCCGGGCAAGGGAGGCCCTGAAGGCTATGGAACCCTCGCAGGAAAGGCGTTCCGCCATCCTCTGGGAGATCGTTCAGGATCCCGTAGCCTGGGAGGCGCTCTCCCGGGGCGGGGATGAGGGCTGGGAGTACGTGAACGGGAGGTATCTCCATGGATAGGCAGGTCCGCACGCCCATCGCCGTCGCGACCCTCTCCCACCACGAGGCCTCGGCCACGGAGCTGGAGCGGGCCCGGTTCCCGGACGAGCCTGCCTTTTTAAAGACCGCCCGGGACCATTTCCGGGGCGTCCTCCTCCTCCAGACCTGCAACCGGGTAGAAATCCTCGTCCAGGGATCCCGGGACGCCCTCTCCGACTTCCTCGTCTCCTCAGGGAGGAAGGATTTCCGGCTCTGCGAAGGCGAGGAGGCACTCGGGCACCTCCTCCTCCTCGCGGCGGGAATGGACTCCATGATCGTCGGGGAGGACCAGATCCTCGGCCAGATGAAGGCCGCCCTTGCGATGGCGAAGGAGGCGGGGGCTTCCTCGAACGTCATCGAGATCTGCGTGGACAAGGCGGTCCATGTCGGGATCCAGGTGCGGCAGAGGACGAACATCAACCGGGGCGCGGTCTCCATCGGCTCGGCGGCGGTCCGGCTCGCCGAGAACCTCCTCGGCGGGCTCGCGGAGAAGCACATCCTCGTCATCGGGAGCGGGGAGATGGGGATGCTCGTTGCCCAGGCCCTGTCCGCCCGGGGCCTCTCGGCCATCTACGTGGCGAACCGGACCTACGAGCGGGCGGTGGCCCTGGCGAGGAAGATCGGGGGAAGGGCGGTCAACCTGAAGGACCTGTACCACTATATCCAGCTCTCGGACGTGGTCATATCCTGCACCTCGGCCCCCCACCCCGTCATCCACCGGGAGCCGCTCAGGGAGGCCATGAAGGAGCGGTGCTGGCCCCTCGAGGAGCGCCCCCGGCCCATCATCATCATCGACATCGCCCAGCCGAGGGACGTGGAGGAGGGGGCCGGCGACATCGGCGGGGTGAGCCTCTTTTCCATCGATGACCTCAGGATCGTCTCCGAGAACAACCTGAAGGAGCGGAAGGCCGAGGCTGAGCGTGCCCGCGAGTACATCGGGGGCGAGCTCGGGCAGTTTGTTTCCCTGGTCAACCGGGCCGCCGCCGACGATACCCTCTCGCTCCTCTATACCTGGGCCGAGGCCATCCGGGTCAGGGAACGCGACCGGGCCGTGCACCGGCTCGCGGGGGATGACCCCCGTGCGAGCGAGGTGATCGATGACCTCACCCGGGTGATGGTGAAGAAGCTCCTCTCGGACGCCACCCTCGCCATCCGGGAGTGCGCCGAGCGGGGCGAGATCCAGGCCGCGGAGGCCATGGTGCGGGCCATCACCCGGGGCGACGCACAGTGCCTCTGGGGCAGGGGAAAGGACGGCGGGAACCCTCCGGTAGAGTGATATCGGAAAAACGGGAAAATGGAACCGGGGGGTACCGGGTTATGCCGCCTTCAGGACCTGGTCCCCGACCTTCACGTCCCGGTCCACTTTGAGGCCAATCTCCTGGCCCTTTGTGGCGGCGGGGATGGTCTTGTGCTCGATCTGCATCGAGGCGACGAGCTGCCTGAAATTCGTATGGGCCCCTGCAAACCGGATCTCCTCACCCTGCTTCAGGTCGTCCGAGAGGGCGACGACCGCGACCCCGATCTTCGGGAAGTAATGGGTCACCCTGCCGACAGGTTTCTCCATCTCAACTCCCTCAGCAACCAATCACTGGCGATGGAGCATAAAGGTTCTTACCCGGGCCTGGGCGGGATAAGCCGTGTCCCGAGGGGGCCCCTTCCCCCCCGACAGGAGGAGCCGGTCCCGAGGAGCCCAACCCCCGGGACAGCCCGGCTCCCTCACGGGCCCTGCCCCTGGTCCAGAGGGGCCCCTGCCCCCCGGGACAGCCCGGCTCCCTCACGGGAGCCGGTCTCCCCCAATCGGTATCTTCTTTTGGATGGAATCTGAAATCACTGGTGAGAAAAGGCGTGGAGAGGGTTCTTACGGGGGGGTTCCCGGCAAGGAGGATGCGGAGGTACCGGCGGAGGATCGTGCAGGATCTCTTCACCGAGACCCGCCTCCGGGCGAGCGACCTCGTCGTTCCCGTCTTTGTCGACGAGGGTATAACCCGGCCCTCCCCCATCGCCTCCATGCCCGGCCGGGCAAGGCTCCCTGTTCGCGATCTCGCGGCCCTCGCGGGGAGGGTCGGGGACCTCGGCCTCCGCTCCATGCTCCTCTTCGGGATCCCGAAGGCAAAGGATCCCGAGGCGCGATCGGCCTTCGCTCCCCACGGGGTGGTCCAGCAGTCCATCCGGGTCCTGAAGGAGGCCGACCCCGATCTCGTGATCGCAACTGACGTCTGCGCCTGCGAGTACACGGACCACGGCCACTGCGGGATCCTCGGCGAGGAGCGGGGGGAGCAGGTGCTCCTGAACGATCCCTCCCTCGAACTCATGAACCGGATCGCCGTCTCCCATGCCGAGGCAGGGGCTGACGTGGTCGCCCCTTCGTGCATGCTCGACGGGATGGTCGCCTCCATCAGGGGTGCCCTCGACGATGCAGGCTTCCCCGACGTCCTGATCATGTCCTACTCGAGCAAGTTTGCCTCCAGCTTCTACGGGCCTTTCCGGGAGGCCGCGGACTCGGGGTTCAGCTTCGGCGACCGGACCACCTACCAGCTGAACCCGGCGAATGCCCGCGAGGCGATCCTGGAGTCGGCCCTGGACGCCGACGAGGAGGCGGACATCCTCATGGTGAAGCCCGCCGGGTATTACCTGGATATCCTCGCCGCCCTCCGGGAGTTCGGGCTTCCCCTCGCCGCCTTCCAGGTGAGCGGCGAGTATGCCATGATCCGCGCCGCCGCGGCACGGGGCTGGATCGACGAGCGGTCGGCGGTCATGGAAAGCCTCACCTGTTTGAAAAGGGCAGGGGCCGACCTCATCATCACGTACTTCGCCGAGATGGCAGCGGAGTTGATGCATGAAGAGCAGTGAGCTCTACCAAAAAGCGGTCCAGCTCATGCCCGGGGGGGTGAGCAGCCCTGTCAGGGCCATAAGACCCTACCCCTTCTATACCCTTGCAGGGAAGGGTTCGAAGATCACGACTGCTGACGGAAAGGAGCTCATCGACTGCTGCATGGCCTACGGCCCACTCCTGCTCGGTCATGCCCACCCCGGTATCCGGGAGGCCGTCTTGGATCAGCTCGAGAAGGGCTGGCTCTACGGGACGCCGACCCCGCTGGAGCCCGAGATGGCCGGTCTCGTCCGGGGGGATTATCCATCGGTGGAGATGGTGCGGTTCGTTTCGAGCGGGAGCGAGGCGACCATGTCGGCCATCAGGGTTGCCCGGGGGTTCACGGGGAAGAGCGACATCGTGAAGGTCGAAGGAGGGTTCCACGGGGCCCATGACGCGGTCCTCGTGAAGGCAGGTTCGGGGGCGACCACGCTGGGCGTTCCCGACTCGGCGGGGGTCCTCCCCGATCTCACCCGCCACACCCTGCAGGTCCCGTACAACGATCCCGAAGCCCTCGAGGCACTCCTCTCAAACCACGGGGACGTCGCCGCCTTCATCCTTGAACCGGTCCTCGGGAACATCGGCCCCGTGCTCCCTGAAAAGGACTATCTCTCCGAGGTCCGGTCGATAACGAGGAACCATGACGTTCTCCTCATCTTCGACGAGGTCATCACCGGGTACCGGCTCGGCCCCGGGGGAGCCCAGGGCATGTTCGGGGTCCGGCCCGATCTCACGACTCTCGGGAAGATCCTCGGTGGCGGCCTTCCGATAGGCGCCTTCGGGGGGAGGCGGGAGATCATGGACTTTGTCGCCCCGTGCGGTCCGGTCTATCAGGCCGGGACCTTCAGCGGGAACCCCCTCTCCCTTGCCGCAGGCATCGCCACCATCCGGTACCTCCACGGCCATCCCGGGACTTATAAAGACCTCGATGAAAAGGGGAGAACCATTGCGGAGTCCCTTCCGAAGGGAGCACCGGGGTCCTTCGTCCGCCTCGGTTCGATGTTCAAGTACTTTTTCAGGGGAAGCCCTCCCCGGAACTACCGGGAGGCAAAGGAGAGCGATACCGGGGCCTTTGCCCGGTTCTGGGAACGGATGCTCGACCTGGGCATCTTCCTGCCGCCGTCTCAGTTCGAGACGAACTTTGTCTCCGTGGCGCACACCGCGAGGGACATCGGGGCCATCGCCGGGGGGTACCGCGCATGCCTCTCGTGATCGGGACCCGGGGGAGCAAGCTCGCCCTGCTCCAGGCCGAGCGGGTCTGCCGGATCCTCGCCGGCCAGGGGGTCGAGGTCGAAACGGAGATCATCCGCACGAGGGGTGACGAGGATACCGGGGTTCCTCTCCACGAGATCGGCGGCCAGGGCCTGTTCGTGAAGGCCCTCGACGATGCAATCCTCGCCGGGGAGATCGACTGCGCCGTCCACAGCATGAAGGACATCCCGACCGCGAGGCCGGCGGGGCTCGTCACCGCCGCCATCCTCGAGCGTGACTCCCCGGCCGACTACCTGGCCATCACCACGGCGATGGACCAGGTGAACATCGTCGGGACCTCGAGCATGCGGAGGCGGGCGCAGATCCTGAGGCACGACCCGGCGGTCGAGGTAAGACCCCTCCGGGGGAACGTCGACACGAGGATCCGCAGGCTCCTCGCCGGGGACTACCACGCCATCGTCCTTGCCGAGGCGGGGCTCGACCGGCTCGGATACCGGCTCCGGGGATTCAGGCTCCCGCCGGAGCGGTTCGTGCCCACCGCGAACCAGGGGTCCATCGCCGTGGTGGCCCGGGACAATCCCCTCCTCATCATCACCCTCTCCTCCCTCGACCATACTCCCACGAGAAGGGACGTCATGGCCGAGCGGGCGGTCATCGAGGAGCTGGGTGCCGGGTGCTTCACGCCCGTCGGGGTGTACTGCAGGGAGGGCCACCTCATCGCCGAGGTCCTATCCCCCGACGGGAAGAGGACCGAGCGGATCGAGGAGGATGTCGCGGATACCGAAGCAGCGAGGGCCCTCGGGCGGAAACTTGCGGAGAAGGCCGGGGACCTGCTCGCCGAGGCCCGGGCACTGGCCGGAGGAACGGATGAAGGGGAAGGGCGGGGGTAAGGTCTGGCTCGTCGGGGCGGGCCCGGGCGATCCGGATCTCCTCACCGTGAAGGCACGGCGGGTCCTCTCGGAGGCGGAGGTCGTCCTCTACGATCAGCTCGCCGGTGGGGTGAGGGAACTCCTCCCGGCCGGGGCCGATCTCATCGATTGCGGGAAGTCCGGCTCCCGGCACACCATGGAGCAGGATGAGATCGAAGAGATCATGGCCGCGAAAGCCCTCGGGGGAAAGCGGGTGGTCCGGCTGAAAGGAGGGGATCCCTTCCTCTTCGGCCGGGGCGGGGAGGAGCTCGAGGCCCTGAGGGCTGCCGGGGTTCCGGTGGAACTCGTGCCGGGGGTTTCGAGCGCAATCGCCGTCCCTGGCTGCGTCGGCATCCCGCTCACCCACCGGGCCCATGCCTCCGGGGTGGTCATCCTTACCGGCCACGAGGATCCGGGGAAGGAGGAACCGGCCCTCGACTGGGAAATCCTCGCGAAGTTCCGGGGAACCATCGTGATCCTCATGGGGGTGAAGAACCTCCCCGCCATCGCCTCGGCCCTCCTCGCAGGGGGGAAGGACCCGGCCACCCCGGTGGCCGTCATCGAGCGCGGCCTGGCCCCCGGGCAGCGGGTCACCACCGGGCCCCTCGGGGAGATCGGGGAACTGGCCAGCCGGCGAAAGGTCCGGCCCCCTGCCGTCATCGTCATCGGCGGGGTCTCCGGGCTCTACCGGGAGGAGGAGTTATGCGGAGCGAAGGAGTGAAACTGGGGTTTGAACGGGCGCCGAACCGGGCCCTGCTGAGGTCCCTCGGGATCACCGAGCGCGAGATGGACATGCCCTTCATCGGGGTCGCCGATGCCTGGAACACCATCGTCCCGGGCCATGTGCACCTCAGGCAGCTCTCGGAGAAGGTGAGGGAGGGTGTCGCGGTGGCCGGCGGGGTCGCCTTCGAGTTCGGGGTCATCGGCATCTGCGACGGGATCGCCATGGGGCACGAGGGGATGCGCTACTCCCTCCCGTCCCGGGAGAACATCGCCGACTCCATCGAGCTCATGGTGGAGGCCCACCGGTTCGACGGCCTGGTCTGCGTCGGGACCTGCGACAAGATCGTCCCCGGGATGCTCATGGCGGCTGTCCGCTGCGACATCCCGGCGGTCATCGTCACCGGCGGGCCGATGCTCCCGGGTTCCCTCGGGGGGAGGGACCTCTCCCTGATCGACGTTTTCGAGGCGGTGGGAAGGGTAGCCGCGGGGACGATGAACGAGGGGGAGCTCCATGCCCTCGAATGCGCCGCGATGCCAGGGTGCGGCTCGTGCCAGGGGCTCTACACCGCAAACACCATGGCCTGCGTCACCGAGTCCCTGGGGATGTCCCTCGCCGGTTCCGCGACGATTCCCGCCGTGGATGCGGGAAAGCTCCGGATCGCGAGACAGAGCGGGGAGCGGGTGGTGGAGCTCGTCGCAGAGCGGGTCACCCCGAGATCGATCATCACCCCGGAGAGCATCCGGAATGCCATCCGGGTGGATATGGCCCTCGGGGGGTCAACGAACACCATCCTCCACCTCATGGCACTCGCCACCGAGGCGGGGATCCCCCTCGACCTCGCGACCTTTAACCGGCTGGGAGGCGAGATCCCGCACCTCTGCGACATGCAACCCGCTGGCCCCCATTCCATGCTCGCCCTCCACCGGGCCGGCGGGATCCCGGCGGTCCTCTCCCGGCTCAGGGGGCAACTCGAGGATGCGCCGACCGTCTCGGGGCCCGGCATCCGGGAGATCGCGGCAATGGCCCGGGTCGAGGACCCGGAGATCATCCACACCATCCGGAAACCGGTGCATGCAGCGGGCGGCCTGCGAGTGCTCGCCGGTTCCCTTGCTCCCGACGGGGCGGTGGTGAAGGCCGCCGCGGTGGATGTGAAGATGTGGCGGCACCGTGGTCCCGCCCGGGTATTCGACGGGGAACAGGCCGCAATGAAGGCGATTCTCTCCCGGAAAATCCGGGAAGGCGACGTGGTGGTCATCCGGTACGAGGGGCCCAGGGGCGGACCCGGAATGCCGGAGATGCTCGGGCCGACCTCGGCCATCTACGGGCTCGGGTACCGGCGTGTCGCGCTCGTCACCGACGGGAGGTTTTCCGGCGGGACCCGGGGCCCGTGCATCGGCCATGTCGCCCCCGAGGCGCAGGCCGGCGGGCCCATCGCCCTCGTCCGGGACGGGGACGGGATCGAGATCGACATAGAGAAGATGCGGCTCGACCTCAGCGTCCCGGAGAAGGAACTGGAGAAGCGCCGCAGGTCCTGGAAGGCTCCGGAGAAGGCCCTCACCGGGGTCCTTGCCCGGTACGTGAAGACCGTCGGGCAGGCAAACCTCGGCGCCATCCAGCGGTGAGAAGGGTCCGGAGGGGTCCCGGACCGACGACCGGGGCCCGGAAACCCTTATCGGTCCGATTTGGGCCCCTTTATCCTGGTTCCTTCAGGGCAGCCGTTCCCTGAGGACGAAGACCCGGCAGATGGTTATAGTGTCCTTGATGACCGGAGTGCTCTTCAGGAGCGTCTTCAGCTTGATCTGGTGCTTCGTGATGAAGGTGCTGCTCCCGTTCCAGACAGACTTCTTGTCCACGAAGAAGGCATTGCCGTCAAGGGGGAAGGTGTCCTGCGGGTCCTTGAGGATGCTGATCTGTTTGCCCTTCACCTCGTCGAGGGTGTAGCCGAACCGCTTCTGGAAGGCGTCGTTTACAAAGAAGATGACGCCCATGTCGGAGGTCGCGATGAGGACGTCGTCCATCCCGTCGAGCATCGCCTTGAAGATGATGAGGTCCTTCCTCTCCCTGAGCAGCTGGTCATTCAATGCCTTCAGCTTCCCGTCGGCCTGCTTCATCTCGGTGATGTCGCCGCTGTTCACGGCGCACCGGGTGATCTGGCCCATGGCATTCGGGAGGGGGATGATGATGTGGCCGATCCACTTCCCGTTGAATTCCTCGTCGAAGAAGAAGGGTTTCTTGTCAAAGAAATGGGTGCGGACGGTGTCGGCGAGCTTCTTCGAGACGATTCCGCCTGAAACGAGGCCATCCAGGGTCATATCCGGGGCAGGTTTCGAAGTGTCGTGCCGGGAGTAGGCCTCGTTTATGACGAGGACCCGGGTCTTCGCGTCGAGAATGAACATCGGCTCCGGGTTTGCATCGATGAGGGAGCGGATGAGCTGCTCGCCCTCCTTCAGGCTCTCGTCGATAGCATGCTTGTACAGGGCCATCCCGATGGTGGCCTTCAGGGTCTTCTCCTCGAAGGGCTTGATGATGTACCCGAAGGGCTCGCTCTCCAGGGCCTTGTTGATGGTGGCATCATCGGACTGCCCGGTGAGGTAGATGACCGGGATGCTGTACCGTTCCCTGATGGCCGTGGCCGCGGTGATCCCGTTCATCTTTCCCTTCAGGGAGATGTCCATGAGGATGGCGTCGGGCCGCAGCTCACCGGCCATCCGGATGGCATCCTCGCCGGTATCGGCGATGCCCGGGACATCGAAGCCCATGCCGTTCAGGGTCGACTGGATATCAGAGGCGGTGATGAATTCATCCTCGACGACGAGGACCTTTTTCCTTGCCATGGTCATACCCCCTTTCCATTCTGACGGGCCGGTACATTCCGGCCGAATATCCGGTCTGTTATATATAAATGGGAGGTTCGGGTTAAATAGTTTACAGGGGGGAAATTCCGGCCTTCCGGGACCCGGAGCCGGATCCCCGTCCTGGGTGCCGTTTCCGCGGCAGTGGCCTGCAGTGAGAACATTCAGGCCTCCCGGACCCAGCCGTTGAGCACGATCCCCTGGACGATGGGGTTCCTGGACAGGTTGCTCATGACCCCTTCAACGACGGTAAAGCCGCCGCCCTTCCGAAACTTCAGTTTCACCGGCTTCACCAGGTAGGGCTGTCTCAGGATATCGGCGAGGATGGCCTTCAACGCCGGGAGATCATCCGGGTGGATGACATCGAAGATATGACTGCCCTGGAGAGGCTGCTGGGAGATCCCGAGGGCCCGGACAAGGGAGGGGCTCTCCCGAAGGAACGAGCCGTCACGGTTCAGGACGATGATGATGTCAGATGCGGTCTCGATCAGGCCCCGGAAGTATTCCTCGTTCTGGATGAGGTGCTCCTCCACCTGCTTACGCCTCGTGATGTCCCGGATGTACACCGCGTACCTGATCACCTCCCCCGCATGGTTCGTTACCGGGTAAACCCGGGAGTCGAACCACCTTCCGTCCAGTTTTTCCTCGGACTGGACCGCGTTTTTCTGGGCCTGGCCGAGGTTCCAGCATGCCATGAATGGCGTCAGGACCTTCCGCGAGACGAGCTCGTACGCGCTCACGCCCGCGAGGGCGCCGGCGGTCACCCCCGCCCGCCTCGCGAGGGCTTCGTTCACGGCGAGGAACCGCTTCCCTGTGTCGAGGAGGAACATGACATCGTTCGTGGAGTTCAGGAGGACCCGGTTCGTCTCCTCGCTGTCCCGGAGTTCCCGGTCCAGCGCGTGCTTGTACAGGGCCATTTCGATACTGATCTTCATCTCCCGTGTCTCGAAGGGCTTGATGATGTACCCAAAGGGCTCGGAGACAAGCGCGCTCCGGAAGGTCGACTCGTCTGAATGGGCCGTGAGATAGATGACCGGGATGTCGAACCGCTCGCGGATCTGCTTCGCCGCCTCTATCCCGTTCATCTTTCCATTCAGGGTGATGTCCATGAGGACTACCGAGGGCCGGAGTTCTCGGGCCTTCCTGATCGCCTCCTCGCCGGAATCTGCGACGGCCGGGACCTCGTAACCCATGCCCTTCAGGTTGTTCTGGATGTCCGTTGCCGTGATGAACTCGTCCTCGACGACGAGGATCCTCGTGCTTTCCCTCGGCCCCGTCACCGGTTGCCGCCCCCCCTGGCGGTGCCCGTTCCGGTGGGCTCCCCCCACCCCTCTCCGGCGGGGTGCTCGGGGAGCCAGAGCCGGCAGTGGCGCATGAGGAACGACCGGACCTTCTCTGACTCAACCCACCCCTGGTCGAGCCGGGTGACGAGGTCATTGATGATCCCCACCTGCTCCCCGATCCGGTCCCTGCAGGGAGCGCTGCACAGGTCTGCGTATCCCTTGATGACCTGGAGCGGGTTCCGGATCTGGTCGTTCAGGATCTGGAACTGCTCCATGTTTCTCTCGATCCGGTCGAGCCCCTCCTTCCGCATCGCCTCCTCTACCCGTTTCACGTCCGTGATATCATGGGACTGGATGGCAATCCGTGCGATCGTTCCGCAATCGTCCCGGACCGGGTACATCGTCGTCTCGTACCATCTCCCGCCCTGCTCCTCCACGCGATGCGCCGGTGTCCCTTCCCTGATGAGGATATCGAGATCCGCGGGGGAGATCCCGAGGACCTTTGCCTGGAGGAATTCATTGGCCGGTGCCCCCATGAGTCCATTTCGGTCCTTCCCGAGCTCCCGGGCCATGCCCTCGTTCACGGCGACCACCTTCATCCCTGCATCGAGGAGCACCAGTGCGTCCGGGATCGCGTCGAGCAGTGAGCGGATGGTGCGCTCATTCTCCCGGAGCCTCGCCTCCATCCCGTGCTTGTACAGGGCCATTTCGATGCCTGCCCGGAGCCCGGACGGGTCAAAGGGCTTGATGATGTACCCGAAAGGGTTCGAGGAGAGTGCGGACCGAAGGGTGGACTGTTCGGAATGGGCGGTCAGGAAGATAACGGGAATTCCGTACAGCTGCCGGATCCTCTCGGCCGCCTCGATGCCGGTGAGCCGGCCGCTGAGCGTGATATCCATCAGGATGAGATCGGGCCGGATCTCGCCCGCCTTTACGATGGCACCTTCTCCTGAATCGACGGTGGCGGGCACCTCAAAGCCCATCTCCCGGAGATGGCCCTCGATGTCCGCCGCCGTGACGAACTCGTCCTCGACCACGAGGATCCTGGGCTTCATCGGCCCCCTTCCTTCCCGCTCCCGGCCGGGAACGTGATGTGGTACCGGGTTCCCCCGTTGCCGCTGACCTCGAGAGTTCCCCCGAGCTGCTTCGTGAGCCCGTTGATCAGGCGCATGCCGAGGGAATTCAGCTTCGTGATATCGAGGCCCGGCGGGAGGCCCACCCCGTCGTCACCATAATCGAGCGTGTATCCGCTCTTCGCGGAGTCCAGGGAAAAGGAGATGCTGATGGTCCCCTTCCGGTCCCCGGGGAAGGCATGCTTGAGGGAGTTGGAGATGAGCTCGTTCATGATGAGCGAGCAGGGGACCGCCTTGTCGATGGTGATCATCACCGAGGGGGCCTCGATGGACATCGATACCTTCCGCTGGTCCACGCTGTAGGATTCGAAGAGCGGGATGAACATCTTCTTCAGGTAGGCACCGTACTCGATCTGGTCCAGGTTGTCGGAACGGTACAGGAGCTCGTGGACGAGGGCGATGGACCGGATCCGGTTCTGGCTCTCCTTGAATAGTCCCCGGACCGATTCATCCCTGATATTCTGGGACTGAACGGAGAGAAGGGAGGAGATGACCTGCATGTTGTTCTTGACCCGGTGATGGATCTCCCTGAGGAGGACCTCCTTCTCTTTCAGGGACTCGCTGATCTGGTTCGCCATCTTCTTGCGCTCGGTGATGTCGATGATGGTGCCATAGATGGCGGGGCGCCCGCGGAAGGCCATGGAGGAACCATAGGCCTGCACCTCGATGATGGACCCGTCCTTCCTGATGGACCGGAACTCGATTTCGTCCGAGCCAACTTCGCCCCGGAGGAGCCCTGCCATTTTCCCGAGGAGCTTTGGCATGTCGTCGGGATGTATCAGGGATTCAAAGGGCTTCCCGACGATGTCCTGCACCGGAAAGCCGGTCATCTCGGCGAGCTTCGGGTTCGCATAGAGGAGAACCCCGTCCCGGGCCAGGAAGACCCCCACCGGCGACTGTTCGACGGGGTTCCGGTACATCTCCTCGGACTCCTTGAGGGCCTGCTCCACCTTCTTGCGCCCGGTGATGTCCTCGAGGGTGCCCTCGGAGTAGACGATGGCTCCATCGGGCCCCTTCACGGCACGGGTGTTCAGGGATACCCAGATCCTGCTCCCGTCCTTCCTGAAGAACTCAGCCTCGAAGGAGTTCACATGACCGTCCTGCTTGAGGAGCCTGAGATACTCCCTGCGCTGGCCCGGATCCGCCCAGAGCTGGTGTGCGGTATCGATGACCGTTCCAATGATCTCCTGGGGCGACCCGTAGCCCAGAATCCGTGCCATGGCCGAATTCACGGTGAGGAACCGGCCCTTCGTGTTGATCTGGTAGATACCCTCGACCGCGAACTCGAAGATGCTCCGGTACTTCTCCTCGGCCTTCCGCACCGCCTCCTCCGCGAGCCTGCTCCTGGTGACATCCGAGAAGATCCCCGTGAACCCGACCCGCTGCCCCTGCACGCCGTAGAGGGGCCCCGCCGACACCCGCAGCCAGCTCGCGAGCTGGTCCTTGCGCCGGAAACGCATCACCGTGTCCGGGTCCTGCCCCTTCCCGATCTTGGCAAACACCTCGTTCATGCTGGCCCGGTCGTCGGGGAAGACGAAATCCGAGATGGACCGGCCGAGCATCTCCGTCGGGACTGCACCGAGCATGGCTCCCATCTGCTCGTTTGCGTAGATGGTGGAAAGTTCGTTGTCGAACACCCAGACCCCGGCGTTCGTCCCCTCGACGATCTGCCGGTACTGCTCCTTGCTTTCCTGGAGGGCCCGGTCGGCCCGTTTCCGTTCGGTGATGTCCTGGATGAGGATGAGGTCAGCCGGCCTGCCCAGATAGTTGATGATGGCGGCATGGACCTCGGCTGGGTACATGGTCCCGTCCCTGCGGAGGAAGGTGGTCTCGTACACTGAGGGTACCTCCTCGCCCGCCATGCGTTTCACGTACCGCTCGAGGATCTTCGTCCGTTCATCGGGGTGGACGAGGTCGCCGAGCGGGATCCGGATCAACTCCTCCGCCCCGCCGCCCCAGATCTGCCCCAGGCTCCGGTTTGCGTACGCGACGCGACCATCCTGGACGATGGCGATCCCCGCGCCCGCGAGTTCGACGAGGTTACGGTACTTCTCCTCGCTCTCCCTGAGTGCCTCCTCGGCCTGCTTCCGGGAGCTGATATCGGTGAAATTCTCGAGGAGGTACTCATGGCCCGATATCGAGACGGGAATAACGGTCTTGAGGACAGCCATCTTCGTACCATCCGACCGCAGGAAGACACGTTCAGAGTTGTCGACTCTTTGTCCCTTGTTCGTGATCGGGCAGGCACCCTCCTCTGCAGGACAGATGAACTTGTGGCATTTCGATCCGATGAGGTCCTGTTTCGCGGCCCCGGCCATCATGACGGCAACGGGATTGGCATCAACGATTATGTGGGACTCCGGATCGATGAGAACCAGACCGGTCTGGACCGATTCGAAAATGGTTTTGAGATACGCTTCGCTTGCCTTCAGTGCTTCCTCACTCTTCTTGCGCTCGGTGATATCCTGGTTCGCGCCATGGGTCTTGATGGTCCGGCCCTCGGCATCCTTGGTGATCCTGATCCTCACGACAATCTGCCTGACCGCCCCGTCCCTGCGGACGATACGGTGCTCCAGGTTCGCGGTATAGCCGGGGTCGGGGGTCTCGATCGCCCTTCTCACCTCTTCGGCGACCAGGTGCATGTCGTCCGGGTGACAGAACTCCCGCGCATATCTCTCGGCCGACATCTGGTAGCCGCCCTCGCGCTCCGCGGTGGTTCCATACAGGGCGTAGAACCGGTCATTGAAGGTGAATATCTGCGTCGGGACGTCGAACTCCCAGTTCACGAGGTTGGCGATGTCCATTGCCTCTGAAAGATTGGCCTGGCTCTCCCTCAGCTCGTCCTCGGCCCGTTTCCGGTCGGTGATGTCCCTCGTATAGATCCGGATCGTCCCCTTCTGGGATGCAAGGGCTATCGTCTCTATGAATATTCTGCCCCCGACGACAACTTCCCTCTGGACATCCCCCTCCATGATTAATGGAAGGATGGTCTCGAAATCCGAAGGGAGGAAGACCCGGGGATCGCTCCCGAGCCCAAGCTTTCCGAGGGTTGCGGTCAGGGCCGGGTTCGTATAGATAATTTCTCCTGATGAGTCCAGTTCGATAACCGGGTTCGGGTTCAGCTCGGGGAAGGAAGCGAGATGGGCGATCTTCTCCTCGGCCTTCTTCCGCTCGGTGAGATCACGGAGGAAGGAGCAGTTGAACTCCTCCCCCTCGAACTCGAGATAGTTCGCCGTGATCTCCACGGGGACCTGTCGTCCATCTTTACGGAGGAGGGTGTTCTCGAAGGTCATGACCCCTTTCCTCCTGAGTTCCTCCCAATACGCCTGCCATGCACCCCGCGGGTGTGCCGTGTTGAGATCGGGTGCCGCCTTACTGAGTAGTTCCTCGCGCGCATACCCGAGGAGCCGGCAGGCCGCTTCGTTCCCGTAGGAAAAGGATCCGTCTGGCCTGAGCCACAGGATGGCATCCCCGGCGGTATCCACTGAGAACTGGGTGAGGCGAAGCGCCTCCTCGGCCTGCTTGCGCTCGGTGATATCGGTGAGGATGTTCAGGGTTGCCGGCTTTCCCTCGTATTCGATCCTGCTCCCGGATATGACAACGGTCTTTTCCCCGTATTTCCACCGGATCTTGATCTCATAGGGCTCGACCCATTCTCCTGCCCCTCTTCTTCGCATTGCCTCCAGAACGCGGTCATGATATTCCGGCACAATAAAGTCGAATATGGGTTTGTTGAGGAGTTCGCTCACCGGAAATTCAAGGGTATATATGGCGGCATTGTTGACATAGAGGATTTTTCCGTCCCGGTGGACGAGGATGAGGTCTGGAACATTCTCCACGACGGTGCGGAACTTCTCCTCGCTCTCTTTGAGGGCCTCCTCGGCCCGCTTCCGTTCGGTGACATCCCGCACTATCGCCCACATACCGAGGGGTGTTCCGTTCTTGTCTCTCACCAGGTACGACCGCAGTTCCACGGGGAAGATGGTGCCGTCTTTTCTCACGTATTCTTTCTCGTAAATATCTGAATATCCGCGGATCATGACCTGGTTTTTCAGGATATCTGCCTCGAATGCATGCCATCTCTCCGGGGTGAGGTCCGTATAGGTAAGGGATGGAATCTCTTCCTTGCCGTAACCAACCATCCGGGAAAATGCCTCATTGAACTGCACGATTCTTCCACTCATATCGACGCTCGCGTAGGCATCGATCATGCTCTCGTACAGTGACCGGTATTTTTCCTCGCTCTCCCTGATGGCTTCTTCGGCCTGCATCCGTTCGGTGACGTCGTTGTACACCGCGACTATCTCGCCCGACGGCAGCCTGTAGACCCAGTTCTCCCGCCATCCTCCCGGGCGGGCTTCATCATGGTACAGGGTGGGCGGAAGGTACGCAGGAATCCCTGTCTTCCATACGTTCTGGATGACGTCCAGGAGGCCGAAATCCCGAACGCCGGGGAATACTTCGGTGACGCGCTTCCCGATGAGATCCTTTTTGGGCATCCCTTCGATTTTCTCGGCCGCCGCATTGAAGTCCTGGAAGATGAAATCCTGCCCCCCGTCGATGGCCTGGTAGACGGCGACGCCGCTCGCCATGTGGTCGAAGAGGCCCCTGAACCGCTCCTCGCTCTCGCTGATCGCCTCGTCGGCCCGTCGGCTCTCGGTGATGTCGGCGATGGAAACGATGCAGTTCCCGGTATTCGGGATGAGTCTCACCGAGAGGATCCCGTACCTGATCCTGCCCCACCGGTCCACGAGCTTCGCCTCGTAGTGCTGGTTCGAGGAAGCCGGGTCCTCGTGGAGGAGCCGCCAGTACCCGGTAAGCCGGGGGAGTTCATCTGGGGAAACGAACTTCGACCAGTGGATCTTCCCCTCGAGCTCCTCGGGGGCGTACCCGAAGAGTTTCTCTGCCTCGCTGTTCGCCCGGATGATGGTCCCCTTTTCATCGAGGATCGCGGTTGCTGCTCCCGTTGACTCAAAAACGGTCCTGTAGAGGTTCTCGGAGATCTCGAGCTGCTTCCTGCCCTCGGTCTGGGCCTCCTCTTCTTGCTTCAGCCTGAATGCTGTCTTCTTCAGTTCACGGAGGATCCGGTGCCGTTCGATGGCATATTGCACTGCTTTCTGGAGGATTTCGGTATTAATGTTGCCCTTGACAAGGTAATCCTGGGCCCCGCCCTCTACGGCCTTGAGCGCGAGGCCGTCATCCTCGATCCCGGTGAGAATGATTATGGGGATATGCCCCGCGAGCCGCTGGACCGTCGTGAAGGTTTCCAGGCCCCGGCTATCCGGCAGGTTGAGGTCAAGGAGGATCACCGCGATTTCGCCATCATTGAAATGGCCAAGCCCTTTCCCGAGCCGGTCCTCGATGACCAGGTCGTACCTGGCCCCCTGGAACCTTCCCACCAGTTCCTTCACGAATCCCTGGTCGGCCGGGTTGTCCTCGATAAGAAGTACCTTCATGTCTGGATTCTTGGTACAACCTGATGGTCACTCAACCACCCTCCCGGGGTCGGGCAGGGTGGATGATGGTCAAGCTCGCTGTTCCAATGGAAAATGGTGCAATGGGAAAGAAATAGTTATCGGTGATTTCAGGGTGGAATGTGCGGTGATACCTTCCAGAAAACACCCTGCCATGTTTTCTTGCGAAATCTCAATTGGCAATGCTTAAATGGGAAGACGATATTTTAGAGAGGAATACCCCGGTGCCAGGCCGAGGCCGTGCGGCCAGAACCGGGGAAGAACTGTTTCCTGTCCCGAAAGGTACGCATCGTTGGTCACAACCATGGCATTGTCCATTCACACAGGTACTGTTTCCCATGCAATGGCAGATCCTCATGCCGGATGGCACTGGAGATCGTTACCAAGAACGAATCCTGAAGAACACCCGAGGCACCGATCATCGACACACGTATCCGACCAGCAATACCCTTTGCCACAGGTGTACTCCAGCATGTCCGCGGGACTGGCAAATTGCTTCCCGGTATAATAGCGTGGGTTCTCGTCCTTCGTTACCACGTATCCACCCGTGACCTCAATGGCAAGCCACTGCATGGGGGCGACCTCGGCAAGGACCCACGCATGGTCTGCATCGGTCATGGTCGTGACGTTCCTGTCCACGTTCCCCACCATGATCTCGGCATTGATCCCGCGGGTTTTCAGCATGTTCCAGACGTCCTTGGACATGTCGATGCAGACGTACACGTCGCTGGATTGCCCGGTTTCCACTCCCAGGTACGTGTGGGTGCTGTAATATTCGCGGGCGATCCCTTTTACCGTATCGACGTTTTTCCTGTACTGGGCATCCCTGGCCGGGACCGGGTAGAGAATTACGAGGGCAATAAACAGTGCAATGCCCAGCACAACGAATAATATTGCCAGTTTCTTCAGGATCCCTTTTCGCGGGGCCTTCGAATGAGATTCGTGCTTATGCAGGGCCATCTCGATGGTGTACTTCATCGCCCGGGCCTCGAAGGGCTTGACGATGTACCCAAAGGGCTCGGATGGGAGGGCGCTCCAGAAGGTCGATTCATCCGAGTGGCCCGTGAGGAAGACGACCGGGATACCGAACTTTTCCCGGATCTGCTTCCCTGCCTCGATCCCGTTCATCCTCCCCGCGAGGCCGATGTCCATGAGGACGAGGGAGGGCCGCAGTTCGCCCGCCAGCCTTACGGCCTCCTCCCCGTTATCGACGACTGCAGGGACATCGTAGCCCAGGCCCACAAGCGCCATCTGGACGTCCGTGGCCGTAACGAACTCGTCCTCGACCACGAGAATCTTCGTTTTCGCCATGGTCAGCCCAGGCCCCTTCTCTCCCCGGCCTTCCCGATTGCGGGTGTCAGGTATCCTTGCCCCGCGGGTGCATCAATCCGGTACCAGTGGTGCGGTGAAGAACGGTCTGACCTTCCCGGGTCAATTCCCGTCACTGGCAAGACCACTTATCCCAATGGAAGATGGGGCCATGAAAACGAAATACTTGTCGATGGTGTCATGTGGATTTCCCGTACAGTACGAAAAAAACCAGGAGAATACCCATTTGCGGATGGTGATGCCGGGAAACGAGTAAAAGGCCTTATCGCCGGGGAAAGTTTCCAGGGTTTTCCTGTCCTGCGAGGGACCGGATCAGCCCGGGGAAGACCTTCCGTATGGCTTTATCCTGTTCGGGAAGAGAATGCAGGGTGAGGCCGTCCGGAAACGGTCTGGACCGGACCGGAATAGGCCCCGGTGATGCTCATGATCGAGAAATTCCTTGAGGGCAACCATGCCTTCATGATCGGCGAATTTGCGCAGAAGAAGGCGTTATACACGGGCCTTGCAAAGGGACAGAGCCCGAAGGTTCTCTGGATAGGCTGCGTGGACTCCCGGGTCACCCCCGAGCGGATCACCTCCGCCGAGGCAGGGGAGCTCTTCGTCCACCGGAACATCGGTAACATCGTTCCGCATGCCTCCTGGACCTTCGCGACCGTGCTCGAGTACGCGATAAAGCACCTGAAGGTCGAGGAGATCGTCGTCTGCGGGCACTCCGACTGCGGGGCCATGAAGGCCCTCGGGAAGGCCTCCGGGGATACGTACATCCCCCTCTGGCTCAATAATGCTGGCGAGGTTATCCCGAAGGTGGATGCCGAGATCGCACTGATGCCCCGGCCCCCGGACGAGAAGGGCCGCCGGCGCCTGATCGAGCTTGAGAACGTGAGGCTCCAGATCGCCCACCTGCAGACCTATCCCCTCGTCAGGGAGGCCATGGCCGGGGGGAGGATCCGGGTCCACGGGCTCTATTACGACCTCGAAACCGGGCGGATCTCACGCGTACCGTGATCCTGCAAGGACCTTCTCGATCTCCCTCGCGAGCCGGGTGAAGGAGATCATACCGATAGGGAGCACCCTCCCGTTCAGCAGCACGATGGGGAGCGGGGGGTGGTGTGTCTCGATGATGGCCTTTACCCGGTCGGGGACACCGTCATCAAGAAGCGTGAGGGTATACCGCATGCGGTCCCCGAACCTCGCTTCGAGCGCCCGCTTCAGAGCGTCGACGGCAGGCAGGAACGATCCCGAGGGAAAACACTCCTCGAGGCCGCAGGTCCGGTCCGGCTCGCAGGGGAAGGGGCCGCACTCGGCATCCGAGAACCCGATGATCTCGATGGAAAGGGGATCTGGCATTGCAAAAGAAGGTGGACCCGCCCACGTGAAAAAGCTATCAAGCCGGGTCCGCGACCCATGGGGCCCGGGGGGTAGCCTTTAATAAGAACCCGGTATCATGGAGGTATAAGGCGGGGCGGGGATGCCCCGGAAGGTCATGACACCGTCGCCTGGGGAATCGGAGGCAGAGAAATATGCCCGGGAGGGGGAGACACTCGCGGAGCAGGGCAGGTACGAGGAGGCGGTGGCCGCGTTCGACCGGGCCCTCGGCCTCTCCCCCTCGGACTGGGAACTCTGGTTCAAAAAGGGCCTCGTCAAGAAGACCATGGGCCTTTTCGAGGACGCCCTCACCGCTTTCGACCGGGCCATCGAGATCATGCCGCGGGAGGCCCTGGTCTGGTTCCAGAAGGGGATCGTGCTCGGCATGCTGGGGAGGATGGAAGAGGCCCTCCGGTCCTTTGACACCATACTCGAACTGGACCCGAGCTATGCCATCCGCGCCTGGCACGAGAAGGGGGTGAACCTCGGGAAGCTGGGACGGTACGAGGAGGCCCTCCAGTCCTGGGACCGGATTATTGAGAAGGACCCGAAGTACGTCATGGCATGGTACAGCAAAGGGATCATCCTGTCCTACCTGGGGCGGAACGAGGAGGCGCTTCATTGCTTTGACAAAGGCCTCGACATCTACCCCCGGAGCCCGGACCTCTGGTACCAGAAGGGACTGATCTTTTCCCGGACAAAGAACCTGGAACGCGCCCAGAAATGCTACGAGATGGCCCTCTCCATCAACCCCCGGCACGAGGAGTCCAACCTCGAGCTCGGGATGATCATGGAGATTAACGGCCATTACGAGCGGGCCTTCAATTACTATGACCGGGTACTGAAGATCGATCCCAAGAATCCAAAGGCATGGTACCAGAAAGGCACGACCCTGCAGAGGATGGGAAGGAACGACGAGGCCCTGGCCTGCTACGAGAAGGCCCTGGAACTTTCTCCGCTGAACATGTACATCTGGTTCTCGAAGGCCCTTCTCCTCGCCTCCATGGGCCGGGGAGCCGAGGCGGTGCAGGCCTTCGATGGTGCCCTCGCCATCCATGATGTGCCCGAGGTGAGAAAGCTTCGTGATGCCCTCCTCGCCGACAGGGGTGAGGAAAATCCCCCCTCCGGCTCCTGATCCTGGAGAATTCCCGCCCCGCACGATTTGCCGTTCGTGCCCGGGAAAATTAGAAATGGGGGACTGGTGGCTGATGCACACCGGTCCAATTCAGCGGCGGGACCGCCGGGCCCAGCCAATCACGAGAAGTAT
>DATKKN010000005.1:0-48461 GCA_035542895.1 Methanomicrobiales archaeon | reverse complement strand
GGTGCGCACGCCGGATTTCGGTGACGGATCCTCCTTTCCTGGCAGAAGGATCTCCGGTCCGGGAGCAGTGGGGTCCCCGGTTGGATGGAAGGAGGAATGAAGGGGCCTTTCAAGGCCATGGTTCCGGTACGCAGGGCTCATGATCCTGATACACTTCCCCTTACTATGAGAGCATGCCTGAGAGTATAGAGATTACTGATAGAGACTATAGAGAATATGAGATGCTATAGAGATTCAGGAGGCCGAAGCGGTCCGTGCCCTGAGGTTCTTCAGCGCGAGGACAAAGGTCCAGACCGCGATGGCGATCCCTGCGGCGGCGATGAGAAGGACTCCCCGGGAGAAGTTGGAGTTCCGCACGATCCAGGAGAACCCTCCGGTGATATGAGTGGAACCGATAAGGATGATGAGGAGAACCCCGAACGGGTAATATCGGGTCTTCTTCAGGCCCTGGAGCGCCAGGTAACCCATACTATAATACCCGATCGCGAGGGCGGCGAGGCAGGGAATGAAAAGGTTTCCAGCCATCGCGGCTTTCAGGACAGGTGAATACTCGAGAGCAATGATGGCCTCTCTCCCGCCGGAGAAGGTCAGGGTCATGGTGTAATCGAAGATGACCGCGAGGGCCGGGATGAAAGCGATGACCGAGGGGCGTTCAAGGAGCTCTTTGAACAACTTCATGCCGGTCACAGAGTGCAGACCCCGAGCAGGGGAGGGTTTCCCCCACCCGGTTACAATTGTGTGATGGAAATGCAATGAGGTTATATTTATGTAATAGTATAAATAGTCTCTCATCTAAACCGGCAGTTTTAACAACGATCAATTGGATGTTTTATGTTTGCAGGTCATCGATTGGAACGAGAGATTTGCCGGTGCACCGGCTTTAACACTCTATATTCTCTATATTTTGCCACTCTCTCAGTAGCAAACCGGGGCCTGTACTAGCGGAGCGCTTAAGTGAGGGGGTGATAAATAATCCCGGGATGGCCACCATCCTCGGTTTCGAGTTCCTTGCAGGACAGAGGCTTGTTCTCGTGGAAGGCGAGACGGGTGGGGTCCAGGCTATCTATGCCCTATCCATGGCCCGCGACGCCCTGAAGAAAGGCAGGAGGGTGATGTACATCACTCACGGGCCCCGGGAGGATGTCCAGAAGATCCTGGAGGGGTTCGGCATCGAGGGAGAGGGGATGGAGATCATTGAGGAGGTTTCGGACTGGAGGAGGATCGGCCTTCATGACGATGTTGTCGCAGTCTTCGACTCCCTTCCCTTCTTCCACGTCGAGGATTCCCTCGGGGAAATGAGGCGTACCATCTCCGATATGGCCCGGGCGGCCCGGCCAGGGAGGACGATACTCCTTCTTTCTGAGATGGGTATCCTCCCATCTGCCCAAGAGCACCTCGCCCGATCCATAGCCGATGGGGTAGTCCAGTTCCTGGCCGAGCGGGAGGGGGAGAAGATCCGGCGTTTCATCCATGTCCCCAAGATGCAGGGCTATCTGCCCATCGACCGGATGATCCCTTTTACCCTCACCGAGCAGGGAATCCTCATCGATCCCCGCGAGCGGTACGGGTGAAGGAATATTACCCGCCTCCACCTTCACTTAAGGCTGTGACGTTCGCTTGGGCTGTCATGCCTTCTGCCTCGGCAATGATGCGGTAAATACCCGGGGAGGTTCCGAGCTGTACATTGACCGTGGTTATCCCTTCTCCATTGGTCCCGTCCCGTGGGGGCGTTGCCTTCCCACTCGGGTTCACGGTAAAGGTAACTTCGATGTCTTTCATGGGGTTTCCCTCCTTGTCGGTCACCTGGAAGCTGATGCCTTCCGGGAGGGAGAGGCCAGGAATCCCCTTCTGCCCGTCGCCCGAGATCACGGAGATGGTGAGGTTCTGCGAGACTACAGGTTTCGGTACCGGGAGGATGAATATGGTGCAGGCGATAAGGCAGGTCACCATAAGGATCACTGCATGTTTGAGGCCATACTTCGCCTCTCCTTCGGATATCTTACCAATGATCAGTCCCCCGAAAAAGGAATTTATCATGAGGAGGTGAAAGAAGCCCTGCCGGAAATTCAGGTTGGCGATCTGGTTCTCACCGAAAATGGTCTGGGATCCGAGCTGCTGGACATAGGTGAGGAGGTTCGCGGAGAGGGTGTACGCGATGAAGACGAGGATTGCCTGGGCGAAGTAGAAGATGAAGGTATACTGGGCCAGGTTCCCCTCCTTTTCGCGCTCGATGGCAATGATGGAGCGCATGTCCTCCGAGGCCCGGAGTATCAGGTCCGAGACCGACCCGCCGCTCGTTGAAGCCTGGATAACCAGTTCAACATAGCGCCTGATAAGGTCGCTTCCCATACTGTGGGCCATCTCCCGCATCGCTTCATCGAAGGTTTTCCCGAAGGTGAGGCCAGTGGCCGCGATCTGGACATCACCGGTGAGGGCCCCGAGGTCGGTCCGGGCAAGCTCCGTGACCGCCTTCACCGGGTCGAGGCCCCCGCGCATGAGCTCAGAGAGCTTGAAGAGGAACTCGGCGAAGAGCTCCTCCTTCTGCCGGAGCCTTCTCTTGTAGAGGGTCATGTCGATTGCAAACGGAGTGATGGCCACAAGTACCCCGAAGATAACGAGGAAGTCAAGGGGAATGGCTGGCCCCTGCTTTTCCTTTGTCTCGGGCGGGAGTCCCATGCTCCCCCCATCCCCCACGGCCCTCACGAGCTCTTCGTAAGCCTTCATCCTCTCGTCCTGCACCTCCGTGCTCTTGTCCTGGACTTGGGTCAGACCCGAAACCAGGGGAATGGCGACGATGAGAATGGCGAGGACGACCGGAATGAGGAGAGTGAAGTACGTCCTCTTCAGGTCGTACCGGATCTTGAAGGATTCGAAGGAGGTCGTCATGCGGATCACGGGTTGGTCGAGTACTTGACCGAAAGCACCTGGAGGAAGACGATGTTGATGATCGGTGTAACGGCATAGATGAGGATCATGAGGAGCTGCCCCGGGGGGAATGGTCCGAGCTCGATGCTTAGGGCCCCGCCAATGATGATCCCGAGGACCGCGAGGGTGATTGTCATCACGACACCTCCCAGGTATCCCTCGGCGAAGATGGAAAGTGACTCCACAAACTCCCGGTAGGCCTGGCGCCTGAGGGCCATGAGGTCCCGGGACTTCGCAGCAAGGTACTCGGTAAGGCCACCTCCCCCGTACATGATGTTCGTGATGTCGATGCAGATTCCCCGGAAGATCTCCGACGGGGTGTAGATGATGAGATCGTTCATGGCCGAGACTGCGTCTTCTCCGAGGATATCCACCCGGAAGATCACCTTTCCGAACTCCCGGGAGATATGGCCGTAATCCTCGAGGGCGACCCTTCTTATGACGTCAAGGGGCGTCTCACCGGAGGAGGCAAGGATGGACATGAACGCGAGGGCGTACGGGATCTGGCGCTCGATGTCCATTTTCTTGTTCGTGATCAGGTTCTGGAGGTAGAAGGGGAACGAGCCAAAGGATATCCCTGCAACCGTGGCTGACATGATCAGGATGTAGGGAAGGGGTCCCTCGACAGAAACAGGTAACCAGGGTATTGAGAGGAGGGGGGTATCAACAGAGAAAGGGGAAAAAGGTGAGGCGAAGAGGAGAAGGGACGCGGCAAAACCCCCGATGGACGCGAGAATGGCGGTCCCGAACCAGATAGAGAGGAAGATGCCGGGCGTCATCTCAAGGTCGGCCTGGTAGAGGAGCCGGGCGATCCGGTCGTTGGGCCGGTGCTCCAGGAATTTCCCGCACCGGTAACAGAACCTCTTGTATGCTTCCAGAAAGCCGCCTCCCTGAAGAGCGGAGGGAAGGAGAGGGAGGTCCATGGGCCTACACCGGGAGATCGACGGGTGACAGTTTCCCGGAAATAACGCGGATGGTGCCCATGCCGTCAAGCCAGGTGGTGAGCACGGTCCCATGACTGTCCGTGGCAGCCGACCAGTTGGACAAGGTCAGGTTCCCGAACGGGTCATTCATTCTGAGGAAATTGACTACCGACCCACTCACCGGATGGCCCCCGATGTCAAAAACCGAGACTTTGATATCCGGAAACATGGTCCGGTTGACGACCATTGCTACGGCAGGGCTGAAGTCCCCGCTCCTCGGAATGGTGACCATTCTTGATGTTCCCGTCATCCCCGTATCGTCGGTCACCGTCAGCCCGATCTGGAACGGTCCCGATGAGGAAGGCTCGACCCTGACGATCTTTCCCTCGTAATACGAGGCGTCGATATTCACGACATCATCCCAGGTACCGGGCTCCGGAAGGGTGTTTGACCCGTCCAGAACAGTCCAGTTCCATTTCATGACCGTGCCGTCATCCGTTGAGTCGGACCCATCGAGAATAAGGATTGACCTCTGGGCACCCGTGAACAGGTCTTCCGACTCGATCTTGGTCCGCATGGCCGCAATGGGTGGCCGAAAGGTGGTCTCGAAGACCTTCTGGAGGGAGGTGATGACCCGGATGGTCACCGGCTCATCGGTATGGATATAGAGGGGATCGGGGGGGACCACGCTTGAGAAATTGGCGACGAGGTTCAGCTCCACAACCTCGGACTTCGTGGCAGGGATGGTGAGCCTGTGCGACAGATTGTATATCTCATTTCCACTCGTGTAGTTCCATGCATACCGCATGATCCCCGAACTGCCGGGCCTGACACCGATACCAGTAACCTGGGAGTCTTTGGTGTTCAGGTTGAGGAGGCCGAATTTGAGGGAGGACCAGTTCCCGACAGAGACGGTGTCGTTCGCCGGGGTGAGGTTCCATTCGTTCCTGTCGTTCCTGAGCTCGATAGACTGGATCTTCAGGGCCTCGTTCTGGACATCAGCCTGGTGGCTCTCCCGGATCATCGTCTCCTTCTGCATCTGGGAGACCATGAGGGCGAGGCCCGCCACTGCCGTCACCGCAACGAGGATGAGGAGGAGGGTCCCCACGATGACCGAAACCCCGTCCTCCCGGTGCCTGAAGGGGACATGCTGCATCGCGTAGTTATCTGCGGCCGGTCTTATAGGTATTCCCTCAATAATATATATACCACGTATATTCTCAATAGGTGTCAAATTATGTCTCGGTTTGGCGAGGAGTCCCAGATCTCTGTATGATTATCAGGGACAAAGCTGGGGACTTTCATCACCGGTGCGAGGATGAGTGGATGAATACTCAATCATCGCTTAAAATCTATTATATAAATAATTCAAAAAATATATAGGGATGATAAACAAACCACTTGTGAAGGTATCATGAACAATTTTCTGCTGAAAAACGTGATACTGATCGCCGGCATTCTCGGAACCACTGCCATGGTCGCCGGGCCGGTACAGAATGCGATCTCAGGAGGTTCCGCCGATAATATCAGCGCGGATTCAATCTACCAGTTCGGGTCCGGCCTGTTTTACAAGGAGATCAGCAAACCCGGGAACGAATACATGCAGAGCAGCGTCGAGGGGTACTCGACAAATCTCATCCAGAGTGATCAGGAAACGGCCAATTTTAACGCCCGCTGGCAGGAAGGAGTCAGCACCTTCAAAGCCGGTTACGCCGACTGTATGGACGCATACCTGATGCTCGCAACGGTTCCCTCAATACCGGACCAGGCCGGGAAAAATGCTCCATGGGAGCTGATGCGCACAGGGAAAGAAAATATCGCCAGATCAGCCGACCTTCTCACCGCTGCGAAATCACATGCATCGCCCGGCTCGTCCGACGGGTTCACCATCGGGATGGTCCTCCCGCGGATTGACGAGATAGAACAAAACGCCGTTGACGCAGAGCTGGCAAGCATGAAGGCGACCCTTGCAGACAGGGATCATGATCAGGCAGGTTTCGACGAGCATCTGAAGGAAGCTGGCAACGCCATCAAGGAAATGAAACGTATCTATCCGGAACTCACGGTACTTTCGAGTGATTTCTCATGAGGTGCGATGCATGAACGCAGGTGAACCAGGAAAAGAACCCGCGAACCCCGAACGAAAAGATGAAATGGCTGGTACGAAGGTAATCAGCACGAAACTGTTCTTCCTCGAGGAAGACCATCTCTCGGACGAGGAATTTGAAAAGAGAAACAGGCTCATGCTGATCTCCTCTGTTTTTTTCATGATCGCAGGGCCGCTCTTCATCTACTTTGGCCTCTACCGTCTCACCTGGCCGTACACGGTGAAGTGGGGGGCACTTTCTGCGGCCGTCGGGTTTTTAATCCTCATGTTTGCGTTCTCTCTCTGGGAGGACAGGCAGACCATGGCAATGCGACGATTGTTCAGGAAGGAAAACAGGGAACTCAGGGAAATGCTGGTGAAGCTGGAGGAGGAACGGAAGAAGGATTCCTGAGTCAGGACCGGTATCCCGGGAAACCTCATACCTGCAATAAAATTACTCCAATGAAAAAACAGTCCCGATGCATGAAGTGATGGCATGAACACCAATATTTACCAGAAGAAGATCCCGGTAGGTAATTATTTCAAACTGCGGCATATCTGGAGGACCATTTCCGGTGACATGGATACCCCGGTGTTCATCGGGATCATCATTCTTGCCTGCTTGTTCGGCGTGGATATTGCCACGACATCCATCGGGCTCTCCCTCGGGGCGACCGAGGCCAACCATGTCGTGGTCTCCTTCGTCGGATCGTATTTCACTCATTTCCTCCTGAAATGGCTGGTGGTCGTCCTGATGGCAATGACCGTCCGGTGGACCGATCATATTATCCCGGGCGTCGGGCAAAATGTGGTCGCGGTCCTCATCGGCTGGTATTCCTTCGCCGTGGCAAATAACATCCATGTGCTCATGGGAATGGGACTCTGACGTATTCGGCGCAGGGTAAGTTTGCGAAAAGGTAAGGCTATATTTTCGTTGCATCTTCCGATTACCTTGTGTTCAGGCCTGTTCTTCGTATTTACTGTGATATTCTTGTCGATATTAAAACCGAATGATTTATGGGATCTCATTTGAATGCCTTTCTTCTGGTGTTGGGATGCCGCTCGCTACGAAAAGATCTATCGATGAGGAAAAACCGGAAGAGAAAAACATCAAGCCGGAAGAATCAGAAGGCATGATCGAATGGAAACCATTGTCAAGAAAAATTCCCGGAGATCACCCCTATAGCCGCCGGAGACGCAGCTAGAACATTCCCTTTTGCATCGTCACTTTACATCTGCATCCTTCATGACTTTTCTTTCCACACCGACAGGGAGGATGGATTCTGTTCGTCGGTAATCTAATATGCACGCTTACGGATAGCTGAGCTATGATATCATCGGATGAAGTACAGAAATGGCTCGCAGATGAAGGATTGTTCCGGCACAAGGTGATCGATGAAGGTGCAATTTTTCATTTCGGGATAGAAATAGCGCCGCAAAACCCCCTCGAAATAGTTCAGCCGAAAGGGAAGGATGACATGATTGTCATCATTACACGGGTTAACGTAAGCCCCGAACATCTCACGAAAATCATGGCTTTGAATAAGAAAAAGAGGGAGAAGTTCTTCTGGAACTTCATGCTCTCCCTGAACCAGATGTCGATCGATTTCGCCCTGAACCATCCCGACGGAATATTGCAGGATTTTACCATCTCACATACGATCTACCAGGATGGGTTTTCGAAAGACCGGTTGCTCGAGACCATTAAAAAAGTATCAAGAGCCAAGTTGCAGGGCATCTGGCTGATCCAGCAGGAATTCGGGAGTGCAGTCAGTGACAAGACGGATTCAACCGATGAGTCGAGAAGTTACGGATGAGGATGAGAACGATCACCGATAACAGTGCAATTTTTCTGAACCGTGTTGTGCGACGGGTCATGGGACGCGCCGCCCGAAGCGCCGTGTTGCATACACCGGAGTCAGCGGGACCGTATCAGCGGGTTATAAAAATTCAATCATGATCGTAAGCTTGTTATTTCGAAAGGTCTCTCTATAGTTAAGAATGCGAATATATATTGTGCCGCTCATCCTCCTGGTGCTCCTCGCTGCCCTGGCGGGGTGCCAGGGCGCAAAGGGGTCCTCGGCCAGGAACGTCACCACGGTCACGACCCAGCCGCTTACAACCCCGGTCCCGGTTGTCACTGAGGAGACCACTCCGGTAGAGACGCCGGTTCCCGCTACTCCCACCCAGGTTCCCGTGCCCCCGCGGGTAACTCTTGCCCTTGGTGAGGAGTACCGTTACGGCCCCGCCGGCTTCACCATCAAGGCTTCGGTGACAAGGTACCGGTACCTGGACCGGTACCACTGGCTGGATCCAACCAGCGGTCTTTTCTTTCCTCAGCTCCCTGATGTGGGGAATCGCTTTCTCTTCGTTTACATCCACATGGTGAACCTCGGCTCAGTCGCCCAGTGGATCCCCTCGGCTGATGCCTTCAGTCTCTGCGGAATCCTACCCTCCGGGGATAATTCCTGCTATACCAACCTTCCTTACCAGAACACAACAGGTTACGATGAAACGGCCCTCGAGAGACTCAACAGCACATACCAATGGATCCGGGAGGTGGGTGTAAACGAACGCGATTATGCCTACCTCCGGAATTCCTGGTACCTCAGCAGCGGCCATGCCGGGGGGTTCCTCTGGCCCGGGGAGTCCAATGCCATAAACGGCTATCTCGTCTACGAAGTGCCCCGGAATCTCTCAGTGGAGAATACGCTCATCAGCGTCTGGTTCAACAACCAGAGCAGTGCGACCTGGGCTCTCCAGAAACCTCCTGCACCATTGGAACAGGGGCCCCTTTCAGCTGACTTCTCTGCTTTTCCCGAATCCGGACCCAGTCCACTCGCGGTACTGTTCACCGATCGGACGGCCGGAGGGGTCACCTCATGGACCTGGGACTTCGGGGACGGGAATACCTCCACCCTCCAGAACCCTCTTCATACGTATACCGAACCGGGTTCCTATAATGTAACCCTTTTCGTGCAGAACCTCCAGTCTGCCAACAGGACATTGAAGACGAACCTGGTGGCCGTCTGGCCCATGGCCTCCGAGTTCTCCAACCACTCCGTGACGTTCAGGACCGCGCGGGAGGGCCGGATCACGGGGGGATCTTATCTGCATTTCACCGTCAATGATGCGCAGTCATTCATCACCCTCAATGGCTCCAGGGTGAACCTCACTCCCGGTGCTGACACAACCCTGGCCTTCTACGATGATGATCATGGGACCATCAGTATCCATGGGAAAAAGATAGAAAACCTGTCCTTCAGGTACCTCTCCCTCTATGTGAAAAGCTCCCTCGCAGCGCGGGGCATCGTGCAGGAGTTCAACCTCCCCTCGGTGGAAATCCTCCCCTCTGCATTGAACCTCTTTTGCCCGCCCTCCAGCGGATATGCATCCCTTACATGGGATGACCTGACGGTTCTCGCGAGCGAAGAGCACTCCCGGATCTTTGTAAATAACATAGGGGTTGACATCAAGGGAGACCTTGACCTTCATGCGGATCCTGGACGGACCCTCCTCACCGGAAACGCGACAACCTACCGCATTCCTGACAGTATTATTGGAGGGACCTAGGAGATGCAGGAAAAACGGGTTCCCGCCCCGGCATCTGCCGGTCTTCTCCCCGGCGCCAGGGCTTCCCGGGCCAGGCGGTTCCTGGAATACCTCTACAAGGACGCCCTGTTCCTGGCCCTCATACCCCCGGTGGCACTCGCCTTCGATTACTCCCTGACCTTTCGCCTCGCGGGCAGCCACGATACCGTCCTCTCTTTCGAGGCGAGCCCGGTGGTGCGCTTCGTCCTTGGGCACAATCTCATGGTCGTATATTTCATCTCCCTCCTCGCCCTGTACTTCCTCGCCTCCCTTGCCATGCTCCGGTGGCTGAAGAACACCCGGTACTATCCTTCCGGGGTGGCCGCCGTCCTCATCATCGGCCTCGCACACTGCCTGGGCGGTCTCAGCTGGGTCGCACGGTCCTCTCTCTATACCATGGCGGTGGGCATCCTCACCACCACCCTCTTCCTCATGACGGCCCTCGCCATGGGGAGGGAACTCCTCAGCGAGAGGAAGAACCCGGGGCAGGCATAAGATCCCTGAAGGGAGGACCTGAACCGGGGAAGACCGATGGCTCCCTCCGGCCTTCCTGCACCTCGCAGCATCCTCTTCCATAACCTTTAACACGATCCCCTGATTAAGGAGTAGAAAGGGGTGGCGCCTTGGAGGGTTCCCTCGTCTTCGAGGTCGACGACCGCACGTTCCACCTCCAGGTGGAGAAGGCCCAGCTCCCGGTGGCGGTGATGTTCTACTCTCCCACGTGCGTTCACTGCAGGGCCATGGCCCCCTACTATGACCAGTACTCCCTGGAATACAGGGATAAGGTACTCTTCGCCAGGATCGATGTCTCTGTGAACCTCTGGACCGGCGAGCGCTACGGGGTGAAGGGGACCCCGACCTTCAAGTTCTTCTGCCAGGGCCGGCCGGTCAGCGAGCTCGTCGGCGCGGTGTACCCGGCGATCCTGAAGCGCACCGTGGAGGAGGTCCTCGTCCACGGGAAGGAGTGCGTGACGAAATCGACGGAGATCGACTACGATATCTCCGGCTACGGGTGATCACGGATTTTTCACCGGACAGGTGGGTACAGGTAACTATGGCACCGGCCGGTATCCTCGTCCTCCTCCTCGTGATCCTCGCTTTCGCGGCGGTGGTCTACTTCGTCCTCCGGAACATCGTGCACCTGGTGATCAACTCGATCGCAGGGCTGCTCGTCCTCTTCGCCGCGAACTGCTTCCACCTCATGCAGTACGCGGGAAAGCCGGACATCGACGTCGGCTGGGTCACCATCCTCGTCTGCGCCATCGCGGGCCTACCCGGCGCGATCCTCGTGATGGTCCTTGCCCTCTTTGGGATTACTCTCGGATGAGGTGTCGGTCCCGACACCGCCCTAGATCTCCTCCTCCTCTCTGGTTTCCTGGCGGGTTACCAGGTCCTCCACGTCGGGGGTGAGGGACCAGAGCATCTCGCGCGCGAGCCTCCGGATCGCCGGGTCCCGGTGGGACTGGATCGCCTCGAGCCTGTCGATGACCCCGTGGCTCAGCAGCTCCTCCTCGTGCCCTGCAGATGCGATGGCCCCGATGACCGCGAGGGCTGACTGCACGATGTGCCGGTTCCGGTCGCCGAGGAGGCCGATGACCGTGCCGATCCCGTCGCAGAGGATCAGGTCGTCCGGCCTCCAGTCCTCGTCCCCGGCCGCCACCGCGAGGGCCTCGGCCGCGCTCTCGCGCACAGTCTCCCGGGGGTCGGCGAGCCGGGCGAGCAGGTCCCTGGTGAGATCCTCCTGTTCCTGCAGTTCCTCTGGCATGTTCTCTTCCTCTGCCGGTCGGTGGGCGGGAAGGGTTAAAAACCTGATGGTCCTTCTGGATTATCCTGCCTTCCTTTCTTCATCCCGCAAATCCAGCTTGTCACACCAGATCGCACCCCTGCAGAGCGTTTATTTAGGTAAATCCCGATATGTATTGCTTGCTCTGGTATGGACGAAACAGATGAGGATACCTCCAGGATGATATCCCGAACATATCATGAACATCCCATACCAGGGGATGAATGAGGCAGTTGAACACGGGTAAGAAAAAAAGTCAACCGAAGATTGAGGATTGGTGCATGATTATGGCAGGGGAAATTATGGATCAGATGGTAAACAAGGGTGTTTCCGGGGCTGATAAGATGAAACTCCAGACAGCAGAGGCACTGGAGGAGGCTGCCCGGAGGCTGCGGAGTACGGACATCTCGAAGCATGGAGAGGATGTGAAGAAGATCCTTCATGATGTCGAGGCCCGGGTGAACCAGTTCAAAGGAGAAGCCGGGATGAAATTCCATGAAATGGAAGGTCGGTTCCATGACAGGATGGAACCGGTCGAGACGCTCATCAGCGATCACCCCATTCCCGCGGTCCTCATTGCGATGGGCGTGGGATTTCTCTTTGGCATGTTGATCTCCAAATCCCACGATTGATGAGGGATCGCATGGAGCATGCCGCCCGGGATGAGGAATTATCGGTTGAATCGCAGTTCGCCGCTTTGATCCGGTATATCGATCTCTACCTGCGGCAGAAGACCGATCTGTTCCTGCAGCATTACGTGTTCGAGCCATTTCGCTTTCTGGTAAAGAAGGTCGTGTACCTGTCTCTATTGGTTACCCTGCTCGCGGCGGGCACACTGGTGGTATTGGTGGGCGTCATCTCCCTTCTCGCGACGGTGGTACCGCTCTGGGCAGCCCTGCTGATCACGGGAGCCCTTATCTTTGCCATGGCAGGAATCATCGCGTATGAGCTCTTCTCGGAGAAGATCGTCCTGCAGACACCGACAGCCGGGGAGATGGTGAACCGTGGAAAAACGTAGGCAGGTAACCGAGGAGGACCTCCTCGTGACCGAGGAAATGATCGCAAGGTCCTATGCCGGGCTGAAACAGTCTGTTCGCCAGGCACCATCTCAGGCCCTCGGCTCTCTAGGTACAACCGTAAGGAAGCACCCGGTTGCATCAGCAGCTGCGGCAATCGGGGCCGGGATAGCCATATACGGGCTCTTCCGACTGGTGACCCGGCATCGTGCTGTGAGGGAGAATGTGACTGGCAGCAGGGAACAAAGATCCCGACCGGACATGACCATGGAGATCCTTTCCATGATCATACCCGTGGTCACTCCTTACATCGCCGGCTACCTCCAGAAATACATGGGAAGGGCATTTTCCGGGGATCGGGATGAACAACTATGACGAATTTGGCAATTGAACGGAAAGTGAGATACCATCAAATTATTATTTGATTTCCCGAGGGATGGATCTGCTTTAGTGAACCCGGTCATCAGCCCTCCACATCATGCAGCAAGGACAGAAGGAGTCCCGACCGGGTGCCGTCCAATCCTCTTTCGGATCAGGATCTCAAACAGGCATAAAAAGGTTGGATTGAAGCGATCTACTTCTTGGTGACCTTCTCTTCCCCTAATATGTACTTCGCGGTCAGGAATACGACGAAGGCGATGATGACGAAGTTGATGACGTCACCGAGGAATGCCCCCAGTCCGAACTTGAAGGGACCGATCTGGAAGAGGGCCGTCCTCCAGTCGCCGGCCGGCAATAGCGGGGTGATGAAGCCCATGATGATGTTGTCCACCAGGGACTTGATCACGGCGGTCGATGCAATGCCCATGATAAAGGCAATGGCAAGGGGGACGACCTTGTACTCCTTCAGGAAATCCATGAACTCAGAAACCAGGCTCATTTTCGAACACCCCGGGAAAAAGAGTGCAATCCCCTATTTATCCATTGCGAAACGGAGCGGGCAGGCACGTTCTTTCGTGGGTCATCCGCTGGGCCTCATATTTTGCCGATCGGGAAAAAACGTATATAATCGATCTTCCCACCCTGAGAGCATGAAGCCGATCCAGGTCCTCGGAATCATCCTCGTTCTCTCCCTCGGAGCGAATTTCCTCCTCGGGTATGTCGCCCTCCGGGAGCTGGGCCCCCCGGAGATGCAGGAAATCTCGAGCCAGGTGAGCACCCTGTCCGCCGAGAATGCTCAGCTCTCGATGCAGATCGAACGGGACAACGTCACCATCAATGCGTACGAGAACCAGCTGGGGCTCTACCGGCAACAGCTTCAGGACCTGACCGGCCTCATCAAGGTCTCCCCGTCAGGAACAGGGCCGGTGGGATCTGCGGTCCTCCAGGGACCGGCCGTCCTCCAGCAGGTCCAGTACGACCCGAACCGCCCGTTCGCCAGCGGCACCGTCGTACAGTCCGGGGTCATGCTCAACATCACCGCCGAGGTGAAGCCGGGTGAAGGCCGCGTCCTCGTGGACACCCAGCCCCTCATGGGGGTCGTCTTCCAGGACGCGGCGAACACCGCGACCTATGTCGCAGAGAACCGGACCGGGGTCTCCCTCGCCGGGAGTGACGTCATCATCTCCATCAATGCGCCCGGGCAGGTGCCGTCAGTGGACGGGCCGAGCGCAGGCGCCCTGATGACCCTCCTCGTCATCTCGGCCATCGAGAAGAAGCCCCTCAGGGAGGACGTGACCCTCACGGGGACCATCGACCAGGACGGGAACGTCGGGGCAATCGGGGGGGTCGTGGAGAAGGCCCAGGCCGCGAAGGACTCGGGGAAGTCGCTCTTCCTGCTCCCGCGGGCAAACGCGAACCTCGTCCAGTACACCCAGCGGACCCGGAACTACTACGGCTTCACCGTCATCCAGCAGGTCCCGACGACGGTGGACGCGAAGAGCTACGTCGAGAGTAAAATCGGGGTTCCCATCCGGTACGTGGACACCATCGACGACGTCGTGAAGGCTGCAACGACATCGGGCTAGGTTGCTCCAGATCGTGGCCGGCCAGGGACCGGTCGCGACCTTCTGTCGCTCGGGTCGGTTTCATAGAAACCTCCTGGTCGCGACCTGCGGTCGCTCGGGTCGGTTTCATAGAAACCTTCCGGTCGCGACCTGCGGTCGCTCCACCTCCATTTCGTTTCACGAAACGTCGTGGTCGCGACCTGCGGTCGCTCCACCTCCATTTCGTTTCACGAAACGTCGTGGTCGCGACCTGCGGTCGCTCCACCTCCATTTCGTTTCACGAAACGTCGGTAACCCAAACCCATATTAACCCCCATCCCCATCTCTCTCCCGGGTCCTTACCGGACCCCGAGGATTCCCCATGGCCGCGGAACAGACGTATCCCTATCCGCCCGGTGACGGCGAGGTGAGGTGGGTCTCGACGGAGTGGCTCGCCGCGCACCTCAAGGACCCGGGCCTCCAGATCATCGACTCCCAGCCGAACATCCATGACTACGTCCGGGGGCACATCCCCGGCGCCCTCTTTGTCGAAGAGAACCACTGGCGGATCTCACGGGACCGGCCCGGGGTATTCCTCCCTCCCGAGATGGCGGAGCTCCTCCTGAGGAGGCTCGGGATCCGGCCCGGGGACCCCGTGGTGGTCAGCTCAAGCTCGGGGCCGCTCTCGATATGCACCACCTACATCGGGGACGGGCTCGAGCAGACGATGCTCGCCTATACCCTTGCCCGGTACGGGCACCGGATGGTCTATATCCTTGACGGAGGGGTTGACAAATGGCAGCAGGAGGGCCGGCCACTCTCGCAGGTCTACCCGAGGGTGGTCGAATCCGATTTCAGGGTCCAGCTCAGGAAGGACTTCATCATCGAGTACGAGGAGGTGAAGGCCACGAAGGACCGGCCCGACGTCATCCTCCTCGATGCCCGGCCATCGCCCGTGTACGAGGGGCAGGGGCCCTGGCCGAAGCCCGGCCACATCCCGGGGGCGGTGAGCCTCCCCTGGAAGAGCCTCATGGACCCGAAGAACGCGAAGCTCCTGAAGCCCGGGGACCAGATCAGGGCGATTCTCGCCGAGAAGAAGATCACCCCCGACAAGAGCATCATCTGCTCCTGCGGGACCGGCCGGGAGGCGACGAACGAGTTCTGCCTCTTCAGGTACTACCTCAAGTTCCCGAGGGTCAGGCTCTACGAGGGGTCCTTCACCGAGTGGACCATGTACCCCGACAACCCCACGGTGACCGGGAAGAACCCCCGGTAACCCGGATCGTTTCGGGAGACGAAACGGAGGTGGCGCGGGGGGTCGAAGACCAGATGCGGAGCGACGGGTCCATCGGACCCGGTGCGACCGCGAACGGCTCACCGTTCGCGACCCCTCATCACCCGACTATATTGTGGATGATCCTGAGGAGGTTTGCAAGGAACCGCCGCTGCCGTGCCATCCTCCGGACGAAGATGGCCTCCTCGGAGGTGAAGAGCTCCTTCAGGTGGTAGATGTCGGCCTTCGGGGAGAAGTACACGTAGATGGGGATTCCGGCGAGGATGACCAGGGTGCCGGTGATCTTGTCAAAGAGGCTCGTGGACCAGAGGAGGTAGAGGCAGATGACGACCCCCACCCAGGGGAGGACCTCCTGCCCGGGGAGCCTGTCGGTCTTCCCTCTCGAGATGATCGTGAGGGCGAGGCAGGTGAGGAGAAAGGAGAAGGCCAGGTTGAAGACCGCGAAGGAGATGAGCCCCGGGATCCCCGAGATGAGGGACAGGAGAAAGGCGATCACCCCTTCTATGACGAGGGCCGCGTAGGGGGTCTCGTACCCGGGGTGGATGCGCGCAAAGACCTTCGGGAAGAGCCCGTCGATGGCCATCGCATAGGAGAGCCGGGCGGTCCCCAGGATCCCGCTCTCGTCGGAGCCCGATACCGAGACGAGGGCGCCCACCGTCATGAAGGCGGCCCCCGCAGCCCCGAAGAGCGCCGCTCCCACGAGGACGAGGGGGGTCTTTGAGCCGGCGAGGACCTGCCAGGGAACCATGCCGAAGACCACGAAGTTCGTGGAGAGGTAAAAGAGGGTGACCACGGCCATTCCCCTGATGATGGCCTTCGGGATGTTATTCTTCGGGTCCTTCACCTCGCTCGCCGGTAAGGTCCCCAGCTCGAAGCCCGCGTATGCCCAGAAGATGAGGACGAGGGCAGCCCCGACATGTCCAAACCCGAGGGGCGCAAGGGGGGTGTAGTTGGCTATGAACCTCGCGGGATCGAGGACGAAGACCGCGAGGCCGCCGGCGACGATCGCGAAGAGGGGGAGGAGCTTCAGCATCGTGAGGAGGTCGTTCACCCTCCCGGCGGCTTTGACCCCGACCACGTTGACCAGGGTAAGGGCGGTGATGAAGGCCCCCTTCACCAGGATCTCCTGGAGTGGTGACAGGGGGATGAAGTACTCGAGGTACTGGGTGAACGCGATGGCAAAGACCGGGAGGGCGAGGATCTCGGCGATCCAGAGCGACCAACCGGCGATGAAGCCGTAGAAGTCGTCGAAGGCCTCCGAGACATAGGCAAAAGGCCCCCCTACCAGGGGCAGGTAGTAGCTGCAGTAGGCGAAAACCAGGGCAAGGACCGTCGCGCAGATCGCGGCGAGGGCCCAGACCACGATGGCAAAGGGCCCGACGAGCCCCGCGGTGAGGGCCGAGGCGATGTAGATGTCTGCCCCGACGATGGACCCGATGACGATGTTCGTCAGGTCAAAGAGGGTGAGGTCACGCCGCAGTTCCATGCCGTTGGAATCTATGGGCCCGGGCCCTTCATGATAGTAACGTTCCCGGGAGGGTCGAGAGGACGATGGCGGCCACCCCGCCGAGCATGACGAGGGCGCCCGCGATCCTCCGCCCGGGGCCCCCTTCCCGGAAGACGAGGACGCCGATGAGGACCGAAAAGAGGATGGAGAGCCGCTTCACCGCGATGACGTACGGGACGATCTGGAGGGTGTACGCGAGGTTGATGGTTATGGCCTCAAGGGCGAGCACGCCCCCGAGGCTCGCGCCGGCGCCGAGGGCGGCTGCCGGGGAGGCCCGCCGTAACGACCCCCGGGCAAGGGACACCCCGAGGAAAAATATGCCGATGAAGGCGACGACGAGGACCGACCCGAAGGTCGTATCCGAGGAGACAACCACCTGCTTGTCAAAGGGGAGGGACAGGCTGTAGAGGAAGGCCACGGCGATCATCGCGAGGGATCCCCGGTCCCGGGCCAGGGCCCCCGCCCGGGAGAGGAGGCCCGGCCCCCCGGGTGGGGCATGCATGATGATCGTGCCGGCGACGATGAGGAGGATCCCGGCCGCCCCGGCGGCGGTCGGCAGCTCGCCGAGGACGAGGAACGAGGTCCCCATGAGGAAGACCAGGGTGAAGGTGATAAGGGGGACGGCGAGGGAGAGGTCGGTCCTCCGGAGGGCATAGTACACGAGGATGGCGGCGACGATGTTGAGGATCCCCGTGGCAAGGACCGCGGGGAGGAGGCCCGGCCCGAGCGGGGGGATCCCCCGGGCAAGGGAGACGGCGAGGAGGATCATCGCGCAGGAGAGGAAGGTCGCGGCCGCGATGACCTCGTCTGCGAGGGATGAGAGGAACCGCTTCACGAGCCCGTAATAGCCCGCGTCGAGGATTGCCCCCAGGAGGGCGAACACCGCCCAGAGCATACCGGATCATCGCCATGACAGGTATTAAGCCCGGGGAAGGTATCGATGCCGATGCCCCGGGCATGATACATTGCTCCGGGGCACTCCCTGCACACCCAGCTCAGATACAGGTGTCCGGGGCGATTCATCCGTTTTGGACCTCTTTGAAACGGTTTTGCCCAATTCAAGCCCCGGGAAGTATCTCCACAGTATGTGGACCCGACCGGGAATTGTATTTCCTGCAATTTAAATGGATATTTTCGATCCACGCGAGAAAACATCAATCATAAAATATATATGCCAGGATAGAAAATTATTGTGCCCATGGAGTATCTCCCGCTTATCTTCATGTTCCTGTTCTTTATCCTCATGCCCTTCGGGCTCATGCTCCTCGTGATGCCCCGGAGCATCCGGGCGATGAAGTCGGGGGGCTTCGTTGCCCGGGACATGTACAAACCCGACAGGCCCGAGGTCGCCATAAACGGGGGGCTGATCCTCCTCCTCGTCGCCCTCTTCTCCATGTCGATCATCTCACTCTTTTACTCAAAACACATCCGGCCCGAGAACCACGCGATGATCATGGTCATCATGCTCTTTGCCCTGTTCGGGCTTGTTGACGACATGATCGATATCGGGAGGACCGCCAAGCTGATCCTCCTCTACTACTGCTCCTACCCGCTCATCCCCTTTGTGCCGGTGGTTCCCCTCCTGATTCCCTTCCTCGGCCCGGTCGACCTGAACATCCTGTACCTCCAGCTCCTGATCCCGACCTTTGTCCCGGTGGTTGCGAACCTCGTCAACATGCACTCCGGGTTCAACGGCCTCGCGCCCGGCCTCTCCCTCATGATCCTCGCCACGCTCCTCGCAAAGTCCTGGTTCTCAGGGGATATCCTCAAGGTGCTCTTCATCCTCTGCCTGGCGGGGGCCCTCGCCGGGTACTTCCTCTTCGAGAAGTACCCCGCGCAGGTCTTCTGGGGAAATATCGGGGCGCTCTCCGTGGGAGCGGCCATCGGCGCGACCTGCGTGGTGGAAGGCTTCATCGTTTCCGGTTTCGTGATGCTCATCCCCCACACGGTGAACTTCCTGCTCTGGGTGTACTGGAAGCTGAACATGAAGCGGGTGCCCTTCGAAAAGTTCGGGAGGGTACGGCCGGACGGGACCCTCGAGGTGCCGAACCGGTACACCCTGAAGTGGGTGCTCCCCTCGATCCTCCCCCTCACCGAGCGCCAGGCGACCCTCGCCATGTTCGGGCTCACGGGTATCTTCTGCATCGCGGGTTTCCTGATACCCGGGTGAGGCCAATCGGAATAATTAATCCTTCCGGGGATTAAAATATCGTGGTATCTATGGACCCGGTTACCCTGTTCCGAACCATCGCGGGGTACATTCTCGTTCTCTTCGTCCCCGGGTATGCCCTCACCTGGGCCCTCTACCCGACAGGCGACAGGCTCAGGAGGTTCGAACGCATCGCCCTCTCTCTCGTCCTTTCCATCGTTTCGGTAACGACGTCGGTTCTCTTTGCCGATATCTTCCTCGGCATCGATGTCACGGCGACGAATATCCTCTTCACCATCGCCATCGTGACCGCCCTTGCCGCGCTCGCCTGGATGATCCAGGCCGGATACCGGGGGAGCCGGTTGCGCCAGTGGGTTGACCTCAAGATCTTCCGGAGGCAGGCGGGAAGCCCGCAGCTGCCTGAGAACCGGGAACACCTCGGGGAACCCCGGGGCTCCGAAAAATAGGGCCCGGTGCTTTGGAGCAACCATGATCGCCGGAATACGCGTCCGGGATACGACCGACCCTGGGACGGACGATTTCCATACGACATATAGCATGTTTCTTCCTCTTTCCGGGAAAACGGGGGTATGGCGGACCGTATGCGAATGGCCGATCTGATTCCGGGTCTCAGCAATTACCATATCCTGGATCCCCGCCAGGTGAAGAACCTTGAAGGGATCCTTGGTATTTCCCGGTCCTTCAGCACCGGTGCCGGCATACCGGAGACGGAAGGGAACCCGGTCACGGAGCGGACCATCGTCCTCGAGTCCGGGCACCAGCCGAATTTTCTCCCCTATCCCGGTGTCTGGAAGAAGGCCTTTCTCCTCGATCTCCTCGGGAGGCAGCTCCGCTCCCTCGGGTCGGACGCCGTCGCGGCCTTCGGGTTCGCGGACTATAACCTCTCCACCGCGTCCTACCTGGCCCAGAACCAGGTTCCCGCCTTCAACAAGCAGGGGAGCGAAAACATCGGGTTCAGGATCCCGGACCGGGACCGGTGGAAATGTTTTCATACCCTCGGAAAGCCCCCGGAGGAACGTTTCCAGGCGGAAATCGGGAAAATAGAAGCGATGTACCTGAGCAGCATGAGCATTCTCAGGATCGACCCGGAGGTATTCAGGGACCGGATGAGTCTCCTGACCAGAATCCTCGAGTCAAGCTATTCCCGCGCCCGTACATTTTCGGATCTGAACGCCTTTGCCTTTGCAGGGATCTGTTCCGGGATCCTGGGGCTTTCCCTCCACTTCTTCCGGTATACCGATGTCCAGAAGGCCGGCCTTTTCAGGGAGGCATCCGCCCGGGTCCTCACCGGCCTCGGGGAATATAACGCCCGGTTCAATGCCCTGCTCGCCCACGCGGGACCCGGGATCGCCCCCGTAACCGAAGATGATATCCCGTTCTGGTACGAGTGCCAGTGCGGCGGGAAGGTGCGTCTCGCGGCCCCTCCATCCTCTCCACCGGGCGGCACGTGCCCCGTGTGCGGGAGAGAACACCGGTTCCCCGGGGGACCGGGGCTCATCGATCTCGATGGCCTGTATCCCCGGATGAGCCCGAACGCGGTAGCCCGGAATATCATCTTTTCAGAGGGGCTCGGGACAAGCCTCTTTATCTCGGGAACCGGTGGAGGGCTCAGGTACGGGAAACTCGCCGGGGCAATCTCGCGGGCGATGGGTTTTCACGAACCCGTCACCCTCGCCTGGAGATCGGCGGATTATTACCTGGGCATCGCCCACCGGCGGGCGCTCCGCGAGCTGACGCGAACCTTCCCGCTGCGGGAGGAGGACGTCACCGATCCGTCCCTTGCTGACCGGATACGGGACTACCGGACCGGCCTGGAACGCCAGATCAGGGATCTCCGGGCCGGAGGCGGGGAAGGGAAGGCCATACAGCGCCTGGAGGGGCGGCTCCTGAACTCGTCGGTCCAGGAACTCATGGCGAAGAAGGTTTTCACGATAACCCCCTCGATGCTCGATCTCTTCCTCGCCTGCGGTCCCGAACACATCAGGGAAAGCTGGAAAACCGCGGCGGAAACCGCAGGGATCGATCCCGGGGAAGGGCAGTTCCCGCTCATGGAGGGAGATATCCTGTACCCGTGCGGGTCCGGATCTCCCGAAAGCACCCGGAGGATCCATCAGGCCATGAAGGCCCTGGAGGCAGGCGATGGCGCGTAAAATCCTGGTCATCAGTCCCCATACCGACGACGGCGAACTCGGCTGCGGCGCCTCGGTGGCCCGGTTCATCGAGGAGGGGGACGAGGTCTCGTACGTGGCCCTGTCCTCGTGCGAGAAATCGATACCGCCCGAGTATCCCTGCGATATCCTGAAAAGGGAGGTCAGGGAGGCAACGAGGATCCTCGGGATCACCGAGCCGATCCTCTTCGAGTACGAGGTCCGGGAGTTCCCGAGGCTCAGGCAGTCGATCCTCGACACGCTCATCTCCCTCCGCTCGCAGATCCAGCCCGAAATCGTCTTCACGCCCTCCTCGTACGATACCCACCAGGACCATAAAACGACCAGGGAGGAGACCCTCCGGGCCTTCAAGCAGTGCACCATCCTCGGGTACGAACAGCCCTGGAACAACATTACCTTTCATACCCTTGCCTTCATCTCCCTGAAGGAGCACCAGGTGCAGAAGAAGATCGACGCGCTGAAATGTTACCGGACCCAGAGGTACCGCGCCTACCTGAGCAGCGACTTCATCCGGGGCCTTGCCCTGACCCGGGGCGTCCAGATCGAGGAGAAGTATGCCGAGGCCTTCGAGGTCATCAAATGGGTGATGAGGCTGGGTGCGTGAGCCCGTGAAACTGCTCGTGGATGTCGCCCACCCGGCGCATGTGCATTTCTTCAGGGGTTTCATCGGGGAGATGCAATCCCGGGGGCACGAGATCCTCATCACGGCCCGGGACAAGGAGGTCACCCTCGCCCTTCTCGATAAGTACGGGCTCCCGTACATCAACCGGGGGGCCATCCAGAAAAGCGTCCTGAAAAAGGCATTCTCCCTCTTCCAGATTGATGCAAAACTCTGGGGGATCGCGAGGGGGTTTAACCCGGACATCCTGATCGGGATCCATAATCCCTACATCGCCCACGTGGCCGCACTGATGAGGAAACCCTCGGTCATCTTCACGGATACCGAGGGAGTGCGGGTGGCGAGCCTGCTCACCTTTCCGTTTGCAACCACCATCGTCACCCCGTCGTGCTTCCGGGAGCCCGTCGACCCGGGGAAGCATGTCACGTACCGCGGGTACAAGGAACTCGCCTACCTGCACCCCCGTCATTTCACCCCCGACCCCTCATCCCTCGGCGGGATGGGCCTCTCCCCCGGTGAATACGTCGTTCTCAGGTTCATCTCCTGGGGCGCGATCCATGACACCTCCCTCAGGGGAATCAGGACGGGATCGGAGCTGGAGTTCGTCCGGTCCCTCGAGCGTTTCGGGAAGGTGCTCATCTCCTCGGAACGGCCGCTCCACCCCGACCTCGAGAAATACCGGATCCGGATTTCCCCGGAACAGATCCATTCCCTCCTCGCCTTCGCGCGGCTCTATATCGGCGAGGGCGGGACGATGGCGGCCGAGGCCGCGGTCCTCGGGACCCCCGCCATCCACATCGAGGCGACCCGGTCGGGAGAGGCGACGGGCGCCGGGAGCGGGAACTTCCTGGAACTGCGGGACCGGTACCAGCTCCTCTATTTCTTTTCGACCCAGGAAGAGGCCTTTGCAAAGGCCCTCGCGATCCTCGGGGAAGAGGGCTCGAGGGAGACCTGGCTCGCAAGGAGGGAAAGGCTCCTTGCGGAGAAGATCGATGTCACCTCCTGGATGACGCGGTTCATCGAGAATTACCCCGGAAGCCTCCGTGGCGAGACCGGGAATGGAGGGGTTTGAAGGGTGCTCACCTGCCTTTACCCGTCGGGGGACGCCCGGACCGGATTCGGCCTGCGCCACTTCTTCGGGAAGTACGGGTTATCGGTGAAGAGCGATCCCTCGGGCCACTCCGGGGTCACCCTGAAGTGCGGGGGGGATCCGGACTCCGGGTTCACCATCAGGGCCGCGCAGGACCATCCCGGGGACGGGGCTCCGGGGATTCCAGGATACCTCAGGGTCAGCGAAGGGAAGATCCCGCTGTTCGCACCACCCTCTGATTCCGGGGACGACGGGAGGATCCTGGGCTGGTGGGAGGGCGGGAACGGGGACCGGTTCCCGTGCATCACCGGAACCGGGGCCGGGATCTCCATCGGGTTCGATCCCTTCGGCGAGATCGGGGCCCTTCTCTCCGGCCGGCTGGAACCGGTCTGGAAAGGCCCTGACGAGGGGCTGAAGCGCGGCATGGCGTCGCTTCCGGTCGCGGATCTCCTCGAGGATCTCCTCTTCAGGTTGATCCTTGCGGGGTACGGGAAACTCCGTGTCCCCCTCGTGTCCCTGCCGTTCTGGCCGCAGGGCAGGGCGTTCGCGGTCTGCCTCACCCATGACGTCGACGAGGTGAAGAAGACCTACCAGTGGATCACCACCCCGCTCAAGCTCGCCGCCCGGGGGGATGTCCGGGGGCTGTATTTCCAGGGGCTCTCTCTCCTCGACCGGCTCTCCGGGAAGGAGCCGTACTGGGCCTTTGATGACCTTATGTCTCTCGAGGACGGGCTGGGGGCACGGTCATCCCTCTTCTTCCTCCATGAAACCGCGAGGGTGCGGCCCCTGGAGAGCTCCTCGTGGAGGCACCTCGGCAGGCGGTACCGGTGGGACGATCCGAAGCTGAGCAGCCTGATCCGGAGGCTCTCCGCATCGGGATGGGACGTCGGCCTCCATGGCTCGTTCAATTCCTATGATGACCTCCCGACCCTCGAGGGAGAGAAGAAATCCCTCGAGAAGGTCCTCGGCGAGCCGGTGTACACCACGAGGCAGCATAACCTGAACCTCAGGATCCCCGAGACCTGGCTCCATCACGAGGGGCTGGGACTCCTCTGCGACACGACCCTCGGGTTCAATGACCGGATCGGGTTCCGGTGGGGAACCTGCTTTCCCTTCTCCCCGTTCCTTCCTGCCGAAGGGCGGGCATTGAACCTGCTCGAGCTGCCTCTCGTCATCGAGGATATCGCCCTTCTCAGGAATCCCCGCTGGCAGGAGGAGTGGGTGAAGATTGCAGGGACGGTGCGGGGGTGCGGGGGTGTCCTGACCCTCCTCTGGCACCATGCCGTGTTCAACCCCCACGAATACCCGGGCTGGGGCGATGCGTACCGGCAGATCCTCTCGCGCGCGGGGAAGGAGAACGCCTGGATCGCGAGCGCGAGGGATATCGCCCGCTGGTGGGTGGCGAGGAACGGGGCGAGGACCGAGTGCCACCTCGAGGGAGACCGGCTCGGGATCCGGATGATCCGGGGTGCCCTTCAGCCGGTCCGGATCCATGTCCCGGAAGGGATGGAGCTGAAGGAGGTCCTGGGCGGGAGCCCCGTTGCCCGGAGCCCGGGCACCATCGACGTGCAACCGGCCGGCGGTGACCGGGCTATGGAAATGACCATCGTCTTTTCCGGGGGATACCATGGGAGCTAGAATCGCCCTTGCAACGGAGTCGGATGCCGGGGAATGGGATGACCTGAACGCGAACTCACCCGACGGGACGGTCTTCCACCGGTGGAAGTGGCTGAGGATCGCCGAGAAGTACGCCGGCGGCGCCCGTTTGTTTCCGCTCGTCTCCACCGAGGGGGAGGAAATGACCGGGATCTTCCCGGTCTTTCTCAGGACGGTCCCCCTCATGAGGCTGCTGTTCTCGCCCCCGCCGCGCCTGGCCATCAGGTTCCTCGGGCCGGTCCTCGGGGCAGGGACACGGCAGAAATCCTCGAGGAGGGAGCAGAACCGGATGGAAATGCAGAGGGTGGCCATGGAGTATATCACCACGGCCCTGCGCCCCGATTACAGCCTGATAGCCCATTCTCCCTCCATGATCGATGTCCGTACCTTCAGGTGGATGGGATATACCAACGATACCATGTTCGATTATATCGCAGACATCCGGGAAGGCCCGGACCAGCTGTGGAAGGACCTCCGGGGAACCCAGCGGACCGATCTCAGGAAGGCCCTCAAGATAGGGATGTCCATCCGGACCGGGGGGGTCCAGGAGCTCAGGGCTATATACGACCTCCTCGTCCAGAGATACCGGGAACAGGGCAAGTCGGTCAACGTCCCGGAACCGTATCTGACCGAGCTCCTCCGGGAATTCCCCGAGAGCATCAAGGTCTTCGCGGTCGAGTACGGGGGGAGGATCGTGACCGGCTCCATTGAACTGGAGCTCACGCGGGACGAGATGACCAGCTGGATTGGGAACCCGAAGCCGTCCCAGGCCATCTCGCCGTCGCCCAATGAGCTCCTGAACTGGGAGACCCTGAAGGATGCCGCCGCGCGGGGCTACACCTGGTATTCGATCCTGGGCGCCGCCGGAAACCAGCGCCTCTCCCGGTACTACTCGGCCAAGATCCCGAACCTGGACCTGCGCACCCGGTACGTATCGCGCAAGGCAGGTTTCCTCGGGAGCTGCGCGATGAGGGGATACATGGGTATCGTGAAACCCCTGTCCGAGAGGATCGGGTCCCTGGTTTGAGGGGGGGAAGATCGGGACTTTTCAGGTAAACAGAGTTACCCGGTGCTCCGGGCAAAGGTGCAGGTATCCATGACCAGGGTTTCCTGGACCATCATGCCTGGTCGGGCACCCTCTTCAGCCATGCCTCCTTCCAGAAGCAGTAACATTCGCGATCGCACCGGTTACAGGTAACCCCCTCGAGAAAGACGGTCGGGGACATGATCCTTCTCATGTGGCCCGTGGTCTCGAGCTTGATGTCGACCACCTTCTTGTAGACCCTGAAGCGCTTCCCGCAGAACTGCCACATCGCGGGCATGAAGATAAGGCCCCGGTACCGGTTCCTCCGGTCAAGGGTTGACCGGATTTCCTCCTCGGACCTGACCTCGACCAGTTCCCCGGGGTTCAGGTTTAAGTCTTTGGTTCCGATCCCCTTATGCCCTGCTGACGCCGGTTTACCGGCCGGAATCCCGCGGAGCAGCGAATCAATGGCCGAGTACCGGTATCTCAGAAACGTGCCGTGATGCTTCAGCCATCTCCAGCAGATCCGGACCGGGTCGGTGCGCTTGTCCAGTTCAGCGAACGAGGCAACTTCGTCCTCAACAAACTGGCAGGGTTCGGGTTCGTCGACCGTACAGACCACCAACTCGGTTCAAGGGCTCCGGTCCGGAGCTTCAAACCGTACTCATTTTTCGGATATATTAAATGTATCAGTATTCTCATCATGACCGGAAAGGGCGGGCAGGATCAGCCGGCCTGTTTGGGGATGGCATCCCGGATTGCGGGTCTTTCAGGGAAACGCAGGCATGTTATCTCAAGGATACCCGCGGAATTTTAATGGAAAAGATTTCATCTCCCGAACATTCTCACCATGTTATATATAATTGTTCGTTTTTTATATAACGTTCTTTAAATGAAATAAATAAGAAATAAATGGCCTTCATGTAATCCACGCCCGAAACGTGACTTTTATTTCGATTAATGAAAAGATATGTTTATAAGCGAAAACGGGCAAGCTGGATCTGAACCATACCGTGGAGGTGAGCGTGTGCGGATAACATCTCTCCATCTGAAACTCATCATCGTGCTGGTCCTTGCCATCGGGATCCCCGGTGGCAGTCTGGGGGCCATGCAGCTGGTAGGGAGAGTTGCCAACGGGCCCTGCTTCGATATCGTGAGCGCGAACGGGTATGCCTATGCAGCGCAGGGGGGGGAAGTCAGGGTCTATGATGTATCAACTCCTGCAAAGGTCTCGGCACTGAGCTGGTCCGCATACGGCTCCCGGTTCTACCAGGGTGATGCGATCCGCAGGCTGGCCATCGATGGCACCTACCTCTACATCGATGACGAGTTCCACCTGGCCATCGCGGATATCTCTGACCCCCTGCATCCCGTTATCCTCTCGGTGATCCCCAACGGGGGATCCGACAGCAGCAGGGGTATTGCCGTGAGCGGGAACTACGCGTACCTTTCAGTCTACGGCGTGGGTCTCAGGGTCGTGGACGTCTCCAGCAAGTCGAGCCCCCAGGTGGTGAAGACCCTTTCCAGCGGTACGAAATATCCCTGGCGTTCGACGATCAGCGGGAACTACCTCTATGTCACCTCGGGTAACCCGTACGGGGGGGTGAGCTCCCGGCTGGATATCTTTGATATCACGGATCCCGCGGCCCCGGTCCTGAAAGGAACCTATACAGGGGGCAGCCAGGGTTTCTCGGGTGTCGCCGTCAGGGGAACGTACGCGTACGTCACCTCGTACTACAGCGGGGCCTCGGTCATCGATGTCTCGAATCCCGCGAGCCCGACCCTCGTCTCCTCCATCTCGGGCATCAACGCGAACGACATCAGGATCTCGGGCAGCTATGCTTATGTCTCGACCCGGTACGAGGGATTCCGGATCTACGACATCTCAACGCCGACGACCATGACCCTCGTGGGCACCGGGACGGGCATCAGCGGCTACACCGAGGGGGTATTCCCGACACCGACATACACCTTCCTTGCCATGGAGTCAATGGGCTTTGGGATCTGGGACACGACGAAGGTGACGTCACCGGCCCAAAAGGCGCATGTCCTCTCCATCGGGGGCGTCGACTCCCTCATCTCGAACGGCCAGTACCTGTACCTCGGCGGGCATAACGAGGGCATCTGGGTCATCGACCTGAAGATCCCCTCCAGCCCGACGGAGGTAGCCTTCGTGTCCGACGGCGGCCGGAATTACGACCTGAGCATCCAGGGCAGCAACCTCTACGCGGCCGCCGACTGGGACGGATTATGCATCTTTGACATCACCAGTCCGGCGGCCCCGGCGAGGGTGGTCACCGACTTCGGGAACGACCTCATGTATGCCCTCGGGGACGGCAATTACGTCTATACCGGGGGGAGTAACTCCCTCTTCACCGGGGGTATCGTCGATGTCACCCAGAGGTCCTCCCCGAAACTGGTCTCGACCTCGTCGTACATGAAGGGGAAGTTTGCGAAGTACGGGGCAGCGGTCCTCCTCGTCGCCGACGAGTACGGGAGCGGGGGGCTCCATATCCTCGATGTCAGCGTGAAGACCAGCCCGACCCTCCTCGCCAACTACCAGGGCGGGTCCGGCTTCACGGGTGTCGATGTCGTTGGCAATACCGCGGTCGCCACGAAGGGGAACAGCATCGTCACCCTCGACCTGACCGATCCCCGGAATCCCAGGTTGCTCGGCACCCTGTCGCTCTCGGGATGGTCGGCCTATGCCCTCAGGGCGGACGGGAACATCGTGTATGCCGCCGGGTATGGTGCGAACCCTGTCAGGGCCTTTGACATATCGAACCCCTCCGCCATCCGCCAGGTCGACGCGGTTGCCCTTCCCTATTACTCGGAGGATCCCTATTACGGCCTGTACGTGGACTCGAGCTACGTGTATGCCGGAACCAAGTGGGGCGCCTTCATCATGACGAAGGCCGTGGCAACCCCCGCGCCGGTCCCGACGGCCACGACCACCCCGACATCTACTCCGACTCCCACGCCGACCCCGACGGCCACGACCACCCCGACACCTACTCCGGCTCCCGCGCCGACCACAACCCAGTCACCCTCCCCGACCCAGCCTCCCGTGATCTGCATAGGCTCGTGCATCACGCCCACGTCAACCCCGACGCCTTCACCCGACCGGGCGCCGGTCCTCGCGGCCATCGGTGCGAAGAGCGTGAACGAGGGACAGGCTCTTGTTTTCGCCGTTTCGGCATCGGATCCGGACGGGGACACCCTCGCGTATGTCGCAACCTCCCTCCCCCCGGGGGCGAGCTTCAGCGCGGGATCCCGGAGTTTCTCCTGGACCCCGGATTACCACCGGGCGGGGACATACCAGGTCAGCTTCTCCGTGTCCGACGGCCAGCTGGCCGACAGCGAACTGGTCACCATCACGGTGAACAATGTCAACCTGCCCCCCACCCACCCGCACCTCGGGCCCAGGTCGGTGCAGGCGGGTTCGACCCTGACCTTCAGCCTTTCGGCGACCGACCCGGATGACGATCCCCTCACCTGCTCGGCGGGCAACATGCCCCAGGGAGCATTCCTGTCGGCCGATACCGGGACCTTCTCCTGGACACCCACCGCAGCGCAGGTCGGGACGTACCCGGTGACCTTCTCCATATCAGACGGCGCGCTGACCGACACCGAGACCGTCCTCATCACCGTGGAGGCGGCGACGTCCCCGACGGAGAGCCCGACCCCCACCCCGACGGCCACCCAGGTCCCGACGCTTCCCGTGACCCAGGCGCCTGTGCCCCAGCCGGCCCAGACCGTTTCCCCTCCCTCGTCCCGGTCACCCTCCCCACCGGGCGCACCGGATACGGGGCCACCTGACGGGATATCCCAGAGATCCGGGCCAAAGGACTCCCGGCTCCAGGATACATCCCGGCACCCCTCCGGTCAGAAGGGGAATGAACGGACCACCTCTCCGGGTTCAGGCGACCAATCCCCTGCCCCGTCCTCATCAAGAGGCCTGGTAAATTCGGGCACGGGAACAGGGATTCCAGGTGATGGTTCCCAGAAAACCCGCAGGCAGCCTCCCAGCCTGCCGGCGGAATCCCTCCCGCCGCTCGGTCTTCACTCGGTTCTCGTGTTCGGGGGGACGGTGACGACCACCCAGGTGATCCGGAGGTTCGGGAGCAGGAGCGACTTCGATGACCTGATCGGCATCCTCATCAAGGGCACGGGCGTTTTCACCGCGGGAATCGTGGTCTGGCTCGTCACCTCGATTCTTTGAACGCATTTTCCCGGCACCCCGTCGGGAAACCTCCCCGCCATCATTTCGGCCCGGGACTCCTGGCGGGCACAGCCACCCTTCGTCCCTTCCCACAAGGGGACCGAAGGACCGGGACCAGGCCTTTATTCCCGGTAACCATGCTGGAGATCAAAACATTTTATTGTTCCGGGACGATTCATTAACCGGTGAAGCTGGAACAGATCCGGAAATCCGTTACCCTTACGGGCATCGGATCCGAGAAGTCCCCTTATTTCCTGTACCTCCTCCTAGCCATTGTGCTCTTCGGTTACGTCATTCCCATGGGGATCTATCAGAACCCGACGGGTTCCGACGTGTATACCCATATGTACAATACCATGAGGATGGTGGACTCCCGGTCCCTCAATGATTTCTACGAGAAGACCTACAGCAGCGAGTACCAGCTCTCTGATTATCCCTTCGGGATGTGGTACTTCGGCGCGATCGTCATGAAGCTGACCGGGCTCAGCTCCATGGAATTTCTCGTGAGCTTTTCCATCATCTTCCTCGGAATCGCCCTGACCGTCTTTTACATCTATGCCCGCTCGCTGCTCATGACCCAGGAGAAGTCCATCCTTGCGCTGATATTTTTCGTCTCAACGCCGCTCCTCGTCCTGAACATCATGAATTACTCCACGAATATCTTCGTGAGCGTTATCCTGATGACCATCCTCCTGCTCACCCTCCGGAAGGCGAGCATCAGGAATTTCGCGGTGGTCCTCCTCCTCGTCTTTACCCTGGTCTTCACCCATACCGGCACCTTCATGTTCCTCCTCTTCTTCGCCACTGCCTACTTCTTCATTTCTGCCTTTATCTGGAGGAAAATCGACCGGAACATGTATTTTATCGTGTTAATTTCACTCGTCCTCTACATATCCGCCATCAGGATATTCCCCTTCGTCCAGGCCCAGTACATCGACAAGGGAAGAATGATCCTCTCCGTCGGGAGCTGGGCCGGGTCCGCCCTCAATCTTCCGGTCCTCAATGACCTTGCTCTCACGCTGTACGACAATGTCTTCGTGTCCAACAACATCATTTACGCGGTCTTCTGGGCCTGCCTCATCTATGCCATCGGGCTCATCCTGGTCCAGATCCGTTCCCGGATAGATACCGTGGCTCAGCACCGGTTCTATACGGTTCCGATCATCGGAAGCATCACGAACCTGAGTCACGGGGTCACCATGACCCCCATCTGGATGGGCCCGATCCAGTCGTTTCTCTCGATCTTCGGGTTCCTCAGGCTCGATGCGAGGGGCAAGAATATCCTCCTCTCGCTCATTGCGGCGGCGGTACTTCCGGGCGCCCTCCAGGGATCGGGCGGAACCGGTTCCCTCAGGGAGGTGAGCTACCTGTTTCTCGCGGTGCCCCTCTGTGCAGCCGAGGGGTTCTTCCTCATCTCGGACCGGTTATCCTCACCCCGGTTCCTGTCGGGCACGTCATGGTCCCGGCTGAGAAGGATCCTCCCGTTCATCTTCTACAGCCTGATCTTTCTCCCAATGATCGTCGTGCCCATCATCGGGAACCTCCATTACCAGCCGCAGGTCTTTGGAACCATGAACGAAAAGGAGGGCCTCACCTGGCTGGGAACCGTGGGGAACCCGGGCGAGGGGGTCTCCAGTTTCGTGTACCGGGAGAGGATCGTTCTCTATGCCAACAAGAGCATCCCGAGCATTTCGCCCGGCCCCGAGACATCCCAGTACCTGCAGGACCTGGAAAAGGTCTACTTCTCGCCCGGGGCGATGAACTACACAGACGACCTCTACAGCTTCAACATCAAGTACCTCATCACCTCCCAGAGAATTCTCAAGGAATACCCCGACCGGACCAACTTCTCCACCGGATCCAATATCAAACTGGACCGGATCTATGCATCCGACGACGGCATGGGTCTCTACCGGTATATCGGGAGCCCGCCCGCGCAAAGCTCGACCACCAGCGGCAGGGGGGAGGTGGTCTTTATCGAGGGCAACCCGGCCATCGAGGACTCCGGCCCGACCTTCATATTCTCCAACGATGCGTACAAGGTCAAGCTCAGCCATGCGACCCCCAGGATACGGTATATCGGGACCAATACGAAGGATTTCCTCCAGGAGGGGGAGATTTATGACTACGTCACCCTGTCATGGCCCGGGGAGGCGGGAAGGTACATCGAGGTTGACCTGAACGACCTGACCTACCCGGAGGTTATCCTCGAAGGGAACCGGGTATCCTACCGGACGACGGTCCTGGACGAGCACGGTACCTGCTGGGCCACGCTCAGGGTGACGTACGAATTCTATGAACATGCAGTCAGGCGGGAGATTACCCTCGCGAATGACTGGACATCCTCGGAGAGGAATGATATCATGAACGTGGGCCTCTCCACCTCCATCCTTTCCCCCTCGCAGGAGTTCACCATCGGCGGGCTCACCGGATCCGGACCCGCCCGGGCGACGAAGCACATCTACCCCTCCCAGGACTTCATCACCATCAGGAACCGGAAATTTTCGGACGTGTACCTGAAGGAGGGGGGCTCGGGGCTCCTCGTCAGGTACGGGGACACGTCGTCCCACCCGGACACCATTTCCTACAAGGGGGAAATCCTCTATGATTACTCGACGGTGACGGTGGAATCGGGTTCCCAGCTGGGCCCCTCTGATTCGGTCACCATCACCCAGTTCTTCTCCGTCGGGAGTCCCGCCGAGGCGGAAAAGAATGCCGACCGCTATACCTCGGTCTCGCCCTCGCCCTACCCGAACGGGGCACTTCCCCTGGCCATCGCAGGGTTTTTACAGGATGTGGGCGGCGTGATGAATACGAGCACGGGAGGGAATCCCTTCTCAAATGCCAGCGTGATCTATCACAAGATCCTCTCCACGCAGGATAACGTCTCCCAGATCGCGCCGAAGGATATCATCGGGTACGTCAATTCCTACGAGAACGAATACTTCAAGGGCCCTGCCGCCATAAACACGGAAGTCAGGACCACGAAAAACCTTCTCGGCGCAAAAGGGATCCTCTTTTCCCAGTTCAATTACAACCCTGATGCCATGGAGGCCCTTTCCGAGAACGGGATCTCGTACCTGCTCTCTTATTTCGTCCCGCCGCCCGGGGACGGGTCGGCGGACGAGTCCGTCAGGGATCTCAGGATGGCCTATATTGCAGGGAACCGCACCGGCGTGGTTCTCGTCCCGGTTACCTCCCCGGACAGCCAGTCTCTCAGGTACTCCACGGATCCGGATACCATCTTTGCCCAGTGGAACGAGACCCTCGTCTCCCTTGACGAGTCAAACGGCATCGCGGCGTACATCTGGAATGCGGGCGACATCACGAATCCCCTCTACTCCGACCGGTTCCTCGACCTGCTCAACACATCCCGGAAGCTCGGTATCACCACGGTGGATCTCGAGGTCGTGGCGGAACACTTCAGGCAGATGCAGAATGTTTCGGCGCGATGCCGGCTTGGCCTCGATTCAGCCACGCTCGAGATCTCCAACGGGAACAAGGCCAGGGTGAGCGGGATCACCTACCGGGTGAACCTGCCCGGGATCTCGGGGCGCTGCCCCTACCGGGTCGAAAACGGGACCATCTCCCGGAGGGAACTCGCCGGGGAGACCTGCCGCCTCTCGGTGTCCACCGACGCGGGGCCGGGGGGGGAGAAGACCCTCATCATCGAGCCCGAGATCGAGCGGGTGAGGTTCGCGGGGGCGATCCCCGCACTCTACGAGGGAACCAACAGCTTCCAGGTACGGGATGAACCGGGAAACCCGGTCAGGAATGCCACGATCTGGGTGGACGGACGGTCCTTCGAGAGCGACGGCGGCGGTATGGTGACCTTCCCGGTTACCCGGGGCACGCATACCTTCCTCCTGGAAAAGCCCGGTTTCTATTCCCTGCAGTATGAGTACGATGTCCCCGGGAATTTGATCCGGTACCTGCCCTGGCTCAGGCAAACCCAGGCAGGGGCAGCCCCGACGGTTGTCCCGGCCGGATCTCCCCGGCCGATGGTGGCCGGAACCCCGGAGGTAACCCCGACCCCCTCCCCCTCGCTGATGGTGACCAGAACCCCGGAGGCAACCCCGACCCCCTCCCCCTCACCGGTGGTGACCGGAACCCCGGAGGTCACCCCGCCCCCAACCCCCTCACCGGTGGTGACCGCACCCCCGGAGGTCACCCCGGTGGTCAGCCCTTCGCCGACATCAAATCGCACCTCATTCCCGTCCGGATGGCTCCCTTCAATCTAGGGGATGGCCCACCAGGTGAAAGCGCCGGATTCCTGATCTTTCCCTCGTCATGCCCCGAATACCCTTTTCCACCGGTCACGTACCAGCAGGTTTTTTATAAACCGGGATAACTGTTACACCCTGAATCCCGTATGTACCATCATCTCCTCAGGCAGATCGTCTTTCCCTGCATGGAATTCGTCAAGGGGACCACCATCCAGCGGGATCTTGCTTTCCTCGAGAAGTCCCAGTGGTGGAAGCCCGGAAAGCTCCGGGAGTTGCAGGACGAGAGACTCCGGTCCCTGGTCAGGCACGCTTATTCCCGGGTCCCTTACTACCGCCGGATTTTCAGGGAGAGGGGCCTCTCCGACCAGGACATCAGGACGGCCGAGGATCTCGGGAAGCTCCCGCTGCTCACGAAGGAGGATATCCGGAACCATGCCCCCGAACTCCTCGCCGTGGACTACCGTAATCACCGGCCGTTCCTCAATACCACGAGCGGATCCACGGGCGAACCCCTGAGGTATTACACGAGCCTCGCGAGCATCTCGATGCTCTGGGCCTCGGGGTTCAGGGGCTGGGGCTGGGCAGGATACCGCCTGGGCGAACGCTACATGACCCTCGGGGGGTCCTCCCTCGTCCCCAATGAAATGAGCCTCCAGAAACGGGCGAGGTACCTGTTCGAAAGGAACCTTGCCCTCACATCCCTCAACATGAACGAGGCCACGGTCGCGTCGTACACTGACCGGATCAGGAAGTACTCACCGAGGTTTATCAGGGGGTACCCCTCTGCCATCTTCTCCCTCGCTCATTACCTCAGGGAACACGGGGGCAGCCCCATCACCCCGGTGGCGATCTTTACAACCGCCGAGACCCTGCTGCCCCCCCAGCGATCCCTCATCGAGGAGGTGTTCCAATCCCGGATCTTCGATGAGTACGGGTGCCGGGACGGCGGAGCGGCCGCCATGGAGTGCGGGGAGCATGCGGGGTACCATCTCTGCCCCGAGCAATCGGTGCTCGAGCTCGTGCAGGACGGGGAACGGGTCCCGGACGGTTCCCTCGGTGAAATCGTGTCGACCGATCTCTGCAACTATGCCATGCCCTTCATCAGGTACCGCACCGGGGATACCGCCATCGGGACCGGCGAGCGGTGTGCCTGCGGGCGGGGGCTCCCGCTCTTCAAATCCATCCAGGGCAGGATCATCAACATGGTGCGCCACGAGGACGGGAGCGTCATCTCCGGCCTTCCCCTGACCGATGTCTTCGAGCATATCGCCATGAAACAGCGGGACTCGATCCGCAGGTACCAGCTGATCCAGGAGCGGCAGGGGCACCTGGACGTGAGAATCGTACGGGGCAAAAATTACCTTCCGGAATACTCCGAACAGATCGTTCTCGCCGTGAAGGAGCACATGGGGAAGAACACCCAGGTACACCTGGATTTCCCCGACGATATCCCCGCGACAAAAACCGGGAAGCAGCTCTTCGTGATTTCCAAGGTCGCCCGGTAATACGGCCCGGTCCGGGAACCCCGGGCCGGCTCCTCCCCACGCGCTGAAGGGGAACCTAGGCACCACCAAAGAAATGCCATATCCACCTGAAGAAATCACCGATACCCTGTGCGACCGGTGACCAGGGGAACCCGACCGGATTTTCCGGGGATGCAGGGCCGGTTTCCCGCCCGCCTGGGGCCGGGGATACCGGGGCCGGTGTGCCAGGGGTACCGGCGCCGGGGGTGGGTACCGCGGTACTGCCCGGGCCGGGGAGGATGGAGGACTTGCTCAGGATATATGCCCCGAATTTGTTTCCCGTGTAGACATACTGCTTATCAAAGGTGATATCCGGGTAAGGGTCGGCGGCGGGGAGATCCAGGGTATCGATCAGCCGGATTCTCGAGGGGTTTGAGACATCGAAGGACCTGACTGGATCCTTCCCATAGCCCGATGCATAGACGATCGGTCCATCGGCAGCGAGGGCCGACCCTGCCCACTCCCCCGGGAAGGACAGGCTTCCGAGGAGGACAGGCTCGTGAAGATTCCGGATATCAAGGGTAATGAGGTCGTTTCCCGTCAGCGCAACGGCGGTATCCCCGATGACGGTCACGTCGGCAAAGGCCTCCCCTTCCCGGAAGGTCGATACGAGGGTCGGGCTGTTCTTGTTGCTCACATCGAGCATATGGAGGCCGCCGGTCCCGTAGGTATCGGCAACGAGGAGATAGTCCCGTCCGTACATCGCGAACTTCCCCTTCATGTACGGCGAGGTCGAGATCAGTTTCGGGGAGGATCGCCGGCTGGCATCGACGATACCCCCGGCGAAGAGGGAATTGCTCCCCCCGGTATAGACGTATTCCCCGTCAGGGAGGAGGGTCGAGATGTCGTTCCCGAAGTCGACCGTGAGGAGGCTGGGATGAAGGGGGTCAGAAAGACCATAGACGCAGAGCCCCTCCCAGTCCCCGGCCGCGTAGAGGGTGTCACCCGAGATGGCGAGGCAGCCGTTTCTCCCGCCGTTTTCCACGACGGAGACCTCGGCCGGGTGCACCGGGTCCGATACATCGACGATCCAGATGCCATAATTATGCCCCCCGAGGTAGAGGTACGGATCCCGTACAACGAGGGAATCCGTGCCCGGGCCCGAGGGGACCTGCACCATGAACACCGGGTCTCCGGTACCCGATGAATCCCAGATGCCGAGCCCCAGGGACTCCAGGGCGAGGTAGGTATACACCGGGGTCGGGAAGATACCCTCGGTGTACCCGCTGATTCCCGTGCCCGTCCCCGCGAGGGTCATGGTCCCCGGCGAGGAGATATCGTATATCCGGAATCCCTCGTACCGGGTCGAGACAAAGGCCCGGCTGCCGAGGATCTTGATGTCGTTCGCGTTGATATCCGGGATCATGGTGACAGGGAGGGGTTTCCTGGGATCGGAGACATCGATGATCCTCACCCCGGTATAGTATTCCGCGACGTAGGCATAGCGGTCCTTCACGGCCACGGAAGAGAAGGAGCCCTGGGAATCCGCCGTGTAGCTTCCAGCACGAACCGGGTTTCCGGGATCCCTGAGGTCAAAGATATCCAGCCGGGCGTCCTCGCCGCCTGCCACGTACAGGTATTTCCCGTTCACGGCAATCCTCCAGGGATTGTCCGAGCCCCCGACGGGGATGGTCCGGACCCTCGCGGGCCTCGCCTTATCCGAGACGTCGACCACCTGGATCCCTGCCCCCTCGATGCTCAGGTACGCGTAGTTGCCGCTGACGGCAACATCCTCGAGGATCCCACCGGTCCCGTGGGAAAGAATGGCGGTAACCCGCGGGTGCCGGGGATCTGACACATCCGCGATGCCAAGCGCGTCCTGGTCCGCGATGTACAGGGTCCCACCCTCGAGGGTGAGTCCCCGGATGGCAGATCCCTGGAAAAACCGGGCCACGTACCCCTTCCAGTCCAGGGAACGGATCTTCTCCGGGGATGATACGTCGTATACCCGGACCTCGGCGCCCTGGGCCGCGAAGAGATACCCGTTCCCCCCGGCGATATCGAAGCATGGCCCGTTCGGGATCCTCCCGACCACCTGGAGGCCGGCCAGGCCTGCGCCCGGGAGAAGGACGAGTACCAGGAGGAGGACGGGGAGCATGGGCCCGATGGTTCTCCTTTCCTCTATCTCGTCCTCTCCCTTCCCGGGTTTCAGGCTGGTCCCGGCGACATGGCCGGTGCGGGCGGTCCTTTCACGGGGCAGGGGCGGGTTCCGGCCCCCGCACCGGATCGATCTCCGCGGGGTCTCAACCCCCGGGCGGGGGGAGGTTCCGCCCCGGGAAGGGACCCGTGCGGTCCGGCCCGAGCCTTCCCCCGCATCAAATCCCCGCCGGGATACCTCCGACGGCCTCACCCGTGGAGACGGGAACCCCTCAGAACTGGTCGGGGTTGATGAAGAAGTGTCCGAGCTTGTAGAAGTTGGACGCATACTTATCCGCCTTGAACCAGAGCTCGATCCCGGCGTTGAACTTGGCCTTGAAGGGCGCCCGGGTCACATCGTCCCCGGTGTCCATGTTCTCGCAGATCCGGAGACCGTTTGCCGCGGCCCAGCGGATCCCCTCCCACTGGACCAGGTTGTTGGGATAGATCCCCTTCAGCCCGCTCTTCGGGGTCCCGAACCAGAAACGGAGGATATCCTTGTGAAGGAGGGCGACCACGCTCCCCACGACCTTCCCCTGGTATTCCGCGACAAAGACCTTCACGGACGGCTGGAACTCGCGGTAGATGTCGGCCAGGAACTCCCTGCACTCCCGCTTCTTCAGGCCCTTCTCCCGGAACCTCCGGTACAGGGTATCATGAGCCTCGAGGAGGTCCGCGGGCCCTCCCTCCCGGACCGTGACCCCCATCTTCTGGGAACGCCTGATGTCGGCCTTCAGTTTCCCGTCGAACTGCTCCCATACCCGGTCAATGCCGCCCGCGAGGTCGATCCGGTAGGTGTACGCGGGCTTGACCCTGTACTGCCTCCAGATCAGGGGCCTCGAATCGGGGAGGGAGGGCGAGGTGCGGACCCGGATCAGTTTGCAGCCAAGCTCCGAGATCAGGAAATCATCCACCTTTTCCTGGAGGGAGAGGAAGACGTGTTCCCTCCGCTCCTGCTTCATCTGCTCGTAGCCGGGGATGACCGGGCCGAGGTAGAGCATGAAGCCGTCGGATGCAGGGGAATCGGCCACCCGGAAGGGGCCGTAGGTATGGACAAAGAACGGGTAGAGGGCAACGAGCTGGCTCCCCTGGTAAGCGAGGAGGGGATACAACCGCATGTCCACATGCCTCTCCAGGGTCTTCAGCCATCTCCAGGAATGGAAGATGGTGCCATGGGGAGAGGCCTCCACCGCCTTTTCCCATGCCTCCCTGTCGGGTTCTCCTGCGCTCCGGAGCTCGAATGCCATAGATACCAGGGATTCTCCGTTGAGAGGGTCCGGTCCCGGATTCGTTCCTTGATTCGGTACCGTGAAACCGTCCGGTCGCTCTCCGGTTCCCCCGGGTCACCTGCCTATAGTGGGAACAGGAAATACATATCTCTACCCATACGCTCGGGGGCAGTGAACCACCCTTCCGGCCCGCAGGGAGGTTTTCTGCGGGGATCCGGAGCACCTGGAAGGGCATATTCGAATGGGGTGCCGGGGGGCGTGGATCCATGCTGAAATGAGGACGGTATGGGTTTATGTGATATGATTCAGAAAGGTGATGGGACCCGGATAGTGAAGACAGATACAACACCATGACAGCCGGTGTCAGATCGCGCGGCTGACGACCGGCGACAGGGAGCTTCCATGAAGACGCTGACGTTTTACTCCGGACTCTTCATCTTTTTCGTCCTTCTCCAGCGCGGGTCAGGAGTCCTGACCAAGATCGTGCTTGCAAATACCATTACCCCGTACGAGTACGGGCTCATCACCCTGCTTGCCCTGACACTCCCCGGCGTGTTCCAGCTGGTCACCACCCTGAATTTCCCGCAGATCCTCGCTCATTCCGAGGAGGGAAGGCACTATTTCGGGTTTTCGATGGTCATGAGCATGCTCATCGGGCTCGTCCTCTCGGCCCTGCTTTTCATCTTCCGGGAGCCCTTCTTTTCCTACCTGAATATCCCCCTCGATCGCATGAACCTGTTCTACGCGGTCATCATCTTTTCCCTCTTCTCCCTCACCATCCTTGCCGATTTCGAGGCCCTCTACACGGGGCTCAGGCAGTACGCCTTCCCGGGGATCACCATGGCGCTGCCCTCGGTGGCAAGGCTCGTCATCATCGCCGGCCTGCTCCTCGCAGGGATGCAGTCCTTCGAGATCATCCTCATCGGTTTTGTCCTCGCGAACGTGATACCCCTTGCCATCCTCGCCCTCTCAGGAACATACCGGCGCCAGTACCTCCCGATCCTCTCGATACGCAGGCCCTCCCGGCAGATCTTTGCCTTCGGCATCGCCCTGTTCATCTTCGGGTCCCTGAACACCTTCGGCCAGGCCCTCATCAAGATGGTCATCAGCCATGACCTCGGCATCGTCTGGCAGGGGTACTTTGACGTGTCCCTCACCCTGGGGTCGTTCTTCTTCTTTGCCATGGGCACGATGACCCTCCTCTCCGTCCCCGAGGCCACCTCGGCGGACCCGGAACGGATCTACCGGCGGGGCGGGCTTGCCGATGTCACGCGGGCCCTGTTCGCCCTCATGGTCCTCATCTTCATCACCCTCTCCCTCTATTCCGAATACCTGGTCCGGGTACTCTTCTCCCGGGCGTACCTGGACGCCTCGACGTACTTTCCCATCATGGCCGTGGGGTACCTGTTCATTTTCATCCAGGTCTTCATCGCGAACCTGAACCTCTCTCGCGCCACGGATGCGAAGGACTATGCCATCATCGCGGTGATTCCCCTCGCCATGCTCCCGCTCTTCTTCGTCCTGACCGTCTATCTCATCGATCTGTCCCGGTCCCTGGGATTCGGGAACGGGTTCCTCGGGGCCTATATCTCGAACACCCTCCTCTTCATCATCTCCACCCTCCTTACCATCGCCCTCGTCAAGGACCTCACCCCCCTGAAGGTCATCCTGCACCGGATCGGGAGGCTCGCCGGTTGCTTCATTGTCACCGTTCTCCTCCTCATGGTCCTCAGGCCGCATCCCCTCCTGGGAATCGGCATCGCCATCATCCTCTTCCCTGCCCTCGCGTACGCCACGGGGTACGTAAGCAAGGACATCGTGAGGGACCTGGTCGGGATTACCCGGAGGCACCCGGACCGGTAAACAGACGGGTCTCTCCGGGGAATGTACCCTTCCCGTATCTCCGGCGCGTTCGGGGATCTGTGCCGGCCGGGAGCGGATTCTCTCCGGATGCCCCCGGTCCTGCCCGGGGAGCCCGTCCAGGTCCGCGACCATCCCCGACGGCAGGACGGGAGTTATCTGATCTGGATGTACCCCGCCGGCAGTCCGGATGAGTCATAGTAGGCAAGGTCAATGACTTCGGATACCGGGACAATGAAGACCATCCAGCCGCTCGAGGAATCATCCAGGCTGATGACCTTGTCCTCGAAGGTGGGCAGGGTGATGAATGCCCGCTCGGCATCCGAACACCGGTTCGTACCCTTAACGCAGGTCCTGAAGCTTGCCTGGGCCACGAATATGGGGGTCGTTCCCTGCCGGTCCTTGACGAGTACCTTGACCAGGAGATACTCGTACCCCGGCTCCGGTTCGGCGTTGGAGATATTCTCCAGGCTGAACACCTCCCTGCTATAGGCGACCAGGTCGTTTGCGTACGGACCCCGGTAGTAATCGAGGGCGATGATATCGAGGATACTCTGCCGGTCCCGGACCGTGAGCGTTTCCCTGAGAAGGACCCTCTGGACCTGGCTCACCTGGGACACGGCGGAGATGGTTACATTGGGGAGTACCGTGATGAAGTTGGTCTTGCGCTCGCTGCCTTCCCCGCCCGAGTTCGATGCCACCAGGCTCACCGAGTAGCTGCCGTTTGTGAAGGTATGGACAGGGTTCCGGAGGGTGCTCGTCGTCCCGTCACCGAAGTTCCAGGCCCACGAGGACGGAGAGTTCGTGGAATTATCATAAAAGGTCACGGTCAGGGGTTCCTTGCCCTGGGTCGGTTTCGCCGAGAAGGCGGCGACCGGGGCCGTCCCCAGGATCCAGTAATGCACCTCGTAGCTCCCGGCACCCGAACTGAGGACGAGCTGTATCTTCGTGGGGAGGGAATCGTTCGAGATATCGATGGCCGATCTCTCCTCGATAACCTTGCCGGGATCCAGGTCGAAGTCCTTCTGCCCGACCAGCCGGTCGTTCACGAAGAACTGAAGGGTATATGCCGTGCGGTCCCGCTCGTAGGACCGGATCCCGTACAGGAAGGAGGTGTTGCCCCTCCCCTGGGAATGCGTGTACGAATCCGGGTAAATGTACAGGGAGGTGAACCGGTCCTCCTGGTATTCGAGAAGGACAAAGGTGATCATGGTGGCAAAACCGATGAGGATGGCGAGCAGGATCGCCTTCTGGTAGGGCGGAGCGTTCCTGAACCACGCGAAAAACTGAAATGCCACCCTCATGCCCCCGGGTTGCCGCTGATCCCCCGCGTACCATCTGTTGCCCGTTTCACCATAAAAATGATTCTGGGACCGGAGAGAAGGGGGCCCCTGAGGACCCCCGGTCACCTTTCACCGGGATAAGCGGGAGGTTACCCGGCCTTCCGGTCCCGGGTGCCGGCAATCCGGCGGCCATCCTTCGAGGTGAAGGAGATCCCGACGTGGCGCACAAAGAAGAGGTACCAGAAGAACACCATCCATGCGGTGAAGATGAGCCAGCCGATATGGATGTGGGTATGCTCCATCACATTGCTGAGACCGTAGTAATAACCGGTCAGGATGATCACGTAGATCCGGAGGATATTCGCAGCGTACGTTCCCAGGAACCCGAGGAGAATGTACAGGATGCCCCGCAGATCGAAGGCCCGGGGAAAACTCACGGCCACGATGATGACCGCCATGGTGAAGGTGCCCAGGGACCAGAGCCCCGTGCAGTCCCCTTCGATGGAAAGATACACGGGGAGCCCCGTGGAGGAGACAAAGGAGATCACCTGCCCCTGGATGCCTACCGGGATGCCGGTAAGGTGGAGGAGGGAGGATACGATGCCGATGTCCACCGCGACCAGGGGTGCCGTGAGCCAGTCGATGTGCCGGATGAAGAGATCATAGACCTGGAATCCCTCGACGGCCACCAGGGGCAGGAGCAGGGGCATGACGAAGGATCCGAACCCCAGGGCCCCGAAGAGGATCAGGCCGAGCCCCGAGAGAAAAACCGTGAAATCGCCCATGGAATAGAGCGTATGACCGACCCCGAGGGGTATCCGGAGGATGCTCAGGAGACAGAGGAGGAACCCTGCACCGATGACCAGGATCTTTCTCCCCGGGGTGAGCCGGGTGATCTTTCGGGTCGAGAAGTAGAGGAGGACCAGGCAGGTGAGGACCCAGATGAAGATGGCATCGATCTTCATGTAGGTTTCGGGGGTGAACAGGAGAAAGAGGCCCGTTGCAAAGAGAACCACGAGGAACCATCCGAGCGCGATTCTCCTGGGGTTAACCGGCCCCGGAAATTCGGTTTGCATTAAACACAATCTCTTGATAGTATGCCTTAAAAAAGATATTGTTTTATTCTTTCCTATAAATAGTCATCGTTGATAAAATGGAGAAAACCTTTATATTATCATGGGAATCGCCGCCTTAAAATGACCCGCTTCCCGTACGCATTCCCGTCGCCCGGGAAGGTATTCACTGGGATCCGGTTTCCTCCGGGGGTGCTCCGGCGAAGATTTGGGGGGGTGCCGCAGGATCAGGGACACCCCCGGGGCAGGATCACCCCCCATTTCCACTCCACGAGGGGGATGTTCGTATTCAAGGAGTGAAATATAACAGTTTCGTGGCGATGGAAACAGGGAATCACCAAATAAGAAAAAGAATTCGGGAAACCGGTAAGAGAAATCTTTAAGAGTACCATCTCATTTCAAATCCAATACGAGTCATCATATATAATGATTCCTGTCGAAAAAATTTAAATCTTTAAAGATAATTTAAAAATAATTATTCACCGAATCCTTTATATAATCGAAAGCCATTTCATTGTTGAAATCAAGAATCGCAGAGTGGGGTGGGGGTATTTTCCCGATGCATGCAGGTAGGACCGTAGCCAGCATTTTCTTCATCCTGGCACTTGCCTCGCTGGCCGGGGTCGCGGCTGCAACCACGATGACCGGCTGTGCCTATATCGATACCAGCGGGAACGGGGCAAGGGACAGCTTCGAGCCATGCGTGGGAGGGATTACGCTCCACCTGAAGGTGATGACCGCACCCGCTGGCACCGGGGAAATCAGGTCGGAACAGGACTTCACCTCCTTCTCGACCGAAAACGGGAGGAATGGGTTCTCGGTGCTCCTTCCCACCCCCCCGGATGGCCAGACCTGGTACGCCACGGTCGTTGAGCGGGAGGACGCCAATGCCGGTTATCCCGTGGTCCAGCCTTCCGCCCCGCCGGACGGTTATTCGGATCCCGGCTATTCCGTCGCCTACACCGCTGCCACCGGAGAGATCCCGGGCATCACCTTCGGGATGAACACCCCTGCCGCCGTTCCGGTTCCCGAATTCCCCACGGTCGCGGTGAGTATCATGGTGATATCGGGCATGGTCGTGGCGACCCAGTATCTCAAAACCAGGACCTGAACCGGTCCATTTCGCCCGGAATAGAGCTCTTTTTTTCTCCCGGGCCCCGCGGCCCAGGTATCACGGGACAATCCCTGCGCGTTTTACAGCAGCCGGAATCGATGCCGGAAGGGGGAGGGTGTCAGGGCTGGAGGGATCCATCGGACCTCCCGGCAAGGACCCTCCGGCGATACTCCTCGCCGAGCTTCCTGCTCGCATCCTCGATGGAGAGGTCGCAGCAGGTCCACCCGAGAAACTCGTGGGTTTTCCCGCATTCCGGGCACTGGATCGAGATCTTGTGGGCACGGATGGCCTCGAGGAAGGACATGTGGGCTATCCAGTTGCCGCAGAGCCGGTCAACATCACCATTCTTATTGCGCTTCATGGGGAATCCCGTCGGGCAGCCTCACATCGCACTATCTAATTTGTGAGGCTAGATATAATCATTTCTATTTCGATTTCAATGATTTTTTGATTAAGTGGAAATTATTTACAAGAATATGAGAATATTATCCATTTTATAGGGGCAGGTCAACTGAATCTCATTTCAGCAATGGAGGAAGAGGTTTCAACCTCACCGGTGGAACATACCGGTTTTTCTCCCCCGGCGCCGGATGCAGAATTCTCCATGGAGAAGACACCCCCGGAGGCCCCGACTCCCACGGAACCCGGATGCCATTCCCTGGTTTTTCCCCCAGAAAGGGATTTCATCGGCTGCCTGCCATGGCAGGTCCCCGTTTCATCACCTCGTAGTGGAAGACCAGGCCCCGGCCCTCCCGGCAAAAATAAATGCATCCCGCCCATGTACAGGTATGGATCCGGTCTCCATCATCCTGCTCGGCATCGTCCAGGGGATCACCGAGTGGGTGCCCGTGAGCTCGAAGACCCAGGACACCTTCGTGTTCCTCAGGGTGCTCCATGGCGACCCGGCCCTCGTGGTCCCCGCCCTCCTCTACCTCCATGTCGGGACCGTGCTTGCCGCGGCCCTCTACTTCCGCGCCGATATCAGGAACCTCGCGAGGGACCTTCTCGATCGCCCCCTGGAGGTGAAGACCCTTGCCCGCCGGGAGCCGGGTTTCCTCTTCACCGCGCTCCTCTTCACCGGGCTCGTCGGTGTCCCGCTCCTCCTCCTCGAGATACTCGTGCTCCCGAACCTGAACGGGAGCCTCCTCTTCGCGGTCATGGGCGCGGGCCTGATCGCCACCGGGGCCGTGCTCACGCTCCGGAAGGGCACGAAGACCCGGGGGAAGGAGCAGGCGGGCTGGAGGGATGGCGTCCTGACCGGCCTGTTCCAGGGGCTGAGCGTGCTCCCGGGCGTCTCCCGGGCGGGAACCAGCACCACGGGCCTTATCCTGAGAGGGTTTGACAGCGAGGCAAGCTTCCACCTGAGCTTCCTCCTGAGCATCCCCACGGTCGTCCTCGCCGAGATCCTGTTCTACCTGGGCGGGGGCCTCGGGAAGCTCCCCCTCGTGGACGGCCTCGCGCTCCTCGCCGCGAGCTTCGGGTCCGGCTACCTCGCCATCGACGTGGTCCTCAGGGTGGTCAAGCGGGTCAACCTCGGGGTGCTCGCCATCGCCCTCGGTCTCCTCATCATCATATCCGGTCTGGCCGGCGCCGGATGAGGACGGGCCCTTCGGCAACGGAGACGAAGCTTCATGCAGGAACGGGATAAAGCACCACTCAGGAGTACCCGTACGGTTGCCTTCCCTGCCAGTCCTCCCTGCCGGCGCCCGCGGCAGGACGCCAGGAGGCCCGCCGCCGCCATTGCCCTCCTCGCCATCGCGGTCATCCTCCTTGCAGGGTGTCTCCAGGCCGGGCATCCAGCCCAGGAGCCGCGGCCTGCCAGGACCACGCCTGTTCCCCAGGCCCCCCCCTCCCCAATCCCCGAAACCGCGACTCCCACGCCCCTGCCGCTCCTCTTCATTGGCGAGACGCGCTCCTTCACCTTCACCTCCGGAGGGCAGGAGTACAGCTTCGCTGTCCCGGTACCCTCCGGGACCGGTGAAGCGTGGCCGGCCACCTGCCCTCTCATGGACTGGCGCCCGGGGGATGAGGACCTGCTCGCCACCTTCTACACGGGGATGTTCCGTGACCCCCGCGAGGCCCCCGTCTATGACTCGCTCCTTGCCGAGTTCCACCGGATCCGGAGGATGCAGGTGCTGAACGACGACGAGTACCTGGAGCTCCTCACCCACTTCGTCCAGCAGATCCCGTATGACGCCTCGGCACCGGCGTGCCCCCGGAGGCCCGACCAGGTAATCCACGACATGACGGGGGACTGCGACGAAAAGAGCCTCCTCCTCCTCGGGCTCCTCGACCGGGAGGGGTACGACGCCGCCATCCTCCTCTTCCCCGACAAGCACCATGCCACGGCGGGGATCCGGATCGTTACCGATGGCACGCCCTCCTTCCGGGTCTACACGCTCGGGGGCAGGAAGTACGTGTACATCGAGACCACCCGGCCCTCTTTTATCGGCCTTTACCCTGATGACTTCGAGAACGCGGACCCGGTCGTCATCCCGACCGGGAACGGGACCATCACCTACCGGGCCATCAACGACGTGATGCACATCGTGTCGGTCCAGAAAAGGATGGAGGAGAAGCTCTCCTGGATCAACGCGACCGGAATGGTGATGCTGGACGAGATCGACACCCTGGAGGCAAAGCTCAGCGCGGGGACCTCCTACTCCACGCAGGTGGATTTTGACGCCGATTATAACCGGTATGCCGCCCTCGTCACCCGGTACAACAGCTACGTCGACCAGTTCCGGCAGATCCGGGACGTGTACCTCTACATCCTCGCTCACCAGGACGACCGCCGCGGGGTCAGCGGCCGGATCGCGAACTCGAAGGTCGAGAACCTGCTGTAGCCCGGCGCTCCATGGGCTGCACGTCGGCCATGGCGAGGTCGCCCATCGCAAAGGAGTACCGCTCCCTGATGGTCGGGGGCAGCTCCTCCTCGGGGATGGGGACGAAGCCGAAGAAGCGGTAGAAGGGGACGAGCTCCAGGGTCGAGTGCATGTAGAGGTCCTCGCCCCCGCATGCCGGGACGAGGGCCCCCATGAGCCTTCTCGCGTACCCCCGGTTCCTGAACTCCGGGAGGACAAAGACCCCGTCCACTTCATGCCCGTCCGGGTGCCTCCGGCACCGGGCCACGCCCGCAGGGACGCCGTCAACGAACACCGCGAAGAGCCGGTCGGTCGCCGGGTCGGTCTTCTGCTGGTGGTACCGGAGCCAGATCTCCTCGGCGACGGGGAACTCCTGCGGGGCAAGCTCCCGGGTCACCACGTCGTAGTGGAGGGCCGGGTACCTGACGAGGACCGGCTGGTGCGCCTTCTCGGCGACCTCCGCGGCGGTGGGGCCGATGCCTGCGGCCTGCACATAGTCCCGCTTCCCGAACCGGGTGAGGACGAGGAGAGTTGCGTCCTCCCCTGCCGCCGTTTCGAGGATCGCGGCCGCCGGTTTCCCCTTACCGACGACGTACCGGCCCTTCACCCCGGCCTGTTCCAGCTGTTCCTTCATCTCCCCGAGGCGCCTCTCCGCGCTCCGCCGGGCGATGGGGATGTCCCAGCTGTGGAGATCCTCAGGGAGCACGTGGAGGAGGATCACCTCGCCGATGCGCCCGAGGGAGGGCAGGGCCTCCACGGTGTCGAGCGATGGCTTCGAGAAGTCCACCGGGCAGAGGACCCGCGCGAACGCCGATTGGCAGTATCTCCCGAAGGCCTCCCCGCTGTCCAGTGCCCGGTCATGGACAACGAGGACGCCGGTCTTTGCGTCCCTGAGGACCGCGGCCGAGACCGAGCCGAGGACCAGGCTCCGGAGGGTCCGCCCCCTCGCGCCCTGGGCGATGAGGTCCGCCTTTTCCGTTCCCGCGACCGAGAGGATCGTCTCTGCCACATCGTCATGTACCCGCTCGTGGACGAGGACCCTGACCTCGAGATCAGGCCGCACGATCCATTTCTTCAGTCCTTCAAGCTTGAGGAGGGACTCCCGGATCCGCGCCTCAACGGTGTGCTGGCCGTATCTCGTGGAGTTGTCGGGC
>DATKKN010000004.1:0-3784 GCA_035542895.1 Methanomicrobiales archaeon | reverse complement strand
AGGTGCTTCCTCTCGTCCTGGACATAGACCTCCCGGAAGATGTCGTCCCTGAGGATCTGGCGTGCCCTCGTGATGTGGTCGGAGACGGAGAGGACCGGCACCCTGACCATGACGCTCCCGGCGGTCTTCATACGAGGAGGTCCTCCGTCCTGCAGGCAGGGCAGAGCATGAGGGTGTCACTCCGGCGGAGGTCGTCGGACATGGTCCCGCACCGGTCGCAGACCCCCATCTCGATGACCTCCTCCCGGTTCACGTCGATGAGCTCGGCGAGGATCTCCTCCATGGCGCTCGCAACAGAGAGGATGTCCCGCACCGTGACGATGCCCACGACCTTCTGGCCCTCCACCACGGGGAGCCGGCGAACCTTGTGCCTGACCATCATCTTTGCTGCATCACCGGCCGACTTCCCCGCTGCTATCGTGATCAGGGGGGAGGACATGGCATCCTTGACATTGACATCCGAGGGCTTCCTGTCCTTTGCTACGACCTTGCAATTGATGTCCTCCTCGGTGATGATCCCGATGGGGAAGTTGTTCTCGAGGACGATGCAGCTCCCCACCTCGTCGCGGCACATGGCGAGTGACGCGTTCGCCACCGTCGCATCCGAGTCGATGGTGGTGGGGGGGTATCGCATCACCTCTCTCAGGGGGACGCGAGTCTCGAACTGTATGGTCGGCCGTTTGGGGGACATAAGGATTCCCTGAATGCGGACCACGGGGTTCCGTGGTCATCTCTAAAGTTCACTCTTACTAGGTGAAGGCAGTATAAAACGATTCTTCTCACCGGAAGAATTTCGCCCCGTTACGGGGGAGAAGTGACGAAAATCGGGATGGAGCGCACGTGAGGATTATATATGCCGGTAAGGAGAAAATTCATGTTAAGACTTCCGGGAACGGGAGCACCAGGGGGTCATGCATGAGTATCTTTGTCAGGACGAAGAAGAAATTCTCGCACTTCCTTCGGTTCTTCTTCAGGAAGCGAAGGGCGAGGATCGGGATCTACGGCCCGCCGAACGCGGGGAAGACCACCCTCGCGAACCGGATCGTGAGGGACTGGACCGGCGATGCCATGGGCGCGGTATCCGAGATACCCCATGAGACGCGCCGGGCCCTCAGGAAGGAGAACATTACGATAACGGGAGTGAACGGGGACTCGGTGGACATCGACATCGTCGACACCCCCGGGGTGACCACGAAGATCGATTACCGGGAGTTCATGAACTTCGGCCTTTCCAAGGACGATGCCGTGACCCGGGCCAGGGAGGCGACCGAGGGGGTCGCCGAGGCGATGCACTGGCTCCGGGAGGACATCGACGGGGTCATCTACATGCTCGATTCGACGCAGGACCCCTTCATGCAGGTGAATATCATGATGGTCGGGATCATCGAGTCAAGGAAGCTCCCGGTCATCATCGTCGCGAACAAGATCGACCTTCCCGATGCGGCCCCGAACCGGATCCGGAGTGCCTTCCCCCAGCACCCGGTGGTGCCCGTCTCCTCCCTGGACGGGAGCAACGTGGAACAGCTCTACGAGATCATGACCGAGAAGTTCGGGTGACCGTGATGCAGGGAATACAGATCGACCTCATATCCGAGGAACGGCTCCTCAGGCTCACCCCCATGGAGAAGATCCGGCTCATCCTCGACGATGTGAAGAAGGGGACCATCGTCGTCCTCGAAAAAGGGCTCCCGCCAGACGAGGCTAGCAAGCTCATCGAGATCACGATGATGGAGATCATGCCGGACGGCTTCACGGGAATCGAGATGGAGACCTACCCGGCGCGGGAGGGGCCCGCGGGGCTCTCGGGCATCTTCTCCCGGGTCGTCGGGAGGCGCCCCGAGGCCCGGCTCACCGTCATCGGGCCGGCGAACCAGCTGAAGATGATCAAGAAGGAGAAGGACCTGATATCCGCCTGGGTCTCCTCGCGGTAGGCCGATGCCCCACAAGTGCACCAGGTGCGGGAGGGAGTTCTCGGACGGGTCCACCGAGATCCTGAAGGGCTGCCCGAGCTGCGGGAGCAAGAAGTTCCTCTTCATCCGGGAGGAGCACCGGCACCGTGACGTCCTCGAGGAAAAGACCATCACCGAGATCGCGAAGGAGACCTCGGAGGAGGTCCTCGAGGTCGTGGATGCCCCCGCCCAAACACCAACCGACCCCCGTGGCAGGGTCGAGTCCATCCGGATCCTCGCCCCCGGGAGCTATGAGCTGAACCTGAAGAAGCTCGCCGAGACCGAGGACATGGTGGTGGGCCTCGGCAAGGACGCCAAGTACCTGGTGGACATAGCCTCGATGACGAAGGAGGAGAAGCAGGAAGGAAAGGGGAAGAAGGACCGGGGAAAGGGAAAGAAAAAGAAGTAGGCCGTGTCCTGCGCTTCGTTTTCCGGGCCCCGGGAACCGATTCAACGGGAATAACCTTACCGTGGCTGTTTCTCTGCCCGGTTTTGCCTGCCTGGATGACCGGTAACTAGTTCATCGTTCCCGGGGTCTGCTGGCTCCCGACGGAGACAAAGGTCCCGGGGCTGTTCTGGTTGTTGTACTCGGTGGCAATCCAGGCTGCCGAACGGACTGAGTTGGAGATGCGAACCTCGTCCAGCTTCCCTTGGAAGTACTTATTCCAGGCCTGGTGATATGCAATCTGGGTACCTGAGAGCCCCGTCAGTGGGGACGTGGTACTCCCTGTCGATGCGGTATTCGTAGGCGCCGGGCTCCCATCAATGTAGAGGCTGAACTGGCCAGGTGCAATGGCGGTCCCGCCCGGGGCGGTCCAGGTGCCTGCTACGTGGTGCCACTGGTTGTTGTTCACCGTCGATGTTGAATAGATCCCAATGTAGATACTGTTGCTGTCCACCCCGTAGGCAAGGTCACCGGCCGTGCCCGGACCCCCCGGGTAGGTTGTACCGATAGAAAGCGTGAGACTCTTCCCCGCTCCGGAGCCTCTGTCCCCGACCAGGACCATCTGGGTGGATGCCGTCGAGGTATTTACCCATGCCTCGATGGTGTAGGCAGTCACCCCGTTCTGGACATAGCCTGTACTCAGGTAATCGTTGCTACCGTCAAAGTCCAGGCCCCCGTCAACCTGTGCCGCCACCAGGTCGGACGAGGTCATGAACCCTTGGGAGGTGCCATGATTAGCCCCGGATGTGCTATCCTTCATCTGGGGAGCGGATCCGGAGGGATCTTCCTTCAGGTGCCAGACCCCCTTGAAGTTCGAGTCCCAGACAGCCGCCGGGCTCTGCTGGTTCGAGGCCCCCGAGTTACCGTAGTACATGTAGATGATCGTATCGCTGGACGACGAGACATTGGGAACCTTCACCCAGGCCCAAAGGGTCCCACTGTTATGGTCGAAGTACTCGATCTCGTGGGAAAGCTGGGTCATTCCCGTCGAATCGGTGAAGAGGATATCGTTCCCGTCGGACCGGGCTTTGGATCCCGTGAGATCGGGGTCCACTTTGTAATAGAGTACCGGGAAATAATACTGGTCCGAGGGGACCTTGGTATGGTCGATAACGATCTTCTTCCGGTAACTCCAGTCGGGTGAGAACCAGCCGTAGGGGACCCGGACCTGGGTCTTGGTGAGGTCCGCGGAGAGGAGCATGGTCCCGCTTCCCCAGGAGGTATTGAAGATCACGACCACCCGTTTTGCCATCCTCGGGAGGGTGGCGTTCATCACCATCCCGAGCGAGAAGGTCCTGTTGGCGTCGAGGGATCTCGTGAAGTTCCAGGTCTCGTCGACGTTGTCAACAAGGATCTTGTACTGCCCCCACAGGAGGGGATCCCCTCCCTC
>DATKKN010000003.1:0-6359 GCA_035542895.1 Methanomicrobiales archaeon | reverse complement strand
TTCATCTATGGTGCGGTCATCGCCTTCCTGTACAACGCCTTTGCCGGATGGGTTGGCGGGATCGAGCTCGATCTCGCCTGATTCCCTAAATTTCCCCCTTATTTCCCGGATTGGCCGTCCCTGGCGAGCCTGCTCGTTTCGAAAAGCCTGGAAAAAGAACCTATTTATACCATGCCCTCTCACGTTTTTGCGGTGCATTCCATGAGGGATTGCTTTATTCGCTGAGATGCGCTTTTTTGACACCACGTTACGGGATGGCGAACAGACACCAGGCGTGTCCCTTTCGCCCGTTGAGAAACTCGAGATCGCCCGGAAGCTCTCGGAGATCGGCGTCCATGTCATCGAGGCCGGCTCGGCCGCCGCCTCGGAGGGCGAGCGGGAGGGCATCCGGCTCATCGCGAATGATGGACTCTCCGCCGAGATCTGCGCCTATGTCCGGGCCCTCAGGCAGGATATCGACTACGCGGCCGATCTCGGCTGCGACTCGGTCCACCTGGTCATCCCGGTGAGCGACCTCCACATCGAGAAGAAGCTCAGGAAGACCCGGGACCAGGTCTCGCACATGGCCTGGGAGGCGGTGGAGTACGCGAAGGAGCGGGGGCTCGTCGTGGAGCTTTCCGGGGAGGACGCCTCCCGGGCGGACCAGGAGTTCGTGCGGCACCTCTTCGGCGAAGGCGTGAGGAGGGGGGCCGACCGGCTCTGCTTCTGCGATACCGTCGGGCTCCTCACCCCGGAGCGGACCGCGGAGGTGATTCCGCCCCTCGCGGCCATTGCCCCGCTCTCCATCCACTGCCACGACGACCTGGGGGTGGCGATGGCGAACACGCTCGCGGCGCTCTCGGCCGGGGCGACCTGCGCCCATGTCACGGTGAACGGCCTCGGGGAGCGGGCGGGTAACACCCCCCTCGAGGAGCTGGTCATGGCCCTCGAGGTGCTCTACGGGGTAAAGACAGGGATCAAAACGGGGGAGATCTTCCACCTCGCCTCCCTCGTCTCCCGGCTCACGAAGGTGCCCCTCCCGACGAACAAGGCCATCGTCGGTGAGATGGCCTTCACCCACGAGAGCGGCATCCATGCCCACGGGATCCTCCGTGATTCCCGGACCTACGAGCCCATCCGGCCCGAGATGGTGGGCAGGCGGAGGCGGATTGTCCTCGGGAAGCACTCGGGGACGGCGTCCGTCGAGGCGGCGCTCCAGGAGCTCCATTACCATACCGACGCCCACCAGGTCGCGGAGATCGTCTCCCGGATCAAGAAGCTCGGGGACGAGGGGAAAAGGGTCACGGATAACGACCTGATGGCCATAGCCGAGACGGTCCTCGGCCTCGAGGCAAAGCCCGCCCTGGCCCTGAAACAGTTCACCGTCGTGTCCGGGTCCCACGTGGTCCCCACCGCCTCGGTCACCCTCGTCGTGAACGGGAGGGAGATCACCGGTGCCTCGACCGGCGACGGGCCCGTGGACGCGGCCATATCCTCGCTCCAGAGATCGGTGGCCGAGGTGGGGAACATCCGGCTCGAGGAGTACCACGTCGATGCCATCACCGGGGGCACCGAGGCCCTCGTCGACGTGACGGTAAGGTTAAGTAAGGACGGGAAGATAATTACATCGCGCGGCGCCTCCACGGACATCATCATGGCGTCCGTCGAGGCTGTGATCGCCGGCATGAACAGGCTGTTGAGGGAAGAGGATGAAGTCCGGAGCAAAAATCCTGATTGAGGGACTAGAGCGGGAGGGCGTCGAGACCATATTCGGCTATCCCGGCGGAGTCGTACTGCCCATCTACGACGAGCTGTACAACGCACCCATCCGGCACATCCTCGTACGCCACGAGCAGGCGGCGGCGCATGCGGCGGACGGGTTCGCCCGGGCGAGCGGCCGCGTCGGCGTCTGCCTGGCGACCTCGGGCCCCGGGGCCTGCAACCTGGTCACGGGCATCGCGACCGCCTACATGGACTCGGTCCCCATCGTCGCACTTACCGGTCAGGTCCCGACGAACCTGCTCGGGAACGACGCCTTCCAGGAGGCGGACATCTCGGGCATCACGCTCCCCATCACCAAGCACTCGTACCTGGTGAAGGACACCCGGGAGCTCTCCCGGGTGGTCAGGGAGGCCTTCTACATAGCAAAGACGGGGAGGCCCGGGCCGGTCCTCATCGACCTCCCGAAGGACATCTCCACGAACCAGGTCGAGGACGTGCCCCCGGAGGGTCCGGTCTCCCTCCGGGGCTACCAGCCGACGGTGAAGGGGCATGCGAGGCAGATCGAGAAGGCCCTCGCCCTGATCGAGAAGGCGGAGCGGCCGGTCATCTACGCCGGCGGCGGCATCATCGCCTCGAACGCCTCGGCTGAACTCGTGGAGCTCGCCGAGCGGTTCATGATCCCGGTGGCCACGACGCTCATGGGGATCGGGTGCATCCCCTGCGACCATCCCCTGAACCTGGGGATGCTCGGGATGCACGGCACCGAGTACGCGAACTTCGCGGTCACCGAGTGCGACCTCCTCGTCGGCATCGGGGTGAGGTTCGACGACCGGGTCACGGGCAAGGTCTCGACCTTCGCCCCCCAGGCGAAGATCATCCACATCGACGTGGATCCCGCCGAGATCGGGAAGAACAAGCCCATCGACGTCCCCATCGTCGGGGATGCCCGGTCCGTCCTCCAGGCCATGCTTCACTCGGCAAAGAAAGGGGCGAGGGAGAACTGGGTCGAGAAGATCCGGGCCTGGAAAAAGAAGCACCCGCTCAAGTACAGGGACGACGGGAAGCTCCGGCCGCAGTTCATCATCAGGGAGCTCTCGGACCTCCTGAAGGGAGAGGGGGTCATCGTCTCGGAGGTCGGCCAGAACCAGATGTGGACTGCCCAGTGGTACTGCTTCCGGAAGCCCCGCTCCTGGCTCACCTCGGGCGGGCTCGGGACCATGGGCTACGGCTTCCCCGCGGCGATGGGTGCAACCTTTGCCCGGCCCGGTGAGCAGGTCTTCGATATTGCCGGAGACGGCTCCTTCCAGATGAACATCCAGGAGCTCGGGACCGTCTCCGCGAACAGGATCCCGGTGAAGGTCGCCATCCTGAACAACATGTTCCTCGGGATGGTCAGGCAGTGGCAGGAGCTCTTCTATGACCGGCGCTACTCCTACACCGAGCTCCCCCCCGTCGACTTCGTGAAGATCGCGGCGGCTTACGGGGTCGACGGGATGCGGGTCGAGTCCCCTGACGAGGTCAGGGAGGCCCTTAAGACGGCGATCGCAGCCGAAGGGCCCTTCGTCATGGACTTCCGGATCGAGCGGGAGGAGAACGTCTTCCCGATGGTCCCGGCAGGGGCTGCCATCAACGAGATGATCGGGGGGCACCCGCGATGAAGGCCCACACCCTGGCGGTCCTCGTGCTGAACCGGCCCGGGGTCCTCTCCCGGGTCTCGGGGCTCTTCTCCCGGAGGGGCTTCAACATCGAGAGCCTCGCGGTGGGTACGTGCGAGGAGCCGGATCTCTCCCGGATGACCATCGTGGTGATCGGGGACGACGCCCAGGTGGAGCAGGTCATCAAGCAGCTGAACAAGCTGATCGATGTCGTAAAGGTCTCGGACATCACCGAGAACGAGACGGTGGACCGGGAGCTCGCCCTCATCAAGGTCACCGCAGAGGCAGGTTCGAGCCGGGCCGAGGTGATGCAAATCGCCGACATCTTCCGGGCCCAGATCGTTGACGTGGGGTCGAAGTCCGTGGTCCTCGAGGTCACCGGCGGCTCCACGAAGATCGATGCCCTGGAAAGCCTGCTCCGGCAGTACGGGGTCAAGGAGCTGGTCCGGACCGGGAAGATCTCCATGCTCCGGGGCGTAAAGACGGTAAAACCGTCTAAATAACCTTTTTTGTTACACATTCCTGTCCTTCGAGCTTCCGGAAAGCCGCCGCTCCTGGTGTATCCTGCCGTTCCTGGTCCGGGCATAAAAAGGTATAATACTGCTCCTGCTCCCGGAGAGGCCTGTCCTCTCGAGGGGATGCCACGGGAATTCAATAGATCCCCTGTTTAATCCGCCCCATCTCCCGGAGGATGGTCGCGGGCGAGAGGGAAATCCCTTCTTTTTCGAGGACACCGGCCATCCGGTAGACCGAGGCCTGGGCGAGGTTCCGGGCGAGGGCCGCCCGGGCGGCGGCCCGTTCCGATGGTTCACCGGATGTCCGGACCGCGGCGGCCACCTCGGAGGCGCACCGTTCCACCCGGCCGGCCCTCCGGTGCCTCCTCGCGATTCCCTCGTGTTTCCTGAGGATCCCCTCGAGCTCCAGGGCAAGGGCCTCCTCCCCGATGATGCCGATGACCCGGGGGATCAGGGTTTCATATCTTTTCATTTATAGTATAAGTGATAATTTTATGACACGATAAAGCTACCGGGATGATTGCCCGTCCCTGCGAATGACACCGAAAAAAGGCGGATTATCAGTTTAAAAGTGAAATATTTATAAACCATGATGATGCAGGAGGAAACCGGTGATATACCATGGTTGAAGCAGCAGTGGTTATTGAGACAACCCCGGTGAAATGGAGCTCGTTTGTCATCGTGGGAATTCTTGCCCTGATCATCGGCTTTCTGGTCCTCTTATGGCCAAACATTGCCGTGGAGGTCGGGGTGATCCTCTTCGGGATCGTCGTCCTCATCGCCTCGATCCTGACCCTCTACGTCTCCTCCAAGGTGCCGAAAGGCCTTCCGCAGCCGGTCATCCCCATCGTAACGGCGGTGATTGGCCTGATCCTCGGGGTTGTCGTTCTCTACTACCGCACGGCCGCGGCCGTGGCCCTGACATGGCTCATTGCGATTTCCATGATCTGGATCGGCCTCATGGAGATCGCCATGGCGATCTTCCACCCCGAGTTCACCGAGCACCAGTGGCTCCTCGGCCTGACGGGGGCCCTCTCGGTCATCCTCGGCGGGATCTTTATCTTCTACCCGGTCATGGGCGCCCAGGTCATCGTCATGGTTTACGTCGGGTTCTTCTCCATCTTCTACGGTGCCCTCTCCATTGCCACCGGCCTCGAGATAAGGAGCGACGAGAAGGCGATTGAGAAGAAGCTAAAGGCCTGAAACCCAATCCTCCTCACTATTTTAAAAAAACATACGCCGGGATTTAAAATCCAGCGGGAAGAACTTGAAAAATATGGTTTTATACCTGTTTATTCAACCAGATGGGGCCTCACCATGCTGCCATACCATCCGACGATGGCCGTCCTCGCCGGTTCAAAGCCCCCGTCCAGGTACAGAGCCCCGATGATTGCTCTCATGGTATCGGCCAGTATCTCCGGCCAGTGTTTCTTCAATTCATCCCCCTCAATCCCTGTGCTGATGAAGGGAGCGATCCCAATCCGGCCGGCAACCTCGACCACAGCCTCCTGATGTCCCAGATTCTCTCTTTCCGCCATAAGCGCCATGCGGGTGGGATACCTGGCCTGGATAAGGAGTTCGATGAAAACAGTTGTCAGTACCGAATCCCCGAGGGTCGTCAGGACCTCCTGATTCTGCAGGTGCCTGCCCTGCTGCCATTCCCGGTCCGCAAACTCCTTTCTCGTCAGGGCCCGGGCGAGGAGAGACGGGTCCCCGAAATGGTAGCCGAGGTTCTCCTCGATGGTCTCCAGAGCGGTGGTCTCCATAGCATCACGCTGTGTTCTCTTCAGCCCTAATGAATATTTCCTCCTCACCAGGTTCCTGCCGCTTACCGGATATCCACGGATAACGACAAAGAAATGCAAAAAATGAAGAGTTATCCCCCTCTATACATGCCATACCCATGACCTACAGCATCTCCCTCATCTCAACCGAGGAGAGCGAGGGCCTGAAAGAGCGTTATGCCCCGGGTATCCGCTACGAGGTAAAATCCGAGATCTATGGCTGTTGCATCAAGCTCCTCTGCGATGATCACACGCTCAAGGATACCTGGGAGGACAACTTTTACTCGATGTCGCAGAACATCCGTTCGCACGGCAGGCTGTATGTCATCGGGGACGACACCTACCCGCCGGATACCGTTCTCTTCGATCCCCAGGTGAAGACTGCATTCCTCGTCAACATGCCCTATTACGGCTGGATAAAATCCATCGCACTGAGCCTTGCCGGCGACATCCTCGAGGATGAACATGGCATCTGGTCGATGCATGGTGCCTGCGTGGATGTCGAAGGGAGAGGGATCTGCATCGTCGGGACATCGGGTTCCGGTAAGACCACCCAGACCTACGGACTGCTGACCAGTCCCCGGACGAGGATCATCTCGGATGACTGGTTCTACTCCCGGGTCTATGGGAACGACATCCTTGCCTATGGCTCTGAGAAGAATTTTTACATCCAGGAGGATCTCGCGACCATCTGGGAGGAATTC
>DATKKN010000002.1:0-2491 GCA_035542895.1 Methanomicrobiales archaeon | reverse complement strand
GGAGGGCATGATCTTTGCCATCGAGCCCTTTGCATCCACCGGGACCGGTTTTGTCTCGGACTCCCCAAGGGTCCAGATCTTCCAGCAGATCCTGGACCGGCCGGCACGGCTTCCCGCCGCAAAGCGACTCCTCGACCAGGTGCGGGAGCGCCACGGCCTCCCCTTCGCGCGCAGGTGGCTTTCCGGGGAGAAGCTCGAGATCACTCTCTCCGGCCTGGTACGTTCGGGCCACCTTCATGCCTACCCGGTCCTCCGTGACGTGCCCGGGTCCCTCGTCTCCCAGGCCGAGCACACGGTCATCGTAACCGGGGACGGGTGCATCGTCACCACCCGCTGAACCACACGCTGAGATACCCTTATTGGCTTTCCGGTGAAATTCACTCAGTTACAGCTATGGCCGCAGAAGGGACAAGCGAGCTCATGCAGGTGATGGAGATCCTCCTCACCGCCGAGGTGTTCAACCGGAACCGGGACCTTGACGGGAACGACCTGACCCCCCGCTGCAGGGAGGCCTTTGGCATGGGTGCCGACGGCCTCGTGAAGCGGCCGGTGATTGTTTCCGATGGCACCATCGCGCAGGCGACCGGTATCGGGGACGCCTCCGGGAAGGTGAAGGGGAACCCCTTCATCGAGCTGGATTCATTCGGCCACCGGATGCGCATCTCGGCCCTCGATGCGGCCGCCGGCTGGTTCCTGAAGAAGGGGGGGAAGGCCCTCATCGCCCGGAACCCGGCCCTCGCGAGCTTCTTCGAGGGCTTCGACTCCACCGGGATTTCCTACCGGGAGGTGAAGGCAGGGAACCCGCGGCTCGAGGACACCCGCACCAACCTTGACGGGAAGATCGCGGCCCTCGTCACCGGCGACGACGCCCTGAAGGCGGCCCTCGACCTCCTCATCATTTCGGCTCCGGAGGAAGTCGAGCCCTCGCTCTCGGACCTGGTCTGCACGGACCAGCAGGCGGGGATAGCCGGGAAGGTGAGGACCGCCCTCCTCCACCGGGACCTCCTCCGCTCGCACCGGATCTACGAGCTCGGGAAGCTCCTGTTCGTGGGCCCTCCCGGGACAGGAAAGACTACCCTCGCCCTCGCCCTCTCCCGGGAGCTCCACATGCCCGTTCTCGAGGTCCGCCTCTCCATGGTCACCTCCCAGTATCTCGGGGAGACCTCGAAGAACATCGACCGGATCTTCGAGTTCGCGAAGAAGGTCGCCCCCGCCATCCTCTTCATCGACGAGTTCGACTTCGTGGCAAAGAGCCGGATCACCGACGATCACGGCGCGATGAAGCGGGCGGTGAACATGCTCCTCAAGAACATCGACCGGGTGAGCCTCGTCCGCGACGGGGTGCTCCTCATCGCTGCGACGAACCACCCCCAGCTCCTGGACGAGGCCGCATGGCGCCGGTTCGACGAGGTGGTTGAGTTCTTCCTCCCTGACGAAGAAACGAGGAAGGCCATCCTCGCGAAGGTCACCGGGCCCCTCCCCTGGGACGGGGACATCGCGGGGCTCGCGGCAAGGACCGAAGGGTTCTCGGGAGCCGACCTGCGGGTCCTCGTCAAGGAGGCCCTCCTCTCCTCCCTGATCCGGGAACGTACCCGGATCGGGGACGAGGACATCCAGCGCGGTTTTGCCCTCGTCGTGAACCGGAACCACCTCCGGGGTGTCCCGCCCGGGTAGCATGGACCTTCTCTTCCTCGGCACGGGGGATGCCATCGGGACTCCCAAGATCGGATGCGCCTGCACGAACTGCACTTATGCCAGGGAGCACGGGGTCGAGCGTCTCCGCACCTCACTCCTCGTCGGGGTTGGCGGGAAACACGTCCTCGTCGACACCTCGCCGGACCTCCGCCGGCAGCTCCTGTGCGCCGGCTCGCCCCGGATCGATGCGGTGATCTGGACCCATGGCCATTACGACCATTACTCGGGCTTCGGCGAATTCTACCGGGTCCAGGACCCTCCTCCCGCATACGCTGCGGAGGAGACCCTCTCGTACTGTGCACCCCTCTTCAGCTTCCTCACCTTTGAGAGGCACGTGATACAGCCTTTCGCCCCGTTCCCCCTTTTCGGGCTCACAGTCACCCTCTTCCCCGTGAACCACCCGCCGGTCCCAAGCTTCGGGGTGAAGATCGAATCCCCCCGGGGAAGCATCCTCGCGTACACCGGTGACACCAGGGTGGATATCCCGGAACGATCGAAGGAGCTCATTTCGGGGGCTGACCTTCTCGTCCTGGACGCCATCGTCCCTCCCGAGATCCGGCTCTCCAAGCACATGAACTACGAGGAGGCCCTGAGGCTTGCCCGGGAAACGGGAGCCCGGGAATGGCGCTTCGTACATCTCTCCCACCTCATCCCCTGGGACCTCCCCCATGTCGCCCGGGACGGGGAATGCATCCGGTTCCCGTGACGATGGCAGCAGTGAGCGAGAGGCCAGGTCCAGGGGAGCCGCTTCGCGCCACCCCCCCGGGACGCCCCCCGGTTCCTGCGGACCCGGGCC
>DATKKN010000001.1:0-6656 GCA_035542895.1 Methanomicrobiales archaeon | reverse complement strand
CGAGGGGGAGATCGCCGTCAATCCCGGGCCCCCCGGGATCCTCCGAGGGAACGAAGGGCTTTCCCCTGCAGTAGCTGCAGGAGAGGTTGCAGTGATCGGTGAGGATGACGTGGTAGTACAACGGGTTCCCAGGACCGGTTGCATCCCCGGGGGAAAAAGGGTGCCGCCTAGGTCGCACCCCGCCTGGCGGCGGGTTGCTCCAGCTCGGTTCCTGATGGAACCTCGCTCAGCGCAAGGGTGATAAGGAGGCGGAAGGAATCCCTCCCCCATGGTGACCCTCTCCGATATCCGCAGGGCCCGGCAGCTGATCGCGCCCCATGTCATCCGCACCCCCCTCGTCTTCTCGCCGACCTTCTCCTCCCTGTCCGGGTACGGGGTCTACCTGAAGCTCGAAACGATGCAGAAGGCCGGGTCCTTCAAGGTCCGGGGAGCCGTGAACCGGATCCTCTCCCGCAGGGACGAGATCGGGGAAGGGGGGGTGGTCGCGGCGTCTGCCGGGAACCATGCCCAGGGAGTCGCCCTGGCGGCGAGGCTCGCGGGGGTCCCGGCGACGGTAGTGATGCCCGCCTGGGCATCGGTCTCGAAGCAGGCGGCGGCCCGGTCCTACGGGGCGGAGGTAATCCTCTCCGGCGAAACGCTCGAAGAAAGCATGCAGCATGCACAGGATCTCGCAGGTTCCGGGATGACCTACATCCCGGCCTTTGACGACCCGGAGGTCATCGCCGGCCAGGGGACCATCGGGCTCGAGATCCTCGAGGATCTCCCGGAGGTCGACCTGATCCTCGTGCCGATCGGCGGCGGGGGGCTCATCGCCGGGATAGCCACCGCCGCAAAGGGGGTCGCACCCCGGGTGCGGGTGTGGGGGGTCCAGGCCGCGGCATGCCCGTCGGCGGCGGAGGCAATGAGGGCCGGGATGCCCGTTCCCGTGGAGGCAGGCCCGACCCTCGCGGACGGCATCCGGGTTCGGAAGGTCGGGGACCTCACCTTCCCGGTCATCCGGGACCTTGTGGAGGAGATTCTCCTCGTGGACGAGGAGGAGATCGGGGAGGCCATGCTCCTCCTCCTGGAACGAAAGAAGGTGATCGCCGAGGGGGCCGGTGCGGCCCCCCTTGCCGCACTCATCTCCGGGAAGGTGAAGGCAGAGGAGGGTTCGCGGGTCGTCCTCGTCGTGAGCGGCGGGAACGTCGAGACGCATCTCCTCGAGCGGGTGATCCACCGGGGGCTCGTGGGGACCGGGAGGATCCTGCAGGTTGAGATCGTGCTGGAGGATATTCCGGGATCGCTCGCGAGGCTCCTCGGGGTGGTTGCAGCCGCAGGCGGGAACATCCTCCAGATCCACCACACGAGGGGCGGCCGGGATCTCCCCGTGCACTCGGTCCGCATTGCCCTCGAGGTCGAGACAAGGGACGGGGAACACGGAAAGGAGATCCTGAGGCGGGTGGAGGAGGCGGGGTACCGGGCAGAGATGCCGTAGGCCGGGCGGACCGTCGGAACCGGCGGAATATGCCTTTATCGGGGGAGAAAGCTTCTATAACGGCTTCGAATGACATGATAAGGCCGAAAAGCTCACGAAATCAAGATCCGGTGGATGACCTCCTTCGGAAGCCCCGCAAGCCCGCCCTTTCCCTGTTCTCGTTTCCCCAATTGCAGGCAAAAAACTCCGTAAAGTATTTAAACCTTCGAAACGTTATTTCAGTTATACAAACCTAAAATTACATTTGAGGAGTAAAAATGGGACAGAAAGTAGGATCTGAAAGGATTAAGCGCGAGAAGGGCTACCTGTACTATCTGGGCAAGGACGGCTATGTCTGGGCCGCCCCGATGAAGAACAACCCGGGTGGCAGGAAGAAGAAGGTCGGCTCGGAGCGCGTTGCCAAGGAGACGGGGTTCCTCTACTACATCGACAAGGCGGGCTTCGTGGCAAAGGCCAGGATGAAGAACGCCTGAATCCCCTCCAATTTTCCTTCCCTGTTTTCCCGGTCCAGAGCCTGACCGGAGGGGCCGTCTCCCAGAGGCGTCGGTACTCGAGAAGAGTATAAAAAACACGGTGACGCAATATTCCGTCAGGAATCACCGGGAGGGAACATCATGCCGATGGATACCGGATCCTTCACCTGCGAGCTGGTGACCTGGGAGGACCAGTACCGGCTGGCGAAGGTTCTCGCAGAGAAGATCCGATCCTCGGGCTACCGGCCCGATCTCGTCATCGCCATCGGGCGGGGCGGCTATATCCCGGCGAGGATCCTCTGCGATCTCCTCCTCCTCTCGATGCTCACGAGCGTGAAGGTCGAGCACTGGGGGATGGCCGCCGAGAAGAAGGAGAGGGTGGTGATCCGGTTCCCCCTCTCCACGGATATCCGGGGGATGAAGGTTCTCATCGTTGACGACGTAACCGACACCGGAGATACCATCGAGGCCGTGGTAGAGTACGTGAAAGGTCTCGGTCCCGCGGAGGTGAGGACCGCGGTCCTCCAGCATAAGGAGGTCTCGCATTTCGTTCCCGATTACTTCGCCGTGGTCTGCCCGGTCTGGAGATGGATCATCTATCCCTGGGCCCTTCACGAGGACCTGGTGGGGTTCTCGGGGAAGATCCTTGCGGGAGGCCCCCTCACCCTCGAGGAACTGAAGGGGGAGCTCGCCAGGCGGTACCATCTCGCCGCAAGGGAGGAGGATCTCGGGGCAGCCCTCGACGATCTCATCTCCTCCGGCGAGATCGTGAAGGAAGGATCCCGGTACCGGAAGAAAGAGGGCTGATCTGCATGCAAGGGAAGGGGGGTGCCCCCGGAATCTCTTACGTCATGGTGAACTGGATTGCCGTCGGGTACCTGCGGGCGATGGCAAAGGCAATCGCCCGCGAGACCCAGAGCCGGCCCTCCGCGAGCCTCCTCCCCTCGCCGATCTCCCCGAGCACCACGAGCGCCCGCACCGCGGCCTCGTCGGAGAGGTAACAGCTGTCCCGGATATCGGGGTTGAAGAAAAAGAGGATGGGGAGCTTCAGGGCCTGCCTGATATCCCCGGGCAGCTTATCGCCGAGAGCGGCGAGGATCTCCGGGTCGAACCGGTATTCCCCGCCAGCCTTCGTCCTCGAGGCAGGCCTCTCATCGGAGAGGAGCGATGCGAGGGTTTTCCGCTCGGAGACGATCCCCTCGTTGATCCTCGCTATCTCCATGCCCAGCCACCGGGTGAGCACGGACTCCTCGGTGATCCTGGGTCTATGGGTCATCTGGCTGGCGGCTGCTGGTACTCCCTGAGCTTCTCTGCCATCTCCCTGAGCCGCTTGTTGACGAGGTAGTTCACCGTGCCCTCCCTGAAGGTCCCGTCCTTCCTCCGCTCCCCTGCCGGGACACCGGTCAGGACCCCGATTCCCTCATCTATGGTCTTCACCGGGTAGATCCGGAACTTCCCGGCCTTCGCGGCCTCCACCATCTCCTCCTTGAGCATCAGGTTCTGGACGTTCGCCGCCGGTATCATGGCGCCCTGCTCCCCGGTAAGGCCCTTTGCCTTGCAGACCTCGAAGAACCCCTCGAGCTTCTCATTGACCCCGCCGATGGCCTGGACCTCCCCCTTCTGGTTCACCGAACCGGTTACGGCGAGGGTCTGTTTTATGGGAAGGCCGGAGAGGGCAGAGAGGATGGCGTAGAGCTCGGTCGAGGAGGCGCTGTCACCGTCCACCCCCCCGTAGCTCTGCTCGAAGACGAGCCGTGCGGAGAGGCTGAAGGGCTTGTCCTGGGCGAACTTGCCTGCGAGGTAGCCTCCGAGGATGAGCACCCCCTTGGTGTGTGTGGGCCCTCCCATGGCCGCCTCCCTTTCGATATCGACGACCCCGTCCCTGCCGACGCCGATGCTCGCGGTCACCCGCGAGGGGATACCGAAGGCATAGTCCCCGAGGCCCATGACCGAGAGCCCGTTCACCTGCCCTACCTTGGCGCCCTCGGTGTCGATCAGGAAGATGTCCCGCTCGATGTACTCCTGGATCTTCTGCTGGACGAGGTTCGAGCGGTAGGTCTTCTCGTCGATGGCCTTCATGACATGCTCTGCCGTGGTGTACTCCGAGTTTTCTTTTGTGGCGTAGAAGCTCGCCTCCTTGATGATGTCAGAGACGCTCGCGAACAGGGTCGAGAGCTTCTTCTGGTCCTCGGCGAGGCGCGAGCCGTACTCGATGACCTTTGCGACCGCCGTGCCATCGAGATGCTTCAGGTCGTATTTCCTGCAAAGAGTACAGATGAACGCGGCGTATTTCAGCGAGTTTTCGTCGTTCCGGTCCATGACGACATCGAAATCCGCCCTGACCTTGAAGAGGTCCTTGAAGTCGGGGTCCAGGCTGTAGAGGAGCTGGTTGATCTGGGGGGTCCCGATGAGCACGAGCTTCAGCGAGAGGGGGATCGGCTGGGGTTTCAGGCCCCGGGTGGTGATGAAGCCCATCCTCTCCCCGGGCTCCTCGATGGCGACCTCCCCGGTCTTGAGGGCGGTCTTGATGCCCTCCCAGGCGAAGGGATTCCTCAGCAGGTCCTCGACCGGGATGACCATGTACCCCCCGTTCGCCCTATGGACCGACCCCGGGCGGATCATGGTGAAGTCGGTGGACACGATCCCGAACTGGACCTCCTTCTCAAGCTTTCCGAAGAGGTTCTGGTAGGTCGGGTTCTGCTCGAAGACGACCGGTGCCCCGTCCGGCTTCGAGTTGTCGACGATGGCGTTCACCTGGTACTTCTTGAAGGGGAGCTCCCTGAAGAAGGCCTGGAGCTGGGGCGGGACCTGGGGCTGCTGGGCCGGCCCGATGAATTGATCGAGGTTCTCGATGATATCGTTCTGGACGGCCTCGATATACTTCAGGACCTCGGGGAGGTCGTGGTACTTCTCCCTGAGGTCGGAGATGAGGTGGCCGATGGCATAGAGGGAAACCTCGCGGTTCAGCTTGTCCACCGCCTCGGCGCCCTTCGAGTCAAGGTCCCTCACCTGCCGAAAGGCGTTCCTGAGGTCAGAGTTGAGCTTCTCCATCTTCCGCTGGATCTCCGCCTTCGTCTCCTCGGGGAGGGCGACGAACTCCTCCTCGGGGAGGGGTTTCCCGTCCACCACGGGGATGGTGAGGAGGCCGGCGGGGCTCATCTGGATGACGAAGCCCTGCTCCTGGGCGCTCGCCTGGATCTGGGCGAAGAGCTTCGCCTTCTCCTGGTCGATTGACCTCACGGCCGCCTCCCGACGGGTGGCGTAGTCCTCGCTCTCGAAGGCCTTCGGCAGGTTCTTCTTCACCTCGGAGATGAGATCGGCCATCTCGTCCCTGAACTCCGTGCCCTTCCCGGGGGGAAGCCGGATGGAGCTGGGCTCGTACTGGTTTGTGAAGCTGTTGACATAGACCCAGTCGCTCGCCCGGGGCTTGGCCTTCGCCAGCCGCTCGAGAAAATCCATGACCGCCGTCTTCCTTCCCGTGCCCGCGATTCCCGCGACGTATATATTGAACCCCGCTTCCCGGATCTCGAGGCCGAAGCTAAGCGCCCGGAGCGCCCGCTCCTGGCCGATGATCTCCTCGAGGGGCTGGAGGGTATCGGTCGCAGGGCATTCCTTCCTGCTCGCGTCGTACACATTCCGGTAGCTGGAGAGAGGCAGAACGTCGACCATGGTCTCACCTGTCCACTGGGGAATAAGAACCCCCCGGCCCTATAAGAACCCATCGTCTCCTGGCAAATGGTGAGAATGATGCCTCATTTTCCGGGAACAGGCAGCAGGTTAATATGGGGATCCGGGCCATCTCAGGGTCGTTCAGGTTCTCCGCCGGGAGGATTCCGGCCGGGGCCTCCGGAAGGGTGAAAGGCGTGGCACGGAGATTTGATGCCTGTCTGAAGTCGGGGAATCTCGGGAAGGTCCCGATAGATCCCGGCCTCGTCGGTACCGAGCTCAGGGAAGCCGAGAACGACCTCGAGATCGCGGGGACGTCCTTCAAGGGTGACAATGACAAGTGGGCCGTGAAGCAGTCGCACCGGTCCCTCCTGCACATCTTCAGGGCCCTCCTCCTCATGAAGGGGTACGAGGCGAAGGGGGTGGACTGCCTGAAATATGCCATGGACGAGCTCTATGTAAGGGAAGGGATGTTTTCCGCTGACATCCTCGAGAACTTTGAGTACGGCCGGGAGATCGCGAAGGGAAACGACTGCCTCTGCGTCTATGACCGGAACGAGATCGAGGAGCTCCTCGCGTCGAACCGGGTCCTCCTCGAGACCGCCCAGGAGATGGCGAAGAAGAAGAGCTGAGGAGCCGGACGCGGGATCACGGCGGAGAGGCCGGGCAGGCCCAGGGCCCGTACCTCCCGATCCCCCATTCCCAGGTATTCGTCTCCCGGCAGACGGCAGGCTTCGTCGGGTGGATGGAGCAGAGGAACCGGCCATCCCCGGCGTCCCTGAGGAAGGGACAGCCCTCGAGGAGGTTCCCCGTGACCGGATCGGTCCAGCCCGTTGCCGGATCCATCGCCGCGAGCTCGCCTGAGCCGAGGTCGGCGGCGGTCCGGACGGTCCCGTCGGGGTTTCGCCCTGCTGCGACAAACCTGAGAATATCTTGCCTGCCCTCTCCGTGCCACCTGAGCAGGTCGGGCGCCTTTGCCCAGTGGTATCCCCTGTACTGCCGGCAGCACCACCCGCACTGGATGCATTGCATCGTGCCCGGTA